>DUBL01000309.1:4468-9126 GCA_012960345.1 Gammaproteobacteria bacterium | reverse complement strand
GGGCGTGAGGAAGAGAAAATCGCTTATCGGATGCCCCACCCGCTAATATCAACGCACCCATGCTCGCTGCCTGCCCGATGCAGACCGTACTGACGTCTGGCCGAACAAACTGCATGGTGTCATAAATAGCCAGGCCAGCGGTAACGCTCCCACCAGGACTGTTGATGTAAAGATGGATGTCCTTGTCCGGATTTTCTGATTCGAGGAAAAGAAGCTGCGCCACAACCAGATTGGCTATGTGGTCATCCACCTGACCGACCAGAAATATCACCCGTTCTTTCAACAGGCGCGAATAGATATCGAACGCTCGTTCACCCCGGCCGGTGGTTTCGATCACCATCGGGATAAGGCCAATATTCTGCGGATCACTTCCTAGTGCGCGTTGCGATTGGTCTTTCACATTACCCCCTGCTAACTCAGTTAACCTAGTCCCACTATTTGTTATTCTGTCGCTGAAACCGCATCAGTATCACCCGTAGCCGCGGGGTTCATGAATTCGCTGAACCGTATTTCATTATCCACTACTTCGGCTTCCTCGAGCAGACACTGAATCGCCTTTTCCTCCACAACCAACGCTTCGATCTGGCCCAACCGCGAGCGCTCGGCATAGTGCCAACTGATCACCTGCTGAGGGTCATCGTAACTCGACGCAAGCTTTTCCAGATGAGCCTTTACTTCGTCATCCCTCGGCTGGAGCTCCCTCACCTTAACGAATTCGTTCATCACTAAACCCAACGCGACGCGACGCTTGGCCTCGTCACGGTAACGC
Source organism: Gammaproteobacteria bacterium (assembly GCA_012960345.1). Classification (GTDB taxonomy): domain Bacteria; phylum Pseudomonadota; class Gammaproteobacteria; order Arenicellales; family UBA868; genus UBA11791. The sequence continues at coordinate 8,357 of DUBL01000309.1, read as the reverse complement.
GTTCGATCAATATCACCATCACCTGGCAACCCCTGCTGCTGGAGTTGGGCTCGAGTCGCCTTAATCGCACGCTCAATCTCTTCCTCGATCAACGTTTCTGGGACGGGAAAATCATTGCCGTCGAGTAACGCATCGAAAACAGCTTGCCGCAGCAAACTGCGCACTCGCTCGTCGCGTTCACGTTCCAGATTCGATCTCACTTCAGCCCGAAACGCTTCTGAAGTCCCCTCACTAATACCGAGGGCTTTTATAAAGTCTTCATCCACTTCCGGCAATACCGGTCGACCGACATCGCGTACTGTGATCGCAAATTCAGCTGCTTTCCCGGCAAGTTCCGCACTGGGGTAATCTTCAGGAAAGGTAAGAGCCACCGTCACTTGCTCATCAGCCTTGGTCCCTGCCAAAGCACTCTCGAACTCAGGCAACAAACCACCACTGCCGATGACAGCCGGATAGTTCTCTGCTTGACCACCCTCAAACGGCTCACCATCGACAGTGCCCTTGAAATCGACCGAGACACGGTCACCTTCATTCGCGACATCGGCGGTGGATTCCCAAGTTGTCTGGCGCTTCCGAAGTGTTTCAACCGTCTGGTCGATGTCACTGTCCTCCACCGTGCAGACCGGTCGTTCAACACGCTTGCCCTTGATATCATGTCTTGGAATATCTGGAAAAACTTCAATCGTGGCCGTGTATTCAAGGGTTTCACCTCGCGTGAGGTTTTTCGGCTCAATCGATGGCATACCTACCGGGACAATTGCCTGTTCCTGCAAGGCGTCACGGTAACTTATGTCAATCAGTTCCTGAGCGGCTTCATGTAGCGCCTGAATACCAAATTGGGCTTCGGCCACTTTACGTGGCACCTTACCCGGCCGAAATCCAGGTATTTTGGCTGTCCGAGAAAATCGAACAATGCGTGCATCGACTCCCTTTTCCAACTCTGTGGCGGGGACTTTAATAGTCATGCGGCGAACAATTTCACCGGGTGATTCGATCGAAACTTCCACTGTTCATCCTCTGCTATGCCGCTCAGCAATGCTGATCGTGATACTGGTGCGAAAGGGGAGACTCGAACTCCCATGGGTTACCCCACTGATACCTAAAACCAGCGCGTCTACCAGTTCCGCCACTTTCGCGATGCTGCATCTTGCCGCTTCTGATTCTATATAACGCTGTAATCGTGGTTTTCAACCACTGCCCACCGTTTGAAGACAAATGGTGGGCACCTCATTGGCGATGCAGACGGGCTGTATTAACCGTACCGATTTTCTAACAAAATCTATTTATAGTCAATCACTTACGAATATACAGACCAACCCTGACCCCCTCCATCGACGCAGGACCCGTCGACTCAAGCACACAAAATAAATTAAGACCCTTGAGGCCGCGTTGGTAGATTAGTCTCCCGCACAACGCTTTGACCGATGCGTTGGGTTATCAGGCGCACTCTACTCTGAGCCATGAAAGCGGGGTTGAGCGCATGGGACAATACCCTTTTATGCCATCGTCGGGATCATCGCTAAGTGACTCACGCAATCACCCTGTGGCACCGATTTATTCCCGCAACGCCGGTGGTTTTTGTTTTTCTTTGGAGTTCCGCCTTTGTCGGCATTCGCTTTGGACTGCCTTACGCTGAGCCGTTTACCTTCCTCGCCTGGCGATTCTTACTGGCAGCGGGTATTTTACTTCTGGTCGCGTGGCGATTACGCAGCCGGTGGCCTTCGCGCCTCAGCGACTATGCGCACATCATATTCTGCGGCGTCTTGATTCATGGCATCTATCTCGGTGGCGTATTTGAAGCGGTCTATCGCGGCGTGCCCGTCGGTGTTTGCGCACTCATACTGGGCACACAACCGCTGATCACAGCCGTATTGGTTCAACCTTTCGTCGGTGAAAAAGTTAGCCAGCGCCAGTGGCTTGGCTTTATCGGGGGAGCGCTCGGGGTCGCGTTGGTTGTCACGGAACAGTTAGACGTCTTTGGCCGAGATCTATCCGGCATGGGACTTTGCTTGATGTCTGTCGCCGCCATCAGTATTGCGACGGTTTATCAAAAGCGCTATTGCAGTGAAATGGATCTTGGGAGTGGTGCCTTCCTGCAGTTTCTCGCTGCCGGTATCCTGATGCTGCTGCTCTCCTTATTACTGGAAAGCGGACACGTAGAGTGGAGTGGCGAGTTTCTATTTGCGCTGACCTGGCTTGTGTTGATTGTTTCGCTGGGGGCCATGACCCTTTTATGGGTCATGGTCAAACAAAATGCTGCTGTCAATGTTGCCAGTCTGTTCTTTCTGGTACCGCCTTTGGCAATGATCATGATGTGGTTACTTTTTGACGAAAAACTCGGCCTGCAGGCCATTGCTGGCATGATTATTATTGCCACCTCGGTTGTGCTCATTACGCGCGCCCAAGTCACCTCGGTCAAATAATCAACCCGAGTATCGTAACCATACCCTCCATCATCGTTGGCGAAACCATTCACTTCCACCAGCATTCAGTGCACTATGGATTTGTTCGCGCCATCAACGGTTAGCCTATTTACCTTACCCTGTGTTTGGCGCCAACCCCTCAGGGGCGCAACAGACTTTGGCGCCTCAGCGTGTATTTGTAGGACTTAACCGAATGCATGCGAGGATTTCGTAAGCGTAAGCTATTATCCGAAATCCTCGCACACTGAACTCCTATCAAAAAGCTAGATCGTTAATCCATGGGGCCTCGTATTTCTTTGCAAGGTCTTCCAACTTACCACTAGCAATTAACTGATTAAGCGCGGTATTAACGAAGCGCAGAATATCAGTGTCCTCTTTGTGCATTGCCCAGGCGACCATGTTTCTGCTGTAGATTCGGCCCCCAAGCACTGCCTGGATACCTGACTGCTTGACAAGCGCATGATGGGCCGCGACTGAGTCGCCAATGGCAACGTCAACTTTTCCCGTGACAATCTGAAGCATATTTAACTCTTCAGTTTTGACCACGCTCAGCTTCGCCTTAGGTGCCACCTTCTGCGCCCAGTCATGCTCACCCGTCCCTTGGGTAACTCCAATGGTGATATCAGCATTGTTTAAATCCTCAGGACTGTTAAATCGATTGTCACCTTTTTTTGCAACCGCTCTATAGCCGAGAAAATAAATAGGTTGACTAAAATTGACGACGAGGGCTCTTTTCATCTTCGAGTAGGTTGACGCAACAGAAAGATCAATCTGTCTTGATTGTATTCCTGCAATAAAAGTCGCCCATGCAAATTCCTTAAAAACACATTCGACCTCGATGGTCTCGCAGATCGATCGAGCAGCATCCACAAAAATACCCTTGTACTCGCCAGTCTTAGGGTCTCTGATGACATCGGGCGGGAACGGTACAACTCCAATATTGAACTTCTTTGACTTCGTTATGTCCGCCATATCTCTTGCCTCGGCAGGGGTCACTAGTAATGACACAACCGCCATAGCAGCAAACAAAGTTGGCACAAGCCGGTAAACACGCTTTTTTCTACTAATCATAACTTCACTCCTCCTCGTCATAGTGGGCATTTGCCCGTTGGTTACACCGCTCGACACGCAGCCGCTTTTTGTGGCCACAACAATAATGGGATACCCAAACCAAATCAAAATTCTTCATGCGCCATCAATGAAAGGAATTCACGAGTTCGCGCCTGATTGGGGTTTTTCAAAACTTTTTCTGGCGTGCCTTCCTCAATAATCACCCCTCTGTCCATAAATACGACTCGATCTGCCACTCTGGAAGCAAACCCGATCTCATGCGTCACTACCACCATGGTCATCCCCTCTTTGGCAAGCTCCCGCATGGCGTCTAGCACTTCGCCAATCATCTCGGGGTCAAGGGCTGAGGTTGGCTCATCAAACAGCATGAGGCGCGGCTCCATGGCCAACGCACG
>DUBL01000309.1:0-4458 GCA_012960345.1 Gammaproteobacteria bacterium | reverse complement strand
CAACTCTGGATCGAGTGCCGACGTGACCTCATCGAACAGCATGATCTCTGGGTGCATTGCCAGTGCACGGGCAATGGCAACTCGTTGTTGTTGTCCACCGGACAGACGCGAAGGGTACTCATTGCGTTTTTCCGAAAGGCCCACTTTGCCTAACAGCTGATCCCCAATTGCCTCAGCTTCATCTCTTGGCATTTTCTTTACCAACATGAGCGCCTCGGTAATGTTTCCCAACACCGTTTTGTGCGGCCAAAGATTGAACTGCTGAAACACCATACCTGCCTTCATCTGCACTTTGCGTAACGCGGCGCCCCCTACGCGTTCCAGACGGCCATCATTCAAAACGCGGCCTAGCAACTCCCCCCCAAGATAAATGGCCCCTTCGAAATCGTCTTCTAAGTAAGCTATACAGCGCAACAGAGTGCTTTTCCCGGATCCCGATGGACCGATCACACAAACGACCTCTCCGCTTTTGACCTCAAGATCGACTCCGCACAGGACATCGAGCGATCCGAAACGCTTCTTAAGGGCTTGTAACTGAATAGCGGGAACTGTTGTATCCACCGCTCAAAACCTCTCAGCAAAATAAAGTTCAGCACGCCGCGCAACAAAAGCCACTGGAAAAATCAGCATGAAGTACACGACGGCAAGGACAGAGTACATCTCAAGCGGTCGGAAATTGTTCATAATGACATTTTCGACTGAGTGAAGTAACTCATAGACACCAATCACGGAAGCCAGTGCCGAGAGTTTCAATATGTCAGCAAAATTATTGACCAACGGTGGGAGCATGCGCCGCAGTGCCTGCGGCAAGATAATGCGACGCATGATCTGAAAGTAATTTAATCCCAGAATCTTTGCAGCATCAATATGCCCTTTATCAACGGCCGCAATACCTGCCCGAACGATCTCCGCGACATAGGCCGACATATGCAAAGACAGCGCAACAACCGAAGCCCAGAATGCGGACAACGTGACCCCCATAAGGATCGGGAGACAATAGAAAATCCAAACGATCTGAATGAGTAATGGGGTATCCCGGAATATTTCCACGTACCAGGCAGCCGGGAAGGACAGAGACCTGCGTGGACTCTGCCGGGCAATTCCCACAACTAAACCCAACGACAGGCTGAACAGTACAGCTAACAGACTGAGTTGCAACGTGATCAACGCACCCTGGACATAGACCATCCTATAATCCCACACAACGCTGAAACTCCAGTCATACATCACAACCTCCTGGGCCACACCCATTTCACCCCGAAACCTAATGTCTTATCTAATCAGCAACCACTCGGAGAAATGCCGCTTCAAGCAAACGGCAGGACAGAACACAAATGACCGCTTTTGGACAATAAGATAGAAATCTTAACAACTAATCTACAACAGCGCTGAGCGCCATACACCCTAGCAATCATAAGGGATTGTGGTTGACCACCACAGCGCGTGGATGCACGGTTTTAACAGACACTCAAGGGAAAACAATCAAGCAATCGATAGCATCTTAGATGAAATACAAGGAATACAGAATGTCAGTCGGCAACGATCAAACTCATCCGTTAATCAACACGGTGAACCCATGCAGGGCCACGCTACCAGGCGCTACGTCGCATCCACGACCCGACTTAGACCAAGGCAGCAACTGAATGAGTGTGCTCTGAACTTCGTTCAACAAACAAACCCCAAATGACCAGATCGTCAATCACCTGCAAGCCTCCTTGTTACAATCACAAATCTTAAGCCCTACAAGCAAGACGTTGATATAGTTACGATCGTGAATTCCTCTAGTACAAGCCCGTTATCAGCACTTCAGTCTGAAAACCTTGATAACGTCATCGCTTATGGCGACCTGAACTGTCCATTTTGCTTTGCGCTGCATCAGCGCCTTGCCGATTGGGGACTGCTGGAGCGTATCGAATGGCGACTCATAGTCCATGCTCCCGAACTGTCGAAATCCAATTTCTCCCTAGAGGATCAAAGTCTGCTTGCCAACGAGGTTTTTTCTATTCATCACCGAGCGCCCGATGTCACGGTCAAGTTACCGCGTACCCGCCCGGGAACTGAAATGGCAACAGATCTGATCTACACCCTGGGAAAAATCTCCCCGACGTCGCAAGCCACACTCCGGCTGGCCCTTTATCAATCCCTGTGGCTCGAGGGACGTGATATTGCTGATCCCGCGGTACTTCAGGAGATCATCAACGAAACAGGCCTGATGGACATCCTGCATCAAAACGCTGCTGATAACAGGACTGTTGTGGACATTGGCCAAAAAGAAAAAACTGGTGGCGGGACGATTGATGGGGAATCACTTTCGGTGTGGCAGTTCTTGCAAGAACAGAAGTCCGCACCGACAGAATTCGCCAAGTGGCAATCTGACTGGGAAAGCAATGAGCACTTCGACCGGCGCATTCCGATCATGACCCATCGCACCAGCAATAATCTCCTCCTGGGACTACCAACGGAAGAAGCCCTTTACCAGTTCCTTCTCGGTCGCCGCGAGCATTTTGTTAACCATGACGTCTGTGTCTTCCAACCCCGGCCCGTCGTTGCCCTTTATGGCTCTATGGATAATCTCTGGCCAGTGGTCAGGATCGTACGCGAGTCCTGCGAGGTTTTACATTTCTCAGATCTGGACCAATGCCAGGAAATGTTGGTCAAGAACGATAACGTCGACTTCCTGATCATAGAGCATGAGTTTGTCGAAGACATTGTCCTCGATGCACTCACTCATCTGGCCACTAATCGTCGCGTGACGTGGGTGTTAGCTTCTCTCATCAGCTCGGACGCTGCCGAGATTCGAGCGCTAAAGAACGGTGCCACCGAATACATGCCACTGGACCGTAGTCCGGAAATCCTGAATGCCCGCTTCGACAAACTCGTAACCGACCGGCGTGATACCTCCGCCATGGCCGAACACGCGAGGATTGACAGCCTAACCCAGGTTTCCAACCGGCGCGATTTCCAATTCCGAATTGAACAAGAGTGGCGACGCCTAGCCGATCGTGGCTCGGGGAACTGTTCGCTACTGCTGATCGATATCGACTTCTTTAAACCGTACAACGACACGTACGGACACCTGGCAGGAGATGCCTGCCTGAAACGGGTGGCCGCCGTGTTAAGCAACAACGTAAAAGAACCGACCAGTCTCGTTGCACGTTACGGTGGTGAGGAATTCGTCGCCCTGTTGCCGGAAACAGACCTTTCCCAAGCGTCGGCAGTGGGCGAACGCCTGAGGCAAGCGGTCGCATCGGAGGAAATCGAACACAGCGCCGGAACCCATCAGAATATCATCACAATCAGTGTAGGAGTGGCGAGTGCAACGCCGGTTAGCGGTGGCACTGCTGGTGACCTGATACATATTGCCGATGATCATCTTTATCTCGCCAAAGGGGCTGGACGAAACCAAGTTTGTTCTCAAGGCTCCCGTTGGGGTGAAGTGAACTAACCCCAACCTTCACCCTGCCTGTGCTCTAAGGAGGTCAGACTTAGTGCCAACCTTAGGGCAACCACGGACTGTCACCTCACTTAAACGAAGGTCGCGCCCACATTGCCGAATGCCGACGAGGTGACATCAACGCGGGTTTTATCGCCAAGGGGTATCGGCGGTCCAAACGCACCGGTCAAAATCAGGTCGCCCGCTTTGAGTCGTTGACCTGACTCAGCGAGTGTTTCAACCAGCCACTGGATGGCGGACAGAATATCCCCGGGCCACTGAAGCGAAACCCAAGAGTCCACTATGTCACCGTCGAACACGAGGGCGAGATCTGTTGTCAGTAATGCCGCAGGATCAGGCACCGGCTGTCCACGAACCACCCCGGCGTGAATGGCATTGTTCGCAATTAACTCATGGCCGTTGGGTGCCTCACCGCGCATCACTTTGTTATGAATCTCTATGACGGGATACACCGCTTCAATCGCGGAGGTAATCTCTTTAGTCGATGTGTGGTCCGGACTGATTGCGCTATTCAGGGTGACGGCAAATTCCGCCTCCAGCGCGACGTTGGCGAAGGCTGCCTTACCAAGGACCGCCTCGTCGACATGCTGTTCGTTCGACCAGAGCCGACCCCAAACCGGGTGGGACAGACCCATTGCCTTTTGATTGCTATCACAAACGCAACCGATCTTGTATCCGACCACAGATTCACCGCGTTGCTCTCGAAGGTGGGTCACCGCGGTCTGCACTCGCCAGGCATCTGGGATCCCGAGTCGCAAACCATCCACAAAGATCTTACCGGGATCAACGGCATCATAGTCCGCCAGCATCTGATGCGCGATGGTGTTCAGCGTGTCGTCGTCTAGTTGTGCCATAGTCGCCATCAAGTTATCTGGTTTAATGCAAAAGCATACTACCAATCATTGGTGGTAAATGCCGCCGTCATCACCTACGCCAGAAAAATCCGAACCTACCCGGCTTCCATTTAAAACCGGATGAACAATACACATGAAATACGAAATAAC
>DUBL01000308.1 GCA_012960345.1 Gammaproteobacteria bacterium | reverse complement strand
AAACAATTCTGTTTCGAAAAGAAACTCCTCGTAGTTGATAAGGAGAAAACAGGAGCGACCCGCGCTTTGGCACACTAAGACCCTCAATACAAATGACTGTACCTAGTTAACATCGTCGAGTCCGTACTCAGCATTCGCACACTGCTGGCTTACTTTTCGATTACTGACATCATCACGAATCGCCTGGCGATTACGTTTATTGGGCTTTCCATATCCGCCCCCACCGGCGGTTTCCACAATAAGCCGCTCCCCCGCGTGGACGATTGTAAAAAGCTTTGAATTGACCACTTCTTCGCTACCGTCCCGCCGAACAATTTTCGAAAACGCCTTAGCACCGTCCCCCCCGCCCTGTGAACCACGGGCTGCATGACGATGACGTTCGCCTCGGTGGGTCAAGGCGATATCGTCGGTTAGGAATTCTATTTCTCGGACACACCCTAGTCCACCACGAAATTCACCCACTCCGCCGGAATCCGTCCGTAGACTCATGCGGTGAACACGAGCCGGCGCTTCCAATTCCAGTGCTTCGACTGGCATATTCATGCAGTTGCTGCCGTCCGTCTCGATAACGTCTACTCCATCCTTTCTGGGCCCGCCGCCGCTGCCGCCGGCGTTGAACTCGCCCACCACATAAGGCTTACCATCCGGGCTCTTTCCGCCGAGTGACAATACCAATAACTCACCAGCGCTATCGGCCGGTATATGGTCTGGAAGGGCTTCTTTCAACGCACCAACAATACTCCCTGCAATGCGCTTCAATGTAGCGGTTCGCGAATTGACTGGGGCGGGCTCGACTGGGTTTACCAAGCTACCTTCCGGCAAATGCAGACTGACTGGCCGAAAACAACCGCCATTTGTCGGAATCGAGCTGTCGGTTACAGCACGCACTGCATAATAGGCCGCTGCCTGGGATCCGGACTTAACTGCATTGAATGGTCCACGAGTCTGCGGGTCGGTGCCTTCGAAATCACAATGAAACTCACTCCCGTTAATGGTCACAGCGACCTCAATTCTGACTGACTCCTCAAGATTGACACCATCATTATCCAGGTAATCGACGTAACTATAGGTACCATCAGGAATCGCTTCCAGCGCTTTGCGAGTCAGCAGTTCTGATCGATCCAATAGTTCGTTGAAGATTTGTAAAGTTTGCCCGCGACCGTATCGATTGGCCAACTCAACTACGCGACGCGCTCCGACCGTACAGGCGGATATCTGAGCCCCAATATCACCCATAAAAACTTTTGGAACGCGAACATTGAGTTTAAGCATCTGAATCAGGGTGTCATTAAACTTTTTCCCTTCTCGAAGTTTTAGCGGTGGTATCCGGATGCCTTCCTGATAGATCTCCGTCGCATTCGGCGGAACCGAACCAGGAGACATCCCGCCAACATCCTGGTGGTGTGTCATCGCAGCACTAACGGCGATAGGCTCACCATCGAAGAATACCGGCATAACGATCGCAATGTCCGGGAGGTGAGTCCCACCCAGATACGGGTCATTCATGATGTAGAGATCATCCGGTTTCATTTCATTCAGCGGAAAGGTCTTGACAATTGTCTCGACGATCGGAATTAAAGTCGCGAGATGTATGGGGATTGCGATGGCCTGGGCAAGCGTTTCTCCGTGGAGCGTGAATAGACTGGCTGACGCGTCTAACCCCTCCTTTACTACGGTAGAGAAAGAACTCCGGAGCAATGTCGACTGCATTTCGTTAGCAATGCCGTCAACTTTGTTTCTCACCACTTCAAGTGTTATCGGATCTATGGTCGTCGTGTCGATCATTCGATTCATGGTGTTACCCTTTTTTTGAGTACCAGTTCACCGCTCTCGATTACCGTTGCAGTCCAGCCCACATGCAAGACGGTCGTCGTATCCGCCTGCTCAATGATGGCAGGGCCATCAATACTTGATCCAACAGCTAGATAGGAACGATCGAGTATATCGATCTCGGCATTTTTCCCCATCTCAAATATCACAGTGCGGCGTTTTTTTAAAGGGTCTTGATCCGCCTGTTCCGCCGCTATCGGAACACTGACCTCAGGCCCCTGAGAGCGATGAATACTACGCAAGTTGACAATACGTGCGGGCGACTCCGTGCTGTACCCAAAAACCTGTTCGTGAGCATGAATGAAGTCACGGTAAATGGACTCACGCGGTTTAGCGTCGCTCAAGTCGACAGTGATATCGAGATAATGCGACTGACCGACATAACAGATGTCGACCGCATGAATGATTTCGACATTCTCGACTTCGCCTGCCTCCGCATTCATCAGGGCTGCGCATTGTGCATCCAGTTCATCAAATCTTGTTTTAAGCTCATTAATACCCACCGCATCGAGGTCATGAGGAAACCCAATTGATACTTCGTGCTCAATTGGTGCAACCAGCAGTCCCTCTGCCGACAAAACTCCGGGGTGACGCGGGATAATAATCGTATCGATGCTAAGCTCCTCCGCCAGCGGTATGGCATGTACTGGACCTGCCCCACCCAGAGGCACGAGGGAAAAATCTCTTGGATCATGGCCCTGGCGTATTGACACTTGACGCATACCTTCGGCCATTTGTGCGTTTACTACCTGATGAATGCCAAGTGCGGCCTGTTCGACCGTCATTGACAACGGTACGGCAATAGTTTCTCGTATGGCCTGTTCGGCAAGCTCACGATCTAATGGTACTGTGCCGCCGGCGAAATAATCCGGATTTAAAAAACCAAGCGCGATCGATGCATCGGTAACGGTAGCGAGTTTTCCGTCGCGCCCATAACAGGCGGGTCCCGGATCGGCACCAGCCGATTGTGGCCCCACTCGCAATCCACCAGCAGCGTCAAGCCAAGCGATACTGCCACCGCCAGAACCCATCGCATTGACATCCAACATGGGTACACGTACCGGATAACCATCGATTCTTCCTTCAGGTCTTACTAAGGGCCTCCCTTGTGCAACCAGCGCAATGTCACAGCTGGTACCTCCGATATCTACAGTAATCAGATTGTTTTCCCCTGCGGCCTGGCCCGCTCCACTCCCACCAATTACCCCTGCCGCGGGCCCAGAGAGAAAAAGTCGCACAGGTCGTTTGGTTGCAGTCCTCGCTGCACTGATGCCCCCGCGCGACTGCATGACCTGCAAAGGTGCCACAACACCGTTTTTAGATAATGCTGCATCCAATTCACCCAGATAGTCACGCAGTACGGGTTTCGTATATGCATCGAATGCTGTAACGACTGTTCGCTCATATTCCCTAAAAGCCGGATCAACGTCAGAAGATAACGACACTGATATGTCGGGATATTCGACTTCGATAATGTCACGAACCCGCCGTTCATGGGTTGGATTTAGAAACGAGAACAAGAAACAGACGGCAATAGAGGTCACCCCCTCGGTGCGCAAGGTTGCGATTGCATGATGCAACGAAGCCTCATCCAGCGGCTTGAGAATCTCTCCCTCGCTCGATACCCGTTCAATGACCTCAACGCGTCTAGCCCCCGGCGCGAGAAACACTGGGGTCTCAGGCTCTAACTCAAGTTCATAGATGTCAGTGCGCATCTGTCGCCCGATTTCGAGCACGTCAGCGAAACCATTTGTTGTAATGAGCCCACTCTCGGCTCCCTTCCTTTCCAACACAGCATTGGTCGCCACGGTTGTGCCATGCACAAAACGACGAACTGCACTCATCTCACCGCCCGCCGCCTTGAGAATCTGCCGCACCCCACTCATCACTGCTTTGGATGGCTCACTGGGAGTACTGGGAACTTTGAGAACCATATCAGGATAGCCATCACGCCGACAGATAAGATCAGTAAAGGTACCACCGGTATCCACGCCGATATCCATCAGTTTGAATTCCCTATCATGAGTTAGATCAAGGATAACGGCCTAATACGCGCATAAAAACCAACAAAACATCAGGAAATTACCCAATCATCTCTTCAATTTCAGGTTAGCCAGGTGTCAGAAAGTCATAACGCCCAAGCGCCGCGGGGGCTACGGTCGTCTCAAACCCCAGTTCTTTACGCACCAGGTTAACGCCTTTGACCAATGACACCATCTTATAAAACGCATGCAGGCGACTCATACCCTGACGGCCAAACCCACAGTCGCTGCTGATCAATAGTCGATCCGGTTCGATAAACTCTAGAGCGCGTCGAAGCAAAGAAGCAACCTCATCAGGGCTTTCGACTTGCAGCGTTCGATGCGTCACACCGCCGATACAGATCTTCTTGTCCATCCCGATTCCCGATGCGATAGCTTCAAGTTCGGCACCTTTGTTATCGGCCGTTTCAAATGTAACAACGTCTACATCTAACTGGTCTAGATACGGCAAAATCGGTTCGTAACTGTAGTTGGCCTCGACTTTTTGAGCTAGAGGATTGCCCCAACAGGTATGACACCACACTTCAAGTCTATTTCGTAAGCCGGCAACCTCTCGATTGAATGCCGCAACGTAATTATCGAGAGATATCTCCCACGCACTACCAGCGACAAAGTGAAGACAAGGCTCTTCAACCTGAAGAACCTGTGCGCCTGCGTCTGCTACCGAATGATATTCCTCATTTAACGCCTCGGAAAACGCCATAACAGCATCTATTGGTTTTTCGTAATAGTCATTCACCGCGTTCTTATGAACCATTTGACCGCAGCACGAGCCAATTTTAACAGGCCACTGAGTCAGTCTCTGCGCCGCCTTAAAAACTGCATCGTATTGAAGAGAACCCCTTCCAATCGGCCCGAGTATCTTTGGAGGAAGTCGTGCTTCCATCACCTCATGGAGAATATCTCCGGGTGCATCAACCCGCTTAGTTGACCGCTCATTACCTGTTTTGGCCGTCCATTCGCTCCCCCCATGACGCATCGCGATATCGCCCAAACCGTCCATTCGCTCAAATAGGTACCCAAACCAAGAGCGTCCACCGATATCATTATCGAACCTCAGATCGCCATCCGTGACAATGTCCAGCCCTGCCCTAATTTGATCACTAATGACCGCCATGACCGCATCGAAATACTGTTCGCGAAATTGATAGTCCGATCCCATCGCCTCGAGAAACGGGCGCCGCCCCAAGTTCTCGGTAAACCACAATGGTTTTGGCAATGAACCTGTAATAGTTGTCGCCAATGGTTTGTTTTTGCTCACTGTAAACATCAACTTTCTCCAATCTGCCTCTAGCCGATGGTGATCATTAGACCAATCTATACGGTGACCGAAACCACCAACTGACCGACTAGTAACGGGGAATCCCGAGAGTCAATCCGCCGTCAGCCAGCAAAACACTACCGGTACAGTAACTTGCCTGATCGCTCAACAGGAATATGATTAAAGACGTTATTTCTGCCACCCCACCTATCCGACCCATCGGTATCGATGCGAGTTTCGCAGCGTGCTCCACGGCCCCGCGCGCCTTGGCGGAGGTCAATACCTTTTCCGTCCCAATCACTCCTGGCGCGACAGCGTTGACGCGAATACCGAACTCCGCAAGTTCGAGCGCCATATCACGAGTCAATTGTGTTAGTCCTGCCTTAGAAGTCCCATAATGCGCCACCCCGGGACGACAGAAAGTTGCTGACGTAGACGTCACGTTGACAATGCTGCCTTGGATTCCGTCTGCAACCATTATGCGTCCGACCGCTTGCGACACAATAAAGGCACCTCGAAGGTTCGTATTTAAAACGTCATCCCATTCTTCTACTGTAATATCTAGAAAAGGGGTAACGGGATAAACACCGGCACAATTAACTAGACCTTTGATCGGGCCGAATTCACTGTGTAGCAAGGGTATCGCTGTCGTAATGTCGTCGGCATTCCGCACATCCACACAACGACACACCACTGAAGTGTCAGCGCCATCAAAAACCTGGTCAAGCCGTTCGTGGTCGTGATCTAACGCGACCACACTATGCCCTTTATCCAAGAGAGACTGCACCACATCAAATCCAATCCCAGATGCAGCCCCAGTAACAATTACCCAATCATCATCGTTTGAATTATTCGCGGTCATATATGATTCCACCCACAGCACAAAGTGTGTTTGATAATTGATCCACCTTAAAGTAATCTCATGTGATCCACTGGAATCCGTCTACCGTAATCGCCTGGCCAGTTATGAAATTTGGTTCGACGGTGGCAAGGAAGGCAACGACTTCTCCGATATCCTCAGGTGTACCTAAGCGTCGAAGACTGATCCCTTCGGTAAATTCAGCCGAACGCCGCTCAAGCATTTCGCCAGTCAATTCTGTCTTAATGGCCCCCGGACAAACCGCATTTACTGTAACCGAAGGACCTAACTCCTTAGCGAGGGAACGAGTCATACCTAAGATGCCTGCCTTAGCCGCCGCATACGCAAACTTACTGACTGCACGGGTCACCCCCCCGGAATAAGCGCTTATAGAGGAAATATTGACAATGCGTCCAGTGCCACTCTTCAACATCGATGGTACAACTGCTCGAGACCAGTTAAAGCAGCCTTTGAGGTGCACGTCAATTGTCCGATCCCATTCGCCCTCACTGATGTCTAGCAAACCTTTCGGCATCGGCGTTCCTGCATTATTAACGAGCACATCGATCGACTCATAACGTTCTAGAATTCTTTCGACAACATTCTGAGCTTTCTGAAAATCACTAACGTCTGCCACAAACGATTCAGCGTGCATTCCAGTAGCACACAGTGCGCTTGTTGCTTGATTCAATTCGTTATCGAGCACATCAACAAGAACAATATTGAAGTCTTTGGAAACGAGTGATTTCGCACAACCAAGACCAATACCCCTCGCACCACCGGTCACGATCGCAACTGAACTGCTGCTTCCTTGTGTCTTCATGGGTTTTAAGTAGACATTATGTTGTGTGTGATTTGTTCATTGTGTATCGTCGAAGTCTAACTAGACATTTACGTTCTGCCCAGAAAAACTCTATAGCTTTTAGGGTTTTCTAAAACTGGATACACGGAAGAACGCCAACAATTGAAATTAAATATACCGATTAACTGACCTACAACTCATGCCACCAATACCTGACCACGTCCCTACTGATAGTGAAATACCACCCGAAACCGACGTCGTCATAATCGGAGGTGGCATCATCGGAGTGTGTGCTGCACTCACGCTCGCTGAACGTGGAATTCCCGTCGCGCTGTTTGAAAAAGGACAAATAGCGGCTGAACAATCCTCGAGGAATTGGGGCTGGTGCCGACAACAAGGACGGGATCCGCGAGAAATGCCGTTGATCATTGAATCCCTGCGCCTGTGGCGGGGTATGAATACACGAATACAGCGCAACGTTGGGTTTAGCGAGTGCGGCGTCCTGACGCTTGCACAAAATGACAGTGAACTTCAAAAACACCATGCCTGGTCAGTCATCGGACAAGAACATGGCGTTAAGAACAAACTATTGAATGGCAAAGACGTAGTTCAACACATCCCCGGGGGCACCACCAGCTGGAAAGGTGGACTATTCACCCCCTCGGATGGTCGCGCCGAACCAACACTCGCTGCACCTGCTATAGCCCTTGCAGCTAGAGGGCTCGGAGCTCAACTCTTTACCAATACAGCAGTTCGCACTATCGATACACAAGCGGGCCGCGTCAGTGGCGTTGTCACTGAGCGTGGGGAAATTAAATGTAAAACGGTAATCGTGTGCGCCGGCGCCTGGACGAGTTTATTCTTACGCAATCTAGGTGTCCGCGTCCCGCAACTTAAAGTACGTTCATCGGCATTTCGAACCCACCCCATGCCAGGCGGACCAAAAATATCCATCTATGCCTCAGGCTTTGCCGCGCGCAAGCGATCGGATGGTGGATATACGATAGCGCTTGGCGGAAGAACTCGAATTCCCTACGACTTAACTCCCGATTCATTCCGCTATCTGCAACAATTTCTCCCACTGGCCTGGATGAGCCGCAACAGCCTTCGATTACGCCTATCTGAGCGGTTTATGACTGAACAAGCCTATTCTTCTCGTTGGGATGGTCAAACGCCAACCATCTTCGAGAAGGAGCGCATTCTCAATCCAGCACCGGTAGTGCAGTTGCTCGACCAGGCGCGCGCCAATATCACAGCCGCATTTCCTTTTTTCAAGGGCTTATCAGTAGCCGAACAATGGGCTGGAATGATCGATGTCACACCGGACGCAGTGCCTGTCATTTCTGAAACGCCGCATCTGCCTGGATGCATCATAGCGACTGGATTCTCTGGGCATGGATTCGGCATCGGCCCCGCAGCAGGAGAGTTCGCCGCCCACCTTGCTGTCGGCCAACAACCCCTTGTCGATCCAACGCCTTTCAGAGTGCAAAGGTTCTCGGACGGTAGCAAGATCACGCCAATCGCCGGGATATGACGACTGGTCAGCTCTGCGCGCACCTACAAAGAGGATTAGCTCATCATGAATAACGAATCAGAACCATGGACATGGGATGAACCGCATTGGCGGGGTCTTGTCGATCAAGTTCGTGCCGGTAGAAATTTGTTACCTGCCAAATGGCCGGAGGGCGCCTCTGTCGCGGTAGCGCTCTCATTCGACTCGGACCATGAAACCAATGAACTTCGCGACGGCGGGAAATCGGTCGGGCGCCTCTCATGGGGCCAGTACGGCACACGTAAAGGCGTACCGAGAATTCTTGATGTTCTTTCCAAACACGACATTTCAGCAACCTTCTTCGTCCCGGCCGTGTCAGCCTTACTTCACCCTGACGAGCAACGCCGGATAATCGACCTTGGGCACGAAATTGGCATCCATGGGTGGATTCACGAATTAAATTCGGTCCTTCCTTACGAGACAGAGAAGGATCTTATGTTCCGCTCAGCCGAAACACTCGAGAAAATTACCGGTGTTCGACCGGTTGGGCTTCGAACGCCGTCTTGGGATTTCAGCCCCAACACATTACGAATAGAACGTGAACTTGAACTCTTGTATGACTCGTCGTTGTTTGCGGACGATGATCCCTATGAGCTTCTGGAGAATGGCGAAGCTACGGGTATCGTCGAACTACCCGTGGAATGGATCCGCGACGATTACATTTATTTCGGCATGCACCGGGACGCGCCGATCCGGCCCCATATGGCGCCATCGGCGGTGTTTGAGGTGTTCGAGCAGGAGTTCGAGGGCGCCTATGACGAAGGCGGGATGTTCCTGCTGACCATGCACCCGGACATCAGCGGCCATCACTCGCGCATCCGCTTGCTCGACCAGTTAATCACCATGATGCGTTCGCGCGCCGATG
>DUBL01000307.1 GCA_012960345.1 Gammaproteobacteria bacterium | reverse complement strand
GGCGTCGGCGTACTACTTAGGTACCCGACCACACTGTTTATCAATGCAAAAAGTTTCCTTTTTGTTGCTGACAATGACCCTCACTACAACGGATAAATATTTCGATTCTCTAGCACTAGCAACCCTACAGGTTGTGTTTACCCAATCTGGAATGTGCCGTAAACTCGGTGATCACAGACTTGGATATACCTAAATTAAAGTGTATATGAATTTGGTCTGGACGCCTAAATAATCATGTCATTGAGTGCATCTACTGTTCGCTTTCGTAGAGCTCATCATCATGATGAACGAAATATCAAAACACTAGATGAGTCGTACAACAACTAGAATGCCGCGATCAAAAAGCAGACAAGCAAAGGCGCTACGTAGTGTCAGTGCCAATAATCGGTCCGACAAACTAGAACAAAATCTATCACTTGAGTTAGTTGGTGCTCACAGTTCGGAGCTGATTCACAGCACCGTTAAGGCAATTTTGTGGAAGGTCGGCGTTATCTTCGAACATACGCCAACGCGCACCAAGCTGCTCCAGCAACATGGCTGCCGAGAAGCGGACGGTGGCTATATTCGAATTCCTCCCGACCTAATTGAACAGGTCATATCGACAGTACCCGACCAAATCGTGTTGTACGATCTGGAGGGTCAGGTACGAGTTGACACATTGCTCAAGGTCTCTAGTTTCTGCCCAGGTCACAATTGTGTTCGAATTCTGGATTTTCGCACCAATGAGTTACGACCGTGCCGACTTGAGGACATTCGTGAAACGGCGCGCCTGTGCGAACAATTACCGAATATCGATATGGTCTGCTCACTGGGCTATCCAAGTGAAATTCCTGCAGAGGACGAAGTGACCGAAACGGTTCGGGCGATGTATGAGAATTGCTCTAAACCTGCTGCCTTGTTAGCCCATGACGAATTTATACAAGAACGCATGATGAATATCATTGCGGACATGAGCGGCGGTTGGAATCGCATTGCAGAAAAACCCGTTTCCATTGAACTGATGGGTCCCGTTTCACCATTAAGGCTGCCCGCGGAACTGTGCGTACGACTGATTAATTGTGCCCGCTGGCGCGCACCCGTCGTGTGTTATCCGGCAACATTCCCAGGAATGTCGTCTCCAATTTCAACTGCTGGAGCAATCGCCCAGTCGTCGGCTGAAGCACTTGCCGGCATCCTCATTCACCAACTGGAAGAGCCCGGCGCCCCTGTTTTGAGTGGTTCAGCAGTTTTGCCCATGGATTTGCGCCAGGCGAATCTGGCTTATGGATCCCCGGAGTACATGTTGGCAGGACTCGGGGCCAGTGACTATTTTCGTCATATTGGTATTCCATCCTGGGTGGGCGCTGGCTGCTCCGATTCGCATCAATTTGACGCCCAGGCAGCAGCCGAGGTCGGCTCTAACCTTATGGTCGCTGCACTGGCGAAAACACCGTTCGTCCATAATCTAGGTTTTCTATCCGGCGGTCGCACGGGCTCGCTCGAAATGTTGACTTTATGTGACGAAATGATCGGGTGGGTCAGCAAGATGGCCAATGGAGTTACTGTTGATGATGACACTCTGGCGCTTGAGGTTATCCAGCGAGCGGCACCTACCAATGATTTTCTAACTGACCCGCACACCCAGGAACGATTCCTGACAGAAAACTGGTACCCTAAATTGTCCGAACGATCTGATGCTGATGCGTGGCGAGAGGCCGGCGCCCTAGATATGCAGGCGCGTGTGAAACAACGAATTCAGGATATTCTGGGGTGACCGTGAGCGAGTACGTCACGGACACGCAAAAACCGGACACCCATCAAACTAATGCAATTGGCACTGGATGCCCCGTTACGGCGCTGAAATTACCTTGCGAAGACTGACGACCAGTCATTTACTTGTCATTCATCGTTGCTCGACTGATTGAAATCATCGTAAAAACCGATGGTTTCGTCTCCGAGACTTACACCCAATGCATTGATGAACCTTACCCAGTAGGCAAAGCAGGCGGTCGATTGAACCGCCTCGAGAATTTCCGTGTCGGTCACACCCGCATCTCGGAGTGTTTCTATATCCTTGAAACACATTTTTTCAGGATTGCGGCACAATTTTGCTCCATAACTCAATAAGGCAGCCTGTTTGCTTGTGAAGATGGAACTGCTATTGAAATCATCTCTTCGAACCCTATCCAGCATCAGTTCGCCCAGTTCCTTGTCGCCAAGCAAGTTCTTGAAATTGGCACCATGGTTCTGTAAGGCATAATGGCAGTCAGCTATGATTGCCGCTTGGGTTGCCAATAAT
The DNA here is from genome assembly GCA_012960345.1 of Gammaproteobacteria bacterium. Classification (GTDB taxonomy): domain Bacteria; phylum Pseudomonadota; class Gammaproteobacteria; order Arenicellales; family UBA868; genus UBA11791. Next base: position 7,004 of record DUBL01000307.1, on the reverse strand, counting down.
TCCAAGAACCAGGGCTCTGTATGGTTGGCCTCGTTATGCAGAATATCCCGATAATGTTGGTCGGCCGAAATTAGAGGTTTTGGTTGAAGCGAGAATGCGCGATAAAGATTATGGATTTTGTCGTGCACCGAACCAACGCGTTGATACACTTCTGATAGGTCAGATGTCGCGTCTTCTGGTTCAATCGTTTCAATCCAACACGGCGGTTTGATAGTCGTCATAGTCTTCTATGTATTGTTCGTCTACAGAGGGGCAAATTTGTTCCTGAATTGGAAGGTTTCCTGTTGCTAGATTTGGTCACCATTAAGTCTCTGATCATTGTCTCCCACTTATCAGTATCAAACACGCATTCTATGGCTTCTATGGTGCGACTCTATCATCCATCAGAATAAATGGACTAAGGATTCCGCTAACCTGATTTTGGGCTGGAATCACACTTCCCCAGCTAGTCCAAGCGAGACAAAATAGGGTGAGTTATAGTTTTCCCAACGCTTGGCATTAAGCCTACAAATAGGGCTAGATTTTTATCTGACTTCGTGCTTCACTGTTCGAGTAGTTTATAAATAGCTGCTCTGTATTGCATGAGCTTTTTACAATATCTTAGTGGAGGATACTCGATGAAGGACATTAAAACATTTCAACAGATGTTTCGCGATGGCCATATGACCCGTCGCGACTTCTTTGCGGCCATGGGTGCATTGGGAATTACAGCAACGACAGCCGGTGGCCTATTGACGTCAGCTAGTGCGTTTGCCGCAACACCTAAAAAAGGCGGTCGAATTGTGGTGGGAACAGAAGGCGCACAAGCGTCAGATTCACTCGACCCCACGAAATTCTACTCAACCTCAAATCTACTCGCCGGCTTCACAGTCTATGACACGCTGGTCAATCGTGGCCAAGATTTGTTACCGACACCATGGCTTGCAGAGTCGTGGGATTCGAACGACACCACAACGGAATGGGTTTTCAAGTTGCGCCGCGGCGTCACGTGGCACGATGGCAAGACATTCGGCGCCGACGATGTCATCTACTCCTGCTCGCGGCACATCACCGAAAAGTCCGAGTCTCCGGCTAAATCGTTCATGAGCCAGATCTCCGAAATGGTCAAAGAAGATGCACATACCGTGCGCTTCAAGTTAAGCGGCCCAAATGCTGATTTCCCGATCGTTCTAACCGATACCCGAGTTCACATTTCGCAAGCGGGCTATGAGAACTTCCAGGATACAGCACCTGGTACCGGGCCATTCAAAGTTAAGAGTTTCATACCGGGACAAAACAAAGTATTTGTGCGAAATGAGAACTACTGGGGTGACGATGGACCTTGGGTCGACGAGATCGAGATGATTGGCGTAGGCGACGTCACTGCTCGCGTTAACGCGCTGATCGCCGGCGACATCAACGTGTTGCTTTATCTCGATCCAAAGGCTGTGGGTCTGATCGAGGCAAGCCCAATTACCGAAGTGTTGCAATCGAAAAGTGGCGCGTTTATGAATGTGGCACTGATGGTTGATCGTCCGCCAACAGACAACAACGATGTGCGTCTCGCGTTGAAATATGCTGTTAATCGTGAACAAATTGTCCAAAACGTGCTCAAGGGCTATGGTTCTGTCGGCAATGACCATCCAGTTGCACCGATCGATCCATTCTATTGCGACGACATCCCACAGCGCGTTTACGATCCTGACAAGGCCAAATTTCACTTCAAAAAGGCCGGCATGGAAGGGCAGTCAATCGACTTCTACACCTCCGATGTCCCGGCTGCGGGTTCCGTCGCTGCGGCACAGATATTCCAGCAGTCAGCGGCAGCAGCTGGTATTAATCTGAACCTTATCCAGCCACCTGCAGACACCTACTGGGACGCTGTGTGGATCAAGAAGCCGATGAGTTGTTCAGGATGGGACGCGCGGCCAGTACCTGATCTCATTCTTTCTATCGCGCTAAAAGGCGGCGGTTCCTATAATGAAACCAAGTGGAACAATGAGCATTTCGACAAACTGCTCGTTGAAGCACGCGGTCTTCGTGATTTCGACAAACGCAAGGAGATCTATTGCGAAATGCAGCGTATGTTGCATGACGATGGCGGCCATTTGACAATGGCATTCTTGGATGTCCTAGATGCTGTTCGCAGCGAGGTAAAGGGCATCACGCCTCATGCGTCTGGCCCGCTCGGCTTCTATCAGATGGCACGAACCGTCTGGATCGACTCCTGACGCTGACATCACAATAGTCAATTTGATGACGGGTGCCGGACCGAGTGTCCGGCACCTGGGCAGTCGCTTAAACAACGCGCGGGGTGAGTCGTCACCTACTACGCGTAGTTTGCTATCACCCAAGGTATGCCGCTCGCCTTAGGTGCGACTTAAGTTGTCAATTCGTCTCACTTTACGAATTCTAAAGATCCATACCACGGGAAATTCTGATGCCAGATTCCTTGCTTGTTCCTTCACAGCAATCCCTTGATCACGGCGCTCCTGAAAATGTGGCATCTGCTGGTGAAAGAAGATGAGCATTGTGTATGACGTTATATGTAATCAGGCAATCTGACCAATGACACTAACGGCGCTTATCGGCCGTCGGCTGTTGATTGGCGTCTTCATTTTGTTGATTGTTTCCGTCCTTGTGTTCGCAGGCACGGAAATCCTGCCCGGTGACGTGGCAACAGCCATTCTTGGTCAAAGTGCGACCCCTGAACTTGTCGCTCTAATTCGTGAGCGACTCGGACTCGATGATCCTGTCTACCTACGTTATCTACACTGGCTCGGCGGTCTTGTAACCGGCAACCTCGGCACCTCGTTGGTCAATGGCGCCGATCTTGGCGGCGAAGTTGGAGTGCGACTTTTCAACACATTTTTCTTGGCGATTTTGACGGCCTCGGTAGCGGTACCGCTGTCGATCGTATTAGGCCTTCTATCGGCACTGAAACCGAATGGCGCCCTCGACCGTACGATATCAACTGTGACGCTGGCCCTTATATCGCTACCAGATTTTCTTACCGCGATCATCCTGGTGACGCTTTTTGCGGTGACCTGGAAATTTTTCCCGGCTATCGTCAACATTCGTAGTGACGATGGAATCACCGACATTATGCACGCACTCGTGCTGCCAGTTGCTACCTTGGTGTTTGCGGTTTTGGCGCACATGGTGCGCATGACTCGTACCGTAGTTCTCAACGTGCTAACGTCAGCACCAATCGAAATGGCTCTTCTGAAGGGCATACCACGCTGGCGTATTCTGATCGTTCATGCCCTGCCGAACGCACTGGCACCGATCGTCAATGTCATTGCCCTCAACCTCGCCTATCTGATTGCCGGCATCGTTGTTATCGAGACACTATTTAATGTCTTGGGGCTCGGGCGATTTACCGTTGAATCGGTGCAAAATCGCGACATACCTGCGGTGCAGGTCTGTGCGATGATTTTCTGCGCAGTATATGTCCTGCTTAACCTGCTAGCCGACGTCATCTCCATCATCGCTAATCCCCGGTTAAGGCACCCGAAATGACCATGCCGGAGACCGAACTGCGCAGTCCATTGAGAGAGTTGCTGTCGGAGTTGACACCAACCGTGTTCATCTGTGCACTCATCCTGGTGGGTTTCATCTTGGTGGTGATTTTCGCGCCGCTGATTGCGCCTTATGGGGAAGGCGAAATTCTGACCAATGACAGCTTTGCGCTGCAAGGTAGCGAAGGAAAAGCACAACCGGGCAGCACACTCTTACTGGGCGGTGATTTTCTGGGTCGCGATATTCTCTCGCGCTTGGTCTACGGTGCGCGTGTTACCTTGTCCGTAGCTCTCGCAATTTCTCTGCTTGCCTTCCTGCTCGGCTCAACTATCGGCTTTCTTGCAGCGACACTACGCGGCACAGCTGATGCGATTCTTAGCCGTATCGTCGATGCGCTCATTTCGTTTCCTTCGATCATGATCGCGCTGATCGTTGTAACAAGCCTAGGCTCAACATTCACAGTTTTGATTATTACGGTCGCGCTCATTGATGCGACACGCGTGTTCCGCGTTGCACGTGCGCTTGCCATGGATATCATCGTACAAGACTATATCGAGGCCGCCACAGTGCGTGGCGAAGGCCTCGGGTGGATCATGTGGCAGGAAGTGCTGCCCAATGCTCTGGGCCCGCTAGCAGCTGAATTTGGCATTCGTTTTACCTATGCGATTCTGTTCATTTCCGCACTTAGTTTTCTGGGCCTAGGTGTGCAGCCTCCGCACTCTGATCTTGGCCTTATGGTCAAGGAGAACATACAGGCGTTGCTCTACGCATCCGCATATGATGATCTGCGCTACGCGCTGATCTGTATTTCACCAGCACTTTGCATCGCAACCGTTACGGTATCGGTAAACCTGATCGTGGACTGGTATTTAAAGTCGACCGGCGCCAGCCTGCCCGAGGAGCTCTGACCTATGACAAGCAGATTTCTCGAGGTCAGAGATCTGTGCGTAGCAGCGCGCGTACAAAAAAGCGCACTAACGCCGATTGTGAAGAATGTCTCTTTTGCTATCGAGACGGGTAAAGTCGTTGCGCTTATCGGCGAATCAGGATCAGGCAAGACGACTATCTCTCTGGCGTGTATGGGGTATGCCCGCCCAGGTTGCGTTATTACCGGTGGAAGCGTGAGGCTCCACGATAGGGAGGTCCTGGAACTTGATTTCCTTGAGCGACGCCGATTCCGGGGTACGGATGTATCCTATGTTGCACAAAGCGCTGCGGCTTCGTTCAATGCCGCGCTTACAATCACCCGACAGGTTACTGAAACTCCACTCATCAAAAAACTAATGAGTGCGAATGAGGCCGCGGAAAAGGCCGTCTCGCTTTACCGCGAACTCGACTTGCCAGAACCTGAAACGATTGGTCACCGTTATCCACATCAGGTGAGTGGAGGGCAGCTGCAGCGATTGATGGCAGCGATGGCTATGATCTGCGACCCTAAGTTGCTGATTCTCGACGAACCAACAACAGCCCTCGATGTAACCACGCAAATCGAAGTGCTGCAAGCATTCAAGAAACTGATCCGGGACAAACACACGTCGGCGATCTATGTCAGCCATGATCTTGCCGTAGTTGCACAGGTTGCAGACGATATTCTAGTGCTCAAGGATGGTGAGATGATCGAGTACGGCCCCGTTGACCAGATCATTCACGAGCCTTCACAGGACTATACGCGTGAGCTCATTTCTGCAGCGCACGTCATGCCAAAACGCATGCCCGAGATTCGCACACCAACAATCCAGACTACGCAAGAAGACGTGACCGAACCGCTGCTGGTAGTCGACAACGTCACAGCTGGGTATGGCCCAAACCATCAGTATCTCGCCTTGCACTCTGTCTCCATAGAGGCCCATGCCGGGCGCACCATCGGCATCATTGGTGAATCTGGATCGGGTAAAACGACGTTAGGACGTGTCATTTCTGGCCTAATGGGATGCAAGCAGGGCGAAGTCCGGCTTGGCGGAATGCCGCTAGCCGGCAGTATTGGTACACGCAGCCGGGATGAGTTGCGCTCCATACAGTTCGCCTTTCAAATGGCCGACGTCGCGCTTAACCCGCGCCATCGTATTCGTAAGATCCTCGGCCGACCGCTAAAGTTCTACTTCAAAATGAGTAAAGGTGAGGCGGACCATCGCGTCGACGAACTTCTCGACACCGTTGAACTCCCAGCTTCTTTCGCTGATCGGTTTCCGAGAGAGCTCTCGGGTGGAGAGCGACAGCGTATCAATCTGGCCCGCTCCCTGACCGCAGAACCTAAGCTCATGATCTGCGACGAGATTACGTCTGCGCTCGATACCATCGTGGCGGAAGCGATCCTGAAACTCCTGCGTGAACTGCAGGAGCGGCTAAAGATTGCCTATGTGTTCATTTCACACGACCTTTCAACGATTTCCAAGGTAGCAGATACAATTGCCGTGATGCGAGACGGCAAGATTGTCGAATATGGTTCGACGGTAGAAATTCTCACGCCGCCGCACCACAACTATACTGAGTTGTTACTTTCTTCGGTCCCAGAACTCAGAACCGATTGGCTCGACGGTATTGAGGCGCAGCGAACTACTGCACGGACTGCGGCAGCTGGTTAACATCATTAAACCGATCCACCCTTAATTCGTTACACAACAGCTAGCCTGGAAATTTATTCAATACAACCCCGTTGAGCCAGAACAGATAAGTAATCCCGAAAAGACTGCGAAAGGCTACGCTCAATCAACAAGCTCAACTCGACGTCATCATCCCACCAGATAATAACGGGATAGTGACCCAACATCGTCTTTGCAGTCCTCGTCGTCAGTATGATTTTCTGCTTCAGACCCAGTAAACAGTACTGGTCCAGAAACGCTAGCGATCTCTCCCCCGCAAGACACAGCTTGCAATACCCATCACTGATATCGGTAATCAATCCAGCATGCCTAGATTCTATTTTAGGAAGCGGTGTACCATCTGTAATCAGATACACCTTGTGCGGCCAATGCCGGATCAGTCGCAGTGTATCGCCGCCCGACATTTGACCGAGTCCAAGTGGCTCGCCCAACACCGAACAACAAAACTCAGAGATACCGTGTTCGTTACTAGACTGCACCGACAGAATTTCGGGAGGCTTACTCTCTGTGAGTGAAAGCGCAAGTGATTCCGGCCAACTCGACCCTTGAGTGACCTGCCTATCAGTCACGTAATCGACTCCCACCAGGATCATAAAAACAACGATCGACAACCCGCACTTCAGTCGAACGATTCTCAATTGGAGATGCAGCCCACAAGGTGTCCCGGGTACGATGATGCCCGCGCTCCAGTAGCGCAAGTCCAATACTGCAACCCAGCGTTGGGCTGTTAATCACCGCCGTCATGCGCCCGATCGAATTCATCACATCACCTGCACGCCATTTTTGATCAACCAGCTGGGCGCCAATCGGAATATCGCGAGTGTCATCCACTGGCACTAGACCAACCAGGTGCAGGCGATTCGTGTCTTTAAGGGCCGGGCGTTGCAATAAGCTTGCGCCGAT
>DUBL01000306.1 GCA_012960345.1 Gammaproteobacteria bacterium | reverse complement strand
CCTCAAACTATTAAATAATGATCCTGGCACGAGGCATGTCGTGTTGATTTCAAAGCCTCCCTCCGCTGCTGTTGCTAAGGTCATCTTGACTGAAGTGGCCGCCAGTGACAGAACATTCAGTATTTGTTTTATTGGCGCGGCTCCGTTACCAATGCCATCTAACGCTACGTTGCTACGTACACTGAAGGCCGCTGCCGAGCACGCGGTCGGCGCATCGATAAATGCGGTGGCAAAAGAGCGGGGTGATGAAAGTGTGTTACCTGGGGTGGGGCGCAGTCGAATTGTTGGTCTTTTTTGTGGTGGGACCCTGGCAGCGGAGGCGCAGGTTGTTTTTATCGATGAGGCGGTGTCGGTAGCATCTAATGCGCCGATTCCAGGCGTCAGTCAGTTGGTGCCGGTAAGTCATCATGTGTTAGTGGATCTGGGTGACGACAGTTACACACGTGGCCGCCCACATCCGATGATCGACCCGGCAGTTCGTGAGGGCGAATTAGTGCGGGCCCTGGGTGATCCGACGGTCGCAGTGGTTCTTTTGGACGTGGTGATTGGCCACGGCGCACATGTCGATCCGGCGAGTGCCATCGCCCTTGTTTTGTGCAAGGCATCGTCCGACAGACCCGTTGTGATTGCGTCGGTGACCGGTACCAAGCGTGATCCGCAGGACCGCGACGCACAGGCCTCCATTCTGAGAGACGCAGGTGTTCTGATGGCTCCTACTAATGCCGATGCGGCCCGCCTTGCGCTGGCGTGCCTTTCGCTCATCGATTAACCACGGCGGGTTATCCCGAGTTGATGCCACTGAGCGTGAGTTTATTTTCCTCCCCGAGTGAGGCGCCAGGTCACGGAGTTCAGATAGGTTGTTTTGCTCGTGACGTGATTGATGGCGCTCACTCCGGTCGTGTCACCGCAGTGTTCGAGCGCAGTGGATACATCGAGGTCGATGGAGATTGGGTGTGCGTGGCCAACGTTGACGTGGGTTATAACGCTGTCACCATCAGTGTGCGAAGTAGTCCTTCCAATGACTGGCTCGAGCATTTTCACGTCGGTGCACCGGTTGTGATTACACCGTCGTTACTTTCGATCAGTGATCGTCCGACAGTTAACTTGTTACCGCTGACGCTCTGGTCTCCAGCTGTGGCTCCGTGTTGGTCGTTGGAAACACTGAGTCGTGGTTTGCAAGCGTTGGCAAAGTGGGCGCCTGACGCTCGACTCCCCGCGGATGGGCTGGGAGCATATCTGTACGGGTCACAATCAATTGGCGTTGCCACCAGAGAAAGCGATGCTGCCGGTGGCGCGATTGCGGATTTGACGCGGTGGTTGCGCGGGGGCGTCGATTCCACAGGCGAAGCGGGAGTCTTGGCTCGGTCTGTGAGAACCTTGATTGGACTTGGCCCGGGTTTGACACCTTCCGGCGATGATTTTCTAGCTGGTATGTTGATCGCACTGTCAGTCTGTGGTGCGAAACGTTGGCAACATCAATTGGCCAATGCTGTGCAGGCCGGTCTTCAGGGGACGGGGTCAGTCAGTCAAACCCATCTAAAAGCTGCAGTGAAAGGTGGGGGTGGTGAAGCATTACATCAGGCCTTGGTCGCACTCATGGCGGGCAAGGGCGAT
>DUBL01000305.1:843-9464 GCA_012960345.1 Gammaproteobacteria bacterium | reverse complement strand
ACGCGGTCAACGGCGACTGAAACTAGCGCCCGAACGGGTTCCCCCTGGCAGCGCCGGGCAATGTAGATCGCTTTGATGACATCGCCTCCAGTCGCTCCTGGAATGATGTTATTGAAGAAGAATCCAATCCAGGAATAGCGCTGTGCCTCCCAGAAGCCGACCCCTAATTCATTGGCTCGGAGTAGCCACCACCATCGAGTATTAATCACTAAAGCAAATATCACGAACATGAAACTGCTGAGCGCAAACAGATAAAGATCGAGATTTTTGAAATAGGTGATAAATCCTGGACTGATCAGTGTGGTTGTGCTCTGTCCATCGGAGTTCTGTTTTAGCGTCAGGAGTTGACCGCTCTCATCGCTAAGAAATTGAACCGTTGGGCCGTTCCAATGGCCGATAATCTGTCCCTCGACCCTGGTCGTGATCTCGCCGTTGACATCTAGGCGTGAAAAACTGTCATGCCATTCGGTCGCGTTAAAGATTACGGCAAACAATACTGCGACAACGAATAACTTAAGGGTCAGAATAAATCCAGGTTTCACGCGGTTCTCTCAAGGGAGGGGCGGATCATGCCCAATGCGCTGGGCGACAGCAATCGGCGAACTCTCAGCTACGACCTCGGGTCGAGACCAGTACGGCGGAGGGATTTTACTCTGTTCCCAAAGGGGTTATGGAGGGTTACCGGTTGAGAGATCGACAATTTGGCTCTTTTTCCGTTGGCCTGATAACATGAGTCGAAGCAATAGAACGAAACAATGAGAACACGTCTCATTCACATGTTGTACTTTACGGGAGGAGGATGAGAGATGCAGAAATCGCTACATATTGACCCTGGCAAGTGCACGGGGTGCGTGCAGTGTGAGTTGGCCTGCTCGTTTGAAAATGAAGGGGTCTTCAATACGGCCAAGTCGCGAATCAAGGTATTCACCTTTCATCAAGAAGGTCGATTCGTACCGTACACCTGTACTCAGTGTGATGAGGCATGGTGTATGCAAGCCTGTCCGGTCGACGCGATCGTCATTAACGCAAAGACAGGTAGTAAGGACATTATTGAAGATCGTTGTGTGGGCTGTAAGGTCTGCACCATCGCCTGTCCCTTTGGCACAGTGAACTACAACCAGGATACGGGCAAAGTTATCAAGTGCGATCTTTGTGGTGGTGATCCGGCGTGTGCCAGCGCCTGCCCGACGGCCGCGATCACGTACATTGATGCCGATACAACAGGATTGGATCGTATGCGTGCATGGGCTGCTAAGACTGACAACACAGCGCAGGCATCAGCTTAAGCGAATACAGAAGGGGAATGACACATGGCATGGACTAACAAGGTATTACGGGTCAACCTCAGTGAAGGGACCTGCAAAAGCGAGCCGTTGAATACGGAGTGGGCGCAAGATTACATTGGTCAACGGGGTCTTGCGACTCGATACATGGTTGAGGAAGTGGATGCCACATGTGATCCACTGGGACCAGACAATAAATTGATATTTGCGACTGGCCCTTTAACCGGCACAATGGCGTCCACTGGCGGTCGCTATTCGGTAATCACCAAGGGACCGTTAACCGGCGCGATTGCGTGCTCCAATTCGGGTGGATTTCTTGGCGCAGAGCTCAAATCGGCTGGCTGGGACATGGTTATCCTCGAGGGTAAATCGGATAAACCGGTCTATCTTTATATCGAGAATGAAGAGGCGCAGCTGCTGTCCGCCGATGACCTTTGGGGTAAGTCGGTATGGGAAACGGACGAGCTTTTGCATAAGAAACATCAGGACCCCCAACTCCGTATCGCGGCCTGCGGGCGCTCTGCAGAAACTGGCTGTCTTTACGCCGGTGTCGTGAATGACCTTCACCGGGCAGCCGGGCGTTCGGGTGTTGGTACGGTGATGGCATCGAAGAATCTCAAAGCCCTGGCAGTTCGTGGGACTCGGGGTGTAGGCAACATCAAGGACCCGGCACGTTTCATGGAGACTGCACGTGAACAGAAACAGGTGCTGGCTGATCATCCGGTTACGGGGGAGGGGTTACCGACCCTGGGTACGCAGGTGCTGATGAATGTAATCAACGAGACAGGCGCTTTGCCGACTCGCAATATGCGTGAAGTGAAATTTGATGGTGCCAGGAAGATTTCTGGAGAACAAATGCTTGAAGTTAGAAAAACAGATGGCCGACCGAATCTGACGACCAACGCGGCCTGTTTTGGTTGCACGATTGCTTGTGGTCGAATCTCGACCATTGACCAAGGCCACTTCACGGTTGAGAACAAACCACAGTACTGGGGCAATTCAGGTGGTCTGGAATACGAGGCGGCCTGGGCGCTGGGAGCGGATACGGGTGTGGATGATTTGGATGCGCTGACCTATGCCAATTTCTTATGTAATGAAGATGGCTTTGATCCGATCTCGTTTGGTTCAACGGTGGCCGCGGCAATGGAATTATTCGACATCGGCGCGATTAGCACGAAGGAAACCGGTGGGATGGAATTCAACTTTGGATCGGCTGAAGCACTTGCATGGGCGGCTGAAAAAGTTGCCACGGGGGAGGGTTTTGGTGCGGACCTCGCGCTTGGCTCCAAGCGTTTGTGCGAGAAGTATGGTCACCCTGAATTGTCAATGACGGTGAAGGGGCAGGAGTTCCCTGCTTATGACCCGCGAGGTATTCAGGGGATGGGACTAACCTATGCCACGTCTAACAGGGGTGCTTGTCATCTTCGAAGTTACACCGTCTCGTCGGAAATTCTCGGGATACCCGAAAAAACCGATCCACTAGTGACGGACGGAAAGGCCGGGTTGGTTAAAGCCTTCCAGGACGTGACGGCTGCCTGGGATTCGACTGGACTGTGTCTTTTTACGAGTTTCGCCTGGAGCTTAGAGAACGTGGCTCCGCATATGGATTCAGCATGTGAAGGGGACTGGGATGCCGATCGTTTGATGGAAACGGGCGAGAGAATCTGGAATCTGGAACGGGATTTTAATATGCGGGCAGGCCTGACTGCTGCTGATGACACGCTGCCTAAGCGACTGCTCGAGGAGGCGGCGAATACCGGACCTGCCGAGGGTAAGGTCAGTGGTCTCGCTGAAATGCTGCCGGAGTACTACAAAGAACGTGGCTGGAGGCAGGATGGAAACCTCTCCGATGAAACTCGTGAACGGTTACGCCTGCCGGGTTAAGTCGACGCGCATTCGCATTGTTCCAACACTAAGATGTCGAGGAACAGGGCGGCCTGAGGGTCGCCCTGTTTGCTTGCCGGAGGAGCTCTCATGAATTATGTGATCGTCGGTGCCGGCCCAGCCGGTGTGATCGCAGCGGAAACACTGCGTCGCATGGATGCAGGTGCTAGCATCCAATTGATTGGGGATGAGCCAGAACCGCCGTATTCCCGAATGGCGATCCCCTATTGTCTGATGGGTCGTGTGGCCGAAGATGGTACTTATCTAAGGAAGAGTGACCGTCACTTTGATGGTTTGAATATCGAAGTTATCAATGATCGCGTGTTATCGGTATCAGCCGCTGCGGCATCCGTGGCGCTTGGCTCTGGCACCACCATTTCCTATGACCGACTCTTGGTCGCGACGGGATCAACTCCGATATCACCGCCGATTGAAGGGATGGATTTGCCAGGGGTGCATCCGTGCTGGACACTGGCTGATTACCGCAACATTGCGGCCCGCGCAGATAAAGGGGCCAAGGTAGTACTGATGGGGGCTGGCTTTATTGGCTGCATCATTCTCGAAGCGCTGGCGGCTCGAGGTGTCGACCTGACAGTGGTTGAGCTCGAAAACAGGATGGTGCCTAGGATGATGAACGAGGCGTCAGGCGGCTTGATAAAGCGTTGGTGCGAGCAGCGCGGGGTGCGAGTGTTGACCTCAACGCGGGTCGAGGGGATTACAGGTGGTAATCCGTTGGCAGTCTCCTTGTCTAATGGAGAAACGCTTATAGCGAATCTCGTGATTAGTGCGACCGGTGTCGCACCCAATACCCAGTTCCTGGAAGGCTCGAATGTGGATATCGATCCAGGTATTTTAGTGAATGAGTGTTTAGAGAGTAGTGTGGCGAACCTATTTGCAGCAGGCGACGTGGCCCAGGGCCGTGATTTCTCAACCGGTGACTACACGATACAGGCAATCCAGCCGACAGCAGTAGATCACGGTCGAGTGGCCGCATCAAATATGACCTCAGGTCATGAACAACTGCATCGCGGTAGCCTGAATATGAATGTGCTCGATACCATGGGATTGGTCTCTACTTCATTTGGCGCCTGGGAGGGGGTCAGTGGGGGCGAATCTGCTGAGCTTAATGCCCCGGATCGATTTAAGTATCTCAATTTGCAGTTTCACGATGACGTCCTCGTGGGTGCTAACACACTGGGGCATATCAATCACATTGGCGTTATGCGTGGCTTAATCCAAACGGGTTTGCATCTGGGTGTTTGGAAGGATCGTTTGCTTGACAACCCTTTGTGCCTAATGGAAGCCTACGTCGCAGCCACACAGGGTGTGGGTCTAACCACAAAGGCGCTCGATTGATTTCTTGATAAGTGTTTCGCGGGCAAGATCAGTTGCAGATCACCTTTAAGTTGTATGCTGGTTTGGCGCACTATTTGCCGTCAGGGTCGGAAAATAATGCGATCGAGGTGGAGCTGCTCGACGGCCAGTCTATTTTGACGTTGACCCAGCGCTACCATGTGCCACTCGATCAAGTACATCTCGTATTGTTAAACGGTGTTTATCAGGATGCCACGGCGCGTGCCGAGCGGGTACTGCAGGACGGTGATACGGTGGCGATCTGGCCGGCGGTAGCGGGCGGTTGATTCAGGTTAATGAGTGACAGTGATGCAGATAGGATCGTGGTGGTTCGGGATATGGGGCTCAGTTACAGGGAATTCTTCAGGTCCCTTCAGCCTCTGGCAAGGGAGTGGCGGTGCCAAATCAGGAATGATGGGGTGCTCATAGACTATGATGGGGGTGAGATTGATATTGTTCTCGGGAAAGAGGGGCGGCGTAAAATCGCTGCTATGTCTTTACCGCGAACCGAGGTTCGATTTTGTTTCAGTCGCTTGACATCCTTGCAAAGGAAAAAGTTTTTTTACCGTTTTGATCTCGCCTACCGTCGGGGGGGTGGATAATGGAAACAGTGGGTACGTTGAACGAATGGGGAATAGCTGCCGGTGAATGAGGCCGCGAAATACCAGACAACCGATACGCTGGACCGATCCATTCGGGATCTTCGAGTATCGGTAACGGATCGGTGTAATTTCCGTTGTATTTACTGTATGCCACGCGAGATATTTGGGACAGGTTACAAGTTTGTTCCGCGCAACGACCTCCTGAAACTTGAGGAAATTGCCCGTATCACACGGCTTTTTGCTGGCCACGGTGTGCGCAAAGTTCGCATCACCGGCGGTGAACCCATGATCCGCCGAAATCTTGAACGTTTGATCGAGATGTTGCGAGATATTGATGGCGTCACCGACATCAGCATGACCACCAACGCCTCTATGTTGACCCTGAAACGTGCGCAGTCGCTTCGCGCCGCAGGACTTAATCGAATCAATATCAGTCTCGATGCGATTGACGAGCAAACCTTCCAGCGCATCAACGATGTTGATTTTCCCGTCGCCAAAGTATTGGAGGGGATTGACAATGCCCATGCTGCCGGTTTCGATACGATGAAGGTCAATGCGGTTATTCGGCGAGGTTATAACGAGCACAGCATTTTGCCTTTGGCTCAGCATTTTTACGGCACAGGTATCGTGCTGCGGTTTATTGAGTTCATGGATGTTGGGACTACCAATAAATGGAATCTGGAAGAGGTTATTTCGGCTGCGGAGTTGGTGGAAATTATTGATAAAGAGATGCCGATTGAATCGCTTCAACCTAACTATTCGGGCGAGGTTGCTAAGCGCTGGCGCTATAGTGACGGTGGTGGTGAAGTTGGTTTTATCACCTCTGTGACGCAATCATTTTGTGGTGATTGTTCGCGAGCAAGATTATCCGCCGTTGGGAAGGTTTATACCTGCTTATTCGCAGCAACAGGGCAGGATCTTCGTGGCATGTTGCGCGCTGGTGCAAGCGATGAGGAATTAAGTCGTTTGATTGGTCGCATCTGGTCGCAACGCGAAGATCGCTATTCTGAATTGCGTGGCCAGATTCCAGTGACTACTGAAACGCCGCCGCGGGTGGAAATGTCACATATCGGTGGTTGAAGTGTGTCTCAGTTGCTGTCAGTTCGGTGTCTGCAAGCAACACAATTGACGTTCCGCGGCAGCGTAATGTTCTGCCACTCCATCGCAATGCCATCGAAGACCAGTAACTTACCGCGCAGGCCTTGCCCTGTCTCAAGAAGGACGTTCAGTGTTTCTAGTGCTTGTGTTGTGCCGATGACACCCACAATGGGGGCAATGACACCTTCCATAGCACAGGTGGCCGCTTCGATACCCGTGTCGGGGTACAGGCACTGGTAACAGGGGCTTGTTGGGTCAGATGGAACAAAAGTCGCTACCTGACCTTCCCAGCGTATGGCAGCACCGGAAACCAGCGGGGTTTTGGTCTGAAGGCTGACGCGGTTGAGTTCAAACCTTGACGGAAAGTTGTCGGTGCAGTCGACGATCACGTCGGCGCGCTCTGCTTGTTCGATTAGCTCTTGTCCTTCGACTTCATAGTCCAGCGCGTCAACTCGAACCGTTGGATTGAGTTGTGTGAGTGTCCGTGAGGCTGATGCGGCTTTGAGTTCACCGATATCTGCGTGACCGTGCACGATCTGTCGTTGCAGGTTCGTGGACTCGACTCGATCGTAGTCAGAAATGACCAAATGACCAATTCCCGCTGCGGTCAGGTACATCGCGACGGGAGAACCCAGCCCACCCATGCCAATAACGAGCACTCGGGCGGCGGCTAGGCGGGCTTGACCTTTTTCACCCACCTGCGGTAGGCGGATCTGCCGTGCGTAACGTTCGTTTTCTTCGGGTGTCATGAGATTCAAACTGGGATTTTAGAATAGGTCCTCGAAGACCTGGTAGGGTGTTGTCTCCATTCCCATCGCCATGTAGACCGCTCGGGCGGGCATATTATCTTGTTCCATGTAGAGGCGAAGGCCACAGGCTGTGTCGTCATGGTGAGCCATCTGCTTTACAGTTTGATAGAGAGCCGTAAACACGCCGTTGCGTCTGGCAGTCGGTTCGACATACACACTTTGAATCCACCAGAAGAGGCCATTTCTCCAATCACTCCATTCGTAAGTAATCATTAACGAACCACAAGCCGCGTTGCCGATTTCCGCAACCAGGTAAAAACCTTGCTGCGAGTCAAGGAAAAGCTGTGCCACGCCGGCGGTTACAGTCGCTTGGTCAAGCGAACGGGCCTCCGTCTCCTCTGCCATTGCCATGTTAAACTGGCAGAGGATTCCCGAGTCCTCAAGGGTAGCGCGTCGGACGAAGATATCGGGTTTCTTTTCTACCATTTCGAGGGCATCTCCCCAGATGCGTATGCTGTGCCAAGATATGATTCGATTATATGACTGCTGAGGGCTAGAACGATGAATCAGGTTGCTGTTGAGCGGGTCGCATTTATTGGCTTAGGGGTAATGGGGTACCCGATGGCAGGACATCTTGCTGCAAAGGGTTATCAGGTCACTGTTTTCAATCGCACCCAGGCCAAGGCTGACCAATGGGTCACCGAGCACGGCGGCTCATCCGCGGCAACGCCCGCTGGGGCGGCCCGTGACGCGCAGGCAGTTTTCGCTTGTGTGGGCAATGATGATGATATCCGGGCCGTCACCATGGGACAGGATGGGGCGTTTCACGGCATGTCCAAGGGCGCGGTTTTTATTGATCACACGACAGCTTCTGCGGAGATCGCCCGCGAACTCTACGACGAGGCGAAATCTCGGGATCTTGAGTTTCTCGATGGTCCCGTGTCTGGCGGTCAGGCCGGTGCAGAAAATGGAGTGTTGACGGTCATGGTGGGTGGTGACCAAAGCACGTTTGACCGTGTCAGTGCAGCGATCGACAGCTTTGCGCGATCCGTCCAGTTGATGGGTCCCGTGGGTAATGGGCAACTCACTAAGATGGTCAACCAGATCGCGATTGCGGGGCTGGTCCAGGGGTTATCCGAGGCAGTTAATTTCGCAGAGCAAGCAGGTTTGGATACCAACCAGGTTTTGGATGTGATTTCAAAAGGCGCCGCGCAGTCGTGGCAGATGGAGAACCGTGGTGCGACGATGCACGAAGATAAATTCGACTTCGGCTTTGCGGTCGATTGGATGCGAAAGGATTTGGGACTCTGCCTGGCAGAGGCTAATCGGAATGGCGCCTTATTGCCGGTCAGTGCCTTAGTGGATCAGTTTTATTCGGAAGTGCAGTCCATGGGTGGTGGGCGTTGGGATACGTCCAGTCTAGTGCGGCGCTTGCGTCGATCATAAAAGAGAGATTGTAATAGTTTGAAAAATAAACAGATTAACTTATACAGCGACACACAGTCTCAGCCGCCAGTGGGAATGCGCCAAGCCATGGCGGAAGCCGAGGTTGGCGATGAGCAGCAGCGGCTCGACCCCAGTGTCAATCGATTGTGCGAGGAAATTGCCGAATTGCTCGGGAAGGAAGCTGCGATTTTCTTGCCGTCGGGCAC
>DUBL01000305.1:0-833 GCA_012960345.1 Gammaproteobacteria bacterium | reverse complement strand
GGCCGTCCACTGTGAAGCGGGTGATGAGATCATTGCCGATGAAACAGCACATGTAATCACTTCTGAAGCGGGTGGTCTTGCCGTTTTTTCTGGCGCAATGGTGCGGCCACTGCGAGGTGAGAATGGCATCTTCACTGCGGAGCAATTGGAAAAGGCGATTCGCACCGGTTCATTTCACGAATGTCCCACCAGGCTAGTGGTGGTCGAACAAACGTCAAATCGTGGAGGCGGTTCGATTTGGCCGCTTTCAACACTGCAAGAAGTATCTAATGTGGCTCGTGATAGGAAAATTAGTTTGCACATGGATGGCGCCAGGCTAATGAATGCGGTGGTGGCATCCGGGATTGCAGCAAAAGTCTATACCTCACTGGTGGATACGGCGTGGCTCGATCTCAGCAAAGGGCTGGGTTGTCCTGTCGGAGGTGTGTTAGCGGGTGACGCGGAATTTATTGAGAAGGCGTGGCGTTGGAAGCATCGTTTTGGTGGCGCTATGCGGCAGGCGGGCATTCTTGCCGCTGCCGGCAGTTGGGCTTTGACTCACCATATTGATCGCCTGGCTGAGGACCATGACAACGCGCGCTTTATGGCCGATCGCTTGAGATCGATAGATGGCATCTCATTGATCAATGAAGCGGTGGAGAGCAATCTTGTTTTTTTCGATGTGGGTAATACCGGGCAATCGGCAAAGGCGTTGTCAGAGGCCATGGCCGAGCGTGGCGTACGCATTGGCGCTTCCGATCATCGCCGCATGCGGGCTGTGACCCACGTAGATATTGAGCGGCAAGATATTGTCGCAGCGTGTGATGTGCTTGAAGAATTAGTGACCAAGGTCG
>DUBL01000304.1:35156-52436 GCA_012960345.1 Gammaproteobacteria bacterium | reverse complement strand
ATCCGGGCCACTAAGGCCTTCGACACTGCGTTAATGAATGACGGTGTCACCAATCGCTACAATTTCTTCCAGCGTCGGGTCACGAACTTCTGTAACCCGCAAAACAAATGTCACGTCTTCACCAGCCAGCGGGTGATTGGCATCGATCGTGATCTCATCACCGTTGATATGTGTCACCCGAAAGTTCAACACTTCACCGTTGTCACTCTCTGCATCTAATTCAGCCCCGACAAAACGCAGTTCCTCGGGCGCGTTCTCGATCTGATCGGTGAAGGTTAAATCAGGGTTGTGCTCACCGAAGGCCTCGCTCGCCAACAGGTGAACTTCAGCTCGCTCATCCACTGAAAGGCCGTCCAGCGCACGCTCGATTTTTGGAAATAATTGTTCGTCATTAAGGCCGTGGATGTAGGAAATTGGTAACTCGCTGTGTTCAACGATATCACCGCGACTGTCGCGAATGGTATACGCGATCGATACCAATTTATGCGGTGTGATGCGCTCAGACATCAGTAGTAAGCCGGCGAACGCCAGCCACGGCCCGTCAGGCCCGCCCTCCCTTCGACCGAAGGTGCTGAATAGCTCGCAACTGAGCAGCCGCTTGGAGCAATTCCGCCTTAGCCTGCGCCAATTCCAAATCGGAAGCGCGATCGGTCAGTGCTTGCTCAGCGCGTTTCTGTGCCTCGAGCGCAGCGGACTCATCGAGGTCTTTAGCTCGCAGTGCAGTATCTGACAGTACCGTCACCACGTGCCCCTGAACCTCCAGCAGGCCGCCGGAAACATAGAAAAATTGTTCCTCACCAGACTCCAGCTGCACGCGTACCTCTCCAGGCTTAAGTCGTGTCAGCAATGGCGCGTGCTGCGGCGCAATCCCGATTTCCCCCATTTCGGCCGGCGCGAACACCATCACACCTTCACCAGACCAGACCTCTTCTTCGGCGCTAACGATTTCAACTTTGATTGAATTTGCCATTACAGACTCGTGACGCTTTGTCAGGTGACGGTCGCGGCCTTTTCTATCGCTTCCTCGATGCCACCAACCATATAGAAGGCCTGCTCTGGAAGCGCATCATGCTCGCCGTCAAGAATGCTCTGGAACCCGCGTATGGTGTCCTTGAGTGATACAAACTTACCCGGGGAGCCGGTGAACGTTTCTGCAACAAAAAACGGCTGCGACAAAAACCGCTGGATCTTGCGCGCTCGGCCAACGATCTGCTTGTCTTCCTCAGATAACTCGTCCATACCAAGGATGGCAATGATATCGCGAAGCTCCTTATACCGTTGTAAGGTGCCCTGCACGGCGCGCGCTGTATCGTAGTGTTCCTGCCCAACAACAAGAGGATCAAGTTGGCGGCTGCTTGAATCAAGTGGGTCCACCGCCGGATAAATACCGAGCTCTGCAACCTGGCGGGACAACACCAAGGTCGCGTCGAGGTGTGCGAACGTCGTCGCGGGCGAGGGATCGGTGAGATCATCGGCGGGGACATAAACCGCCTGAAAAGACGTGATCGAGCCCGTTCGTGTCGAGGTGATTCGCTCCTGCAATATACCCATCTCCGCTGCCAGCGTTGGCTGATAACCAACGGCGGACGGCATTCGGCCAAGTAGCGCCGAAACTTCAGTCCCCGCCAAGGTGTATCGATAGATATTGTCGACGAACAACAAGACATCGCGGCCTTCTTCTCGAAAATGTTCGGCCATCGTCAACCCGGTCAGCGCGACGCGTAGTCGATTACCCGGCGGTTCGTTCATTTGGCCGAAAACCATCGCCACCTTGTCCAGGACGCCGGATTCCTTCATCTCGTGGTAAAAATCATTGCCTTCCCGCGTTCGTTCCCCGACACCGGCAAACACTGACAGGCCGGCATGTTCTTTCGCAATGTTATTGATCACCTCCATAATGGTGACGGTTTTGCCAACCCCCGCACCTCCGAAAAGGCCAATCTTGCCACCCTTCGCGATGGGCATAATGAGGTCAATGACTTTAATCCCCGTTTCAAGCGCATCGACCGTGGGCGATTGATCAGCGTAACTCGGGGGCTTGCGATGAATTGGCAGTTGATGTTCGGCGCTAACGGGGCCTGCTTCATCCACGGGGTTACCCAACACATCGAGAATCCGACCAAGCGTTGCTTCCCCGACTGGAACCGTAATCGGCGCGCCGGTGCTGCTCACCGCGAGACCACGTTTGAGCCCGTCACTAGAACCCATCGCAATACTTCTCACAACGCCGTCACCCAGTTGCTGCTGCACTTCTAGCGTTAACCCGGTATCAGTGACAGTCAGCGCGTCGTAAATCCTGGGCACGGACTGGCGTGAAAATTCAACGTCAACCACCGCGCCAATAATCTCAACTATGTTGCCGGTACTCATAACATGATCCCTTCGTATTAATACCCATTAAATAGGTGCCGCAATACAATCACTAAACAGCCGCTGCACCACTAACAATTTCGGCGATTTCCTGCGTGATGGCCGCTTGTCGCGCCTTGTTGTAGACCAGCTGCAACTCATCAATCAGGTTTCCTGCATTATCCGTTGCCGACTTCATCGCCACCATTCGGGCCGCCATTTCGCAAGCGATATTCTCAACGACACCCTGGTAAACCAACGACTCTATATATCGAGTCATTAAAGCATCGACGACTGCGTGTGCATCAGGCTCGTATAAGTAATCCCAATGCGCCTTGAGCGCTTCCTCTGGCGCTACCGCACGAATCGGCAACAACTGCTCAACCTGTGGCTCCTGAAACATTGTGGACACAAAGCGGTTGTGAACAACAAACAACCGATCGATCCGGCCCTCTGTATAAGCATCCAGCATGACCTTGATCGCACCGATTAGGTCAGCAAACTGTGGCGCATCGCCCAGCTGTGTCACCTCCGACACAATGGTCGGGCTGAACCGCCGAAAAAACGCAAGCGCCTTCCTGCCTATGACCGTCACATCCACCTCGACGCGCTTATCCTGCCACGTCGACAACTCGTTAACAGCCGCCCGAAACAAATTGATGTTCAGCCCACCGCACAGACCCCGGTCACTGGAAATAATGATAAAGCCCACCCGTTTGGCTTCACGCTCTTGCGTATAACTGTGCCTGTATTCCAGACTTGCTTGCGCCAGGTGTGCGATGACGTTGCGCATCTTTGCCGCATAGGGTCGCGCGGCACGCATCCGTTCCTGGGCGCGACGCATCTTGCTGGCGGCAACCATTTCCATTGCTCTGGTGATCTTCTGAGTATTTTCAATACTCTTGATCTTGGTGCGAATTTCTTTTCCGCCAGCCATCGATTAGTCCTTAGTACACTCGTGTCTCGGGGCCTACCAGCTGCCGTTTTCCTTGAAGTCCTTCAGTGCAGCATGCATCTTTTCCGCCACCTCATCGGTATACACCTCATCCCGATTTAATTCCTCAAGCAACTCGCCCTGTTGGCTTTTCATGTGATCCTGCAAGGCTTGCTCGAAATCGACGACCTTATTCGCCTCCACATCATCAAGGTAGCCTTCGTTGGTTGCAAAAAGGCTCATCGCCATCGCGGCAACAGACATGGGTGCATACTGTTTCTGCTTCATCACCTCGACACTGCGCGCGCCACGGGCTAACTGCCGCTGAGTGGCTTCATCGAGGTCAGACGCGAACTGGGAAAAAGCCGCCAACTCTCGAAACTGGGCAAGGGCAAGACGAATGCCACCACCAAGTTTTTTGATCAACCCTGTTTGTGCGGCACCACCAACGCGTGACACGGAGAGCCCTGCGTTGATCGCCGGGCGAATACCGGCATTAAACAGATCCGTTTCAAGAAAAATCTGGCCATCGGTAATGGAAATTACGTTGGTTGGCACAAACGCGGACACATCGCCCGCCTGGGTCTCAATAATCGGCAAGGCGGTCAATGAACCGGTTTGGCCTTTAACCTTACCGTTAGTTAATTTCTCAACCTCTTCTGCGTTAATCCTGGCAGCCCGCTCCAGGAGTCTCGAGTGGAGATAGAACACATCACCCGGATAAGCCTCGCGACCCGGCGGGCGCCGAAGCAACAGACTGACCTGTCGATACGCCCAGGCCTGCTTGGTCAAATCATCGTAAACAATAAGCGCGTCTTCACCTTTATCGCGAAAGTATTCGCCCATGCTGCAACCCGCATAGGGCGCGATGTATTGCATAGCAGCGGATTCAGCCGCCGCTGCGCAGACCACGATGGTGTGCTCCATCGCCCCATGTTCTTCGAGTTTGTTGACCACACCGGCCACCGAGGATGCCTTCTGGCCAATAGCAACGTAAATGCACTTAATCCCCGTGCCTTTCTGATTAATGATTGTGTCAATAGCAACCGCCGTCTTGCCTGTCTGGCGGTCTCCAATAATGAGTTCGCGTTGGCCGCGACCAATGGGGACCATGCTGTCGATCGACTTGAGTCCCGTTTGCACTGGCTCATCAACAGACT
Source organism: Gammaproteobacteria bacterium (assembly GCA_012960345.1). Lineage (GTDB taxonomy): Bacteria > Pseudomonadota > Gammaproteobacteria > Arenicellales > UBA868 > UBA11791. The sequence continues at coordinate 47,993 of DUBL01000304.1, read as the reverse complement.
TTCGGCTAATTACGCCAGGTGCCACTTTTTCTATGGGCGCTGATGCAGCAGCCTCAATAGATCCTTTACCATCTATCGGATTGCCCAGGGAATCAACCACCCGGCCAAGCAAGCCCTCGCCAACGGGAACCTCCAGGATGCGCCCCGTACATTTGACCGTGTCTCCCTCAACAATATGCTCGTAGTCACCCAAGATCACCGCACCAACCGAATCCTGTTCCAGATTCAATGCCAAGCCGTAGGTATCGTTGGGAAACTCCAGCATTTCACCCTGCATGGCATCTGCAAGCCCGTGAATCCGCGCGATTCCGTCGGTCAGACTCACCACGGACCCTTCCGTCCGAACCTCAGCTCCGACATCAAACTCTTTGATCCGGGCCCGAATCAGCTCACTGATCTCCGAGGGATTTAGTTGCATCGCCATTCCAATAATCCTCTATCTATCACCTTGTTCTCCAAAGACGCGTCATGCGCTGACTGCCGCGGCGAGCCTCTCCAGACGGGCTCGAATCGAGCCGTCAATCACTAGATCACCAGCACGAATTACCGCGCCTCCGACCAATTCACGATTTGTTGTAACCACCAGCTCTACTTCGCGCCCAAGGCGAGTCTTAAGTGCTCCAGCTATGCGGTGTTGTTCCTCGTCGCTGATCGGCAACGCGCTCTCCAGCTCCGCTCTGATCGTCCGTTCCGCCTCTGCCCGCAATATTTCATACTGTTCTGCGATGGCCGACAACGCCTGTAGGCGATGATTCTGCGCCAAGAGGCGCACCAAATTTTTCGGCTCGTCACCGACCGCTTCACCCAAAAGCCCGATGACTATGTCTGCTGCTTGTTGCCGCGAGACTCGGGGATTAGAAAACAGCGCCGCCATATCTTTGTCCGCTGTGACCGTCGCCAGAAATTCGAGCTCCTCAGACCAGGGCCCGTAATGCCCTGAATCCTTGGCTAATTCAAAAACCGCCTGTGCGTAGGGTCTAGCGATACTTGAAAGTTCTGCCACTGCGGTCGATTCCTTAGCTTGCCAAAAGCTTAAAGCTGTGTTGCAAGCTCATCCAAAAGCTGCGAGTGGGCTTGTGAATCAACTTCACGACCCAGTATCTGCTCCGCTCCAACAACCGCTAGCGCTGCTACCTGTTTTCGCAATGTTTCGCGAGCAGTGTTAACCTCTTTGTCGATTTCGCTTCGGGCTGCCGCTACGATTCGTTCTCCCTCCACGCGAGCGGCTACCTTTGCTTCCTCAATGACTTCTGCTTCGCGCCGTTCTGCCCGACGAAGAATTTCTTGCGCCTGACTCTTTGCCTCATCAGTGACTTTCAGCGCCTGTTGTTCCGCTGCCGCCTTTTCCTGGCGTCCTTGCTCTGCCGCCGCGAGACCCTCCGTGATACGAGCCTTACGTTCATTCAAAGCGGTCACTATGGGTGGCCATACGAATTTCATACAGAACCAGACAAACACCGCAAACGCGATAGTCTGGCCGATCAGTGTTGCATTAATGTTCATTGGGTAATTCCTGCCCGCTCAGCGAGTAATCTCGTTACGCACCGACTACCGCAAACATGATGTAGAGCGCGATCGCCACACCGATAATCGGGATGGCATCTACCAGACCCATCACGATGAAAAACTGCGTGCGAAGCATCGGTAATAGTTCTGGCTGTCGAGCAATGCCCTCTAGGAACCGGGCGCCAAGCACTCCAACACCAACCCCAACGCCGACACCCGCCAGACCAAGCAAGACGGCACCGGCGACGTAAAGTAATGCAATTTCCATGATTTCTCCTTGCGCTAAGTAACGAAAATCCGAGGCCCGGGACCATCTACCCCGGACAATATTTAATGATGGCTATGGGCCATTTCCAAGTACACAATGGTTAGGGTCATAAAGATAAAGGCTTGCAGCAAAACAATCAGTATATGAAAAACAGCCCACGCCCATTGCAGGATACCACCCACCAGCGCCAACGCTATACCACCAGAGAACAGCAATGCAATGAGAATAAAAATCATCTCGCCGGCGAACAAGTTGCCGAAAAGCCTCAGCGATAAGGAGATTGGCTTTGCCACCAAACTAACAAACTCGAGAAAAAAGTTGATCGGAATAAACAACACTTTCAGCGCCTTGTTATCGGCCTGAAAAGGCTGCATCGTCAATTCTGCGGCAAAACCCAACGGCCCTTTGACTTTAATACTATAGAAAAGCGTCAGGGCAAACACTCCAAAGGCCATGCCAAAAGTCGCGTTGGGATCCGTCGTTGGAACCACTTTCATGTACTCGATTCCGAGCCACTTGGCGATGCCTGGAATCCAATCGATCGGCACCAGATCCATGGTGTTCATCAACAACACCCAGACAAATAATGTAAGGGCCAACGGCGCGATTAGGTCATTCTTATGAGAAAACGAGCCCCGAACATTGTCGTCAATAAATTCAATCACCCACTCGACAAAATTAAGCAGCCCGGTAGGGGTTTCCGCGGTTGCCCTTCGCGCTGCCTTACGAAAAGCCCACAGGAACAAAACACCGAGCGCAATAGACCAAAACATCGTATCCACATTAATCGCCCAGAACCCCATTGCCTTGGCTTCGCTGGCGGTGTGGGCCAGACCCCATCCGCGATCTCCGGGCAGTTGACCAAAAGTCAGGTTTTGCAGATGGTGGTTGATATAACCCGTTGCAGTAAGCGTGTTGCTCGACATGTCTTCTTGGGCCTTATTCCGTTATCAACGCCAGTGGCGTCTTTCCCATGATCGCGGACAAGCTGGATACCACCATACTTAACAGCAAGCCGATTACCAACCCGCTTGCCAGTGGCGCTTCTGACAGCAAAAAAAAGACAGCACAGAGCCCGCCGATGATGGCCAACTTTCCAACTTCAGCCCGATACAATGTCGCCAGCTCACTTGTCCCAGATAGCACCCGCTCTGTTGGTCGCCAAAACACACGCCAGGCCGCATACCCGACCCCCATCGCGCCAATACCCGCCCCAACGAAAACAGAAAAACTGATGGTCTCGCCGTGAAAAAGATGCGCCAGCAAACACACCAAAACTAGCGCGGCCTGTGCGGCCACTACTCGGACCAACGGTGATCCGTCTCCATTGCTGACTATGGTTTTCAATTCTCTCGAGGCCCAATTTCACCGCTGCAGGGGCGTTGTTAACACAACTTTAGCGACACCAAACCAACCCAAAAAATGCACTTCAACAAAGGCGCGGCAGTATAGGCGACACCCATAAACCGGTCAATCGTGAAGACGCCTATCGGCGTTTGCCGTGGCACCCCAAACGGCCAAAGGCGTCTAAACGCTGTGCTAAACTGCGCGCCCCTAAATAAAGCCGGATCGGATAGCCCGAAGATGGATTTCGAGCGCGCGCGATTTAACATGATCGAACAGCAAATCCGGCCCTGGAATGTGCTGGATCCTGGTGTTCTTGCCTTGCTGAGACAGGTCCCTCGGGAGCAGTTTGTCACTCCGGCGCAACGGTCACTCGCCTTCGCAGACCTCAGCATCCCGCTCGACCACGATCAGGTAATGATGCAGCCTAAGGTAGAGGCGCGCCTGATACAGGCACTGGCTTTGACTCGCCAAGACCGCGTGCTAGAAATCGGCACCGGTAGCGGTTATTTGACGGCTTTACTCGCCGCTGGCGCAGCTAGCGTCGTCAGCGTCGAAATCTACTCGGCCCTTTCTTTACAAGCGGGCGCGCGCCTGCAAAACGCGGGTTTCGATACGGTCGATCTCAAAATTGGTGATGGCGCTACCGGCTGGCTAGACGACGCGCTGTACGACACGATCATCATCACCGGCTCTTTACCAACTTTGCCCACGCCCTTCGTCGAGGCGCTGGCTCCTGGCGGACGGCTGGTTGCCATCATCGGTGAAGCGCCCGCTATGGAGGCGATGTTGTATCACAAAACAAGTGCCGGCCTACTCATGACCTCGTTGTTCGATACCGTAATCCCCCCTTTGGTTAATACACCGAAAAAAGAGTCGTTTGTCTTTTAATTTCAATTAGTTGCCATATATTCTCATTTATGAACATCAAATCTATTTGGGCACAGAACAAGCTCAAACCCGCGCTGCTTGGCGGCGTATTGTCGATCAGCGTTTCGCCCCTGCAAGGCGCCGAGTCCCTCAGCTACCTTGTCCAACCCGGCGACACGGCATGCGAGATCGCTGAGCTTTTCCTCGTTCCTTGTGCGCAATTAATCCAGCATAACGGGCTCGGCGCAGGTCATCAGATCTTCGTTGGACAAACACTGCGCCTGCCGAGCAAGGTGCCCCCTGAAGCGCCCGAAACAGCCCCGCAGGTCGAAAAACCGAACGACACAGCCGAAGCGGCAGCCGCCCCAGAAACGCCTTCACCAACTCCGCCACCGGCTACGAAGATTGACCTTGTTACTGTCTACCAAAACGCAGTGGCCGATGACCCCGTCTTTGTAGCCGCGGGTTTTCGAAGGGCTGCAGCCCAACAAGCTGTTCCGATTACGCAATTGGCTGTGCGGCCTCAACTGAGCGTGCGCAGCGGCTACACTTTGAGCACGGCAGCGGCGGCAGATGACAATTTCAGTTTGTCCGTCTCGCTTAAGCAAAACTTGTACGACCGCTCGACCAATATCGCAGTCGATCAAGCGCGTAACGAAGCGAGCATTGCCAACCTCGAACATCTGATCGAGAAACAGCGTTTGCTACTTCGTGTCTGCAACGCTTATTTCAGCGTGCTCGCTGCTCGAGACGATGTCGAATTATCCACCAGCAACCAGCGCGCCATCCGACGCCAACTGGAACTGGCAGAAGAACGACTGGCTGTCGGCGTTGGGACGCGAACAGACCTGTATGACGCGCGCGCCCGGTTTGAGAATGCCATCGCCTCAGGGATTGAATCAGAAAAAACGGTTCGTGATGCTCGCCAGGCGCTGGTTGCTCTCGTCGATGAAGACCTCTCTGATCTGCAGCCGCTGCGAACCGACGTCCCGCTGGCCGCGCCGGAACCCAACGCCGTCGAACACTGGGTGGAGGCGGCCCTAACCGACAATCTCGCATTACGTCAATCCGCTTTGCGCGTGTACGTGGCCGAACAAGACATCAGTCGTCAGCAGGCCGCCCGCTTTCCTGTGTTGAGCCTCAATCTTAATGGCGGGTTGGATTATTCAAGCGCCGCGTCAGACCGAACGAGCCTTTCTGTTGGCTTATCGGTACCGCTATACGAGGGAGATCTCGTGGGTGCCCGCGTGCGTCAAGCCGCACTGCGCCACAACGCGGTACGAGCAGACTTAGAAGCGCACCAACGCGACGTTCGCCGCCTCACCCGCAATGCTTTTTTTACAGTTAACAGTCATCTGCGGCGCGTCAGCGCTCTAGCTGAGTCCGTGCGCGCCGGTGAAAACGCACTTAAAGCAAAAGAGGAGGGCTTTGCTGCCGGTTTAACAACCAACATCGATGTGTTAGACGCGCAACGTGATGTCTTCGCCGCGAAACGCAATTACCTAAAGGCCCGCTACGACTACATTTTACAAGTGCTAGCGCTTGAGCAACTGGCTGGGCGGCTCGACCAGGCAGACCTTGACCGCTTTAACCAATGGCTTGAGTAGGATGGAGTTAACCGCCGCGGTCAAATTCGTTTCCTTAAACCGCTTCGCCCGCTCCAGCGGTTTATTTGGCGTAGCTCTATTGCTGATTATGCAAACCGGCTGCGCCACGCCCAGCCTGGGTCCCGATGACCCCCTAGCCTCGTTTAATCGCGCAAGTTACTCCTTCAATGCCGGGCTCGATCAGGCGCTTATAAAGCCGCTAACGATCGGTTATCAACGCTATACACCGGCTATGGTGCGTCGCAGTATCGGGCATTTTCTGGACAATCTGGCTGAACCGGCCACCGCCGCCAACGCGTTGTTGCAAGGCAAAGTGGGCGAAGCAACCAACACCGGGCTTCGCTTCCTCATTAATTCCACCGTGGGCGTTCTCGGCACGATGGACGTCGCAACAACCGTTGGCTTGCCCTTACGACATGAAGACTTGGGCCAAACCTTAGCCCGGTGGGGCCTGCCCGATGGTCCTTACTTGGTATTGCCTTTGCTTGGCCCCAGTAATTTACGCGATACCGTTGGCATCCTGCCCCGATGGTATCTTCCCGATGCATTATCATCGATTGACGAGCACGCGATCGACGTGGCTCGGTACTCCCTGTTGATTCTTCACCGCCGTAGCGGCCGGCTTCACCTGGATCCCTTACTCTCAGAACAGCCTGATCCTTATCTCTTTGAGCAAGCTTTCTATCGACAATACCGCCTGGATCAAATCTACGACGGCGCACCGCCAGATTCGCCCGGTGGATCGCTAGAACAAGACCTATTTAAAGACTAGGCGCTCGCGCCCGCCGACTCGCGCTGCCCGCTTTTCAATCATGGCAACCATTTTTATAGGTGATATCCAGGGATGCTGCTCTGCCCTTGAACGATTGCTCGACAAAGTACGGTTTGACCAGACTCGGGACCGGGTAATTTTGGTTGGCGACCTCGTGAACCGTGGCCCAGACTCGGCCGCCGTACTACAGCTCATCATGTCGCTCGGCACCGCAGCGAGCACGGTGTTGGGCAATCATGATATTCACCTGCTAGCAGTCACGGCCGGCGCCCGAGAGCTGCGCCCCGACGACACTTTCTTAGATATCCTTGAACACCCTGCCCGCGAATCGATGATCGCTTATCTAAAGCAACAGCCTGTGCTGTTGTGTGATGAAACCACTCGATCGATTGTGGTCCACGCGGGCCTGTGGCCGGGCTGGAACCTAACCGACGCACAGCGCTGTGCTCACGAAGTTGAGGTGGCGGTTCGTGACCCAGGCGGCGCTTTCTTCCACCAGTTATACGGTGATCAGCCCGATCGTTGGGATTGTTCTTTGCGGGGCTGGGATCGACTGAGGGTCTTAACCAACATCTTTACCCGCGCTCGCTACTATCGTGCTGACGGGCGTCTAGATCTTGTTGAAAAGGGGCCGCCTGAGCGCGCCTCACCCGCCCTTCGTCCCTGGTTTGACCTAATGGGTGATGCGCTGGCGCCGTGGCGGGTCATCTTCGGTCACTGGTCCAGTCTTGGATTGGTGTCGCGCTCGGGGTTCATCGCGTTGGATACTGGCTGCGCGTGGGGTGGCACACTGACCGCCGTGCGCTTCGAGACCAAAACAGATAACATCGCGTTCGTTTCTTACGCTTGCTCGTGACCCTCGACTTTGGTATTCCCGTGATGAAAAGCGCTTATGATATCGAAGTCTCTGTTGAAGCCGCCTACCTGCCTGAACAGTCTGAACCGGCCGACGAGCGCTACGTGTTCTCCTACACCATCACCCTGATTAATCGCGGCGCAATGAGCGCCCAACTTAAGTCACGTCACTGGATCATTACTGACGCAGACAACAAGGTCGAAGAAGTTAAAGGTGACGGCGTTGTCGGCGAACAACCCATTATGAAACCCGGTGAAGGCTTCCGCTATACCAGCGGCGCCGTGATTGAAACACCCGTAGGCACCATGCAAGGCAGCTACCAAATGGTCGCTGAGGATGGTTGCGAGTTTGATGCGGACATCCCCCGCTTTGTTCTCTCAATACCTCGTGTAATTCACTGATTTATATAATAAAAATTATATATCGAGATTGGTAACGTTAAACGCGTTCTCCTCGATAAACTGCCGCCTGGGCTCTACTTCATCTCCCATTAACACTTGGAAAACCTGATCGGCGCTGACCGCATCTTCGACCGTCACTCGGGACAGTCGCCGCTGTGCTGGATCCATCGTCGTTTCCCACAGTTGGTCCGGATTCATCTCGCCAAGCCCCTTGTAGCGCTGAATGGTGATGCTTCGGCGCGCCTCCCTCATTAACCAATCGATCGCCGCGTCGAAACCATGGGCGCTGGTCTCTTTTTCGCCGCGTCGAACGAGTAACGCCCCGCCGAATTTCGCGCGCAACATTTCTCCCCAGGCCGCGATGCGTTGGTAGTCTGTAGTTGAAAAAAGGGTGCCGGGCAACCGCGTCTGCCGTTTCAGTCCGTGGCGCTCTAATTCAACCACCAGCAGCCAGCCGGGGCCCGTCTCGGCGGGTTGCACTCGCGCTTCATAGGCCACCGTATGATCACTGGCTGTTACCGCCTGCGCGGTCAATCTCGAGGACAGCGCTGCCGCATAGTGGCTTTGCGCCTCCGGGCCCGCACCTTCACGCAGCGCCGGTAGCAAAGACAAACCCCACAACACCGCCGGGTCATATCGTCGCCCGAGCCGGTCAACAATGCCTCGCACCTCGAAATACTGTCCACACAAGGCCTGGAGCGCATCCCCTTCCCAGTGGTCGGTGTTTTCTTTCGAACCCAGCGATGCGCCTTTTAGCGCCGCCGCCAACACATACTCTTGCAGGTCATTGTCATCCTTGATATACATGGCCTGCTTGCGGGCAGTCACTTTGTAAAGCGGGGGCTCAGCGATATACACATGGCCGCGCTCAACCAAGTCCTTCATCTGTCGATAAAAGAAAGTCAACAACAGCGTGCGAATATGGGAGCCATCCACATCAGCGTCTGTCATGATAATAATTCGGTGATAACGTAACTGGCCGGGATCAAAGCCCTCGACACCAATCCCCGTGCCCAACGCGGTGATTAACGTCGCCACCTCTTCTGACGCTAACATCTTGTCAAATCTTGCTTTCTCTACATTTAATATCTTACCCTTCAAAGGTAAAATGGCCTGAAAGCGCCGGTCCCGGGCCTGTTTTGCTGAACCGCCGGCTGAGTCACCCTCTACCAGATAAATTTCACATTCCGCGGGATCCTTAATCTGACAATCGGCCAGTTTTCCCGGCAACCCACCGACCTCAAGCACGTTCTTGCGGCGCGTCAGTTCCCGCGCCTTGCGCGCCGCGTCACGCGCCCTGGCGGAATCCATAATTTTTTCTAGTACCGCCCGGGCTTCGGATGGCCGCTCAAGCAAAAAAGCCCCGAGATACTCTGACACAAGCGTCTCAATTGGGCTCCGAACCCCGGATGAGACGAGCTTTTCCTTGGTCTGGGAGGAGAATTTAGGATCGGCCATCTTAATAGAGAGCACAGCCGTGAGACCCTCTCTGCAGTCCTCCCCCTTAATCGCTATTTTCCCTCGCTTATTTAAAGACGATTCTTCAAGATAACGACTCAGCGTCCGCGTCATTGCCGAGCGGAACCCTTCCAAATGAGCGCCCCCATCACGCTGGGGAATATTATTGGTGTAGCAAAACACCGCCTCTTGGTACGACTCGTTCCACTGAAGGGCAAGATCCACCTCAATATCCTCACGTACACCCCGCATCTCGAAGATATGGGGATGAATGGCGCTCTTTTTCTCGTGTAGGTGCGCTACGAACGCCGCTATTCCGCCCTGGTACTCAAAAACCTCGTCCGTCCCGGCGCGCTCATCAACCAGCCGGTTCCTCACTCCAGAGTTCAAAAACGCGAGTTCTCTAAGCCGTTTGGCTAAAATATCATGGTGGAAGATGCGGTCTGAAAAAACCTCCGCATCCGGGCGAAAATGAACCTCCGTTCCAGACTCGGCGGTGTTGCCCACAATCGCCAGGGGTGCGCTCGGTGCACCCCGTGTGTAATCCTGCTGGTATACCTTCCCCCCACGGCACACCGTTAACTGAAGCGCCTCCGACAACGCGTTGACTACCGAAACACCAACACCGTGCAGCCCACCGGACACCTTGTATGCGTTCTGATCGAATTTACCGCCAGCATGTAGATACGTCATGATGACCTCGGCAGCGGACCGCCCCTCGTCTTTAATTAAGCCGCAGGGCATGCCCCGACCATTATCCCGTACAGAGGCGCTCTCATCTGCGTGGATCGTCACCACAATATCGGTACAGTGGCCCGCTAACGCTTCGTCAATTGCGTTATCCACCACCTCAAACACCATACGATGTAACCCCGACCCATCATCCGTGTCCCCGATATACATCCCGGGCCGCTTCCTCACCGCCTCAAGCCCTTTTAGGACCTTAATGCTGCTCTCATCGTAGCTTTGCTGCTCTGACATGTTTTTTCCCTTAGAAAACAGGTGTATTATACAATATATAGCCGCCGCATAACGGCGTGTTTCACGTGAAACACGTTTGGGTTAACTGGTTGTTTCACGTGAAACCTCGGAATTAGCACCTAAAGGCGCATGGGCATGATGAGATATTCGGTAGTAGTGTTACCCGGCGAGCGAATTAAACACCCGCTGTTACCGTCCTCAAACGCCAACTGAACCTGATCAGTGTGCAGCGCGCGCAGCGCATCCATTATATATGTCACGTTAAACCCAATTTCTAGGCTGTCGCCATCGTAAACAATCGCAATCTCGTCGCTGGCCTCTTCCTGGTCGGGGTTGTGTGCGCTAACCTTTAATTCACCTAATCCTATCGACACGCGCACCCCACGATATTTGTCATTAGTCAACACCGCGGTTCTGGCCAGCACGTCGTAAAGCGGTTGCCGCTCAGCTTGGGCCTCGCGGGTGAGTTTCTGGTTCATCACGGCCCGGTAGTCTGGAAACTTACCGTCGATGAGCTTCGTCGTCAGCACCGCACCCGGGCGCGTTATTCGAAGGTGGTTAGGGTTAATCTCCATGGTAATCTCTTCATCGCTGCCCGTCAGAAACCGGCTCATCTCAAGCACCGCCTTGCGCGGCACAATGGCTTGCTGTGTGGCCCCGGCTTCTTGTTCTACCGCACACTCGGTGCGGGCCAGTCGATGCCCGTCCGTCGCTACCGCCACGACCTTTTGCTCCGAAAACTCTAACAAAACCCCATTTAAGAAGTACCGCACATCTTGTTGCGCCATTGAAAAAGCTGTCTTCTCAAACAATCGGCGTAGCGTCGCAGCGGGCAGTTTAATGCGGGTCGCCCAGTTGGCCGGTTCGATCCGCGGATACTCCTTTGCTGACAAGGTCTGTAATGTATACCGGCTTCGGCCAGACTGCAGCTTCAGCCGCTCGCCCGATCCATTGAGACTAATCGAGCTTCCTTCCGGCAACGCGCGGCAGATATCGAGCAACTTTCTCGCCGTTACTGTACAGGCCCCGGTGGTTTCTGCTTTCGCAACGGCTACTTCTTGCGAGATCTCAACTTCTAGGTCCGTCCCGATCAGCGTCATTGCCTCTTGTTTTAATTCGAGGCAAACATTTGCAAGAATAGGTAACGTTTGGCGCCGCTCAATGACATTCGTCACTAACTGAAGGGGCGCAATTAATGTATCTCTATCTAATTTACATTTCATGTCTTAGTCTCATGAGATGATGTTTATTACAGCTGTGGATAAGTTAATAAAACGAATAATTATATTTAATAATAAAGACTTACACGGGTTATTAAGGTGTGCACAGTTGGTTAGTAGTGTGTGGATAGATGGAGATTATCGCGCGGTATAGGACAGCGGCCATTGTTATCCACAGGTTATCCCAAAAGCTGGCGCAATAAAGCTTGGTAGTCTTCCTTAATTTTTGGGTCGGTTTGCAGCAAAGCCTTAATTTTCCGCTGGGCGTGTAAAACGGTGGTGTGATCTCGGCCGCCAAACGCGTCACCAATCTCGGGTAAGCTCATAGGGGTCAACTCTTTGGCTAAAGCCATCGCCATCTGGCGTGGCCGCGCGATCTGCCGGCTACGTTTTCTGGAATGCAGGTCAGACACCCGCATCTTAAAATAGTCCGCGACCGTCTTTTGAATGTTTTGGATGTTGATTTGGCGCTGGTGGGCATCCAGCAGGTCGCGCAGGGCATCACGAGCAAGATCAACATCGATCGTTCGCCCCGTAAAGTTAGCGCTAGCCACCAGCCGGTGGAGCGCGCCCTCGAGCTCGCGCACGTTGGAGCGGATTTGTTCAGCAATGAAAAAGGCGACGTCTTCTGGTAGCGCTACATCCCGCGCTAAAGCTTTTTTAATCAAGATAGCGACCCGTGTTTCAAGCTCCGGCGGGTCGATCGGTACGGTGAGGCCGCTGCCAAACCGAGAAATTAGGCGCTCTTGGACTCCTGAAATTTCTCTAGGAAACCGATCGCTGGTGATGATCACCTGCCGCTGTCCATCGAGTAAGGTGTTGAAAGTATGAAAGAATTCCTCTTGTGAGTGGCTCTTGCCGGCAAAAAACTGAATGTCGTCAATTAACAACATGTCTAGGGAGCGATAGTAGCGCTTGAAGTTGTTGATTTCGTTGTGTTGCAGCGCTTTCACCATGTCGGCCACAAACCGTTCCGAGTGGACGTAAACTACTCGGGCATCGGTTGCTCGTTCCACAGCGGCATTGCCAGCGGCTTGCATTAGATGTGTTTTTCCAAGCCCCACACCACCGTAGATAAAGAGCGGGTTGTAGGCTCGGCCAGGGTTTTCCCCTACTTGCTGTGCTGCGGCGCGGGCAAGTTGGTTGGATTTTCCGGCCACATGCGAGACAAAGGTAAAGGCAGGATTAAGGCGCCCCTCAAACCGAACGGGGCGCGGCGCAACAGCTGTTTTATCGGGACCTCGAGGCGGGTGGTCGCTGCCGATGTCGATGGAGACCGCAATATCGCGATGCCGAAAATTATTCGCGAGGCCTGCGATCTGGCCAAGATAATCCCGCTCGACGGTATCTCTAACGTAGCGGTTCGGGGCCAGCAAGGTCAGGCCGGTTTCCTTTTCTACCGCCTGCAGGGGGCGAATCCACGTATTAAATTGCTGGATCGGCAGGTCATTTTCTAGGCGGGTTAAGCAAAGCGGCCAAATAGGTTCTTGCACGATCCAGTGGCCTTTTCGGTTGAGTTTTAGCGCCAAAACCCTGAAGCCTTGACAGCTTCCG
>DUBL01000304.1:0-35053 GCA_012960345.1 Gammaproteobacteria bacterium | reverse complement strand
AACCCTGGAGCCTTGACAGCTTCCGAGGGCGCGGAAAGAGCAACACACTATAAACTAAGCGGGGTTAGTTATCCACAGATAAAACCCATCTAGAAGTTATCCACAATACCAGAGAGAAGCCCTTGTTTTATTGACAATAATGGGTGCGAACGTTTAGATTGGCGACCCTTTCGCCGCGGCCAGCGGGCAACAACACGACGTTATGAAGCGAACATTCCAGCCAAGCGAACTGAAACGCAAGAGAACACACGGGTTTAGAGCGAGAATGCGCACTCGCGGTGGGCGTGCTGTGATTAACGCCAGGCGAGCAAAAGGCCGGTCTCGGCTGACAGCTTGACGAATCCGCAGCGGGCGGCACCAGGTACCGGACAGCGATTGGGCTCGCTCCAGCGTCTGACCGAAGCTAACGATTACCGCGCGTTATTGCGCCAACGACCGGCTAGCGACGACTGCTTTAGGTTAGTGGTGAAGCCGAACCCGTTCGGCTATGCGCGACTCGGGCTAACGGTGTCCCGGCGAACCGCGGCGCGGGCCGTAGATCGAAACCGCATCAAACGACTGGTTCGGGAATCCTTTCGAGCTGCGCAAAAGCGCATCGCGGGCAACGATGTGTTAGTGATGGCGCGGAGGCAAGCGGTCAGCACTTCAAATAAAACCCTTCGGTACAGCCTAGAGCAGCACTGGAAGATGTTGGACAACCAATGAAACACGTGCTCGTTTTTCTACTTCGGTGTTATCAGTATGGCATTAGCCCGCTGTTGGGGCCGCATTGTCGCTTCTATCCAGCATGTTCAAGTTATTCAATCGAAGCGATCGAGAAACATGGCGCGGCGCGCGGTCTTTGGCTGTCGGTGAAGCGCGTGGCGCGGTGTCATCCTTGGCACGGCGGCGGCATGGACCTTGTGCCTGAGCGGCCAAAGACCGTCATCAAGCAATCCTAACGAGCCAGTAAATGGATTTTCAAAGGCTCTTTCTTATTGGCGCGTTGGTGCTGGTTCTGACCTTGTTGTACCAGAAGTGGTTGATGTTTGAGAGCGAAACGGCTGACCTCCAGCGATCTGCGCAGACATTGACAGCGCCAACGAGTGGTGGCGAAGCAGTGACCTTAGAGGCAACGGCGAAAACAGCGGATGTACCAAGCGCGCCGCCAGCGGTGGTAACGGAGTCAGCCAATGCTTCTGCACCGACCGTCACGCTTGCTAACCAGGTGCCTACGGCGAACACACGGCAACGCGTAGAGGTGATAACCGACCTGCTGCGAGCAGAATTAGACACCTACGGCGGTGATCTTCGCGTTCTTGATTTAATCACTTACCCAGAAGAGCTTGAGGCGCCGGATGTACCCTTTCGACTTTTGACAGATAGTGGTCCGAACCTTTACTGGGTGCAAAATGGCCTCCTGGGGAGTCAGAGCGATCTTCCCAACCACCATTCCGAGTACACCGCGACGAAGAAACGCTATGTGTTGGCCGAGGGAAAAGATCACATTGAAGTGCCGCTTCATTTCGAGAGCGGGGGCATTCAGTATCGTAAGGTTTACACATTCCACCGCGACAGCTACTACGTCGATGTGCGTTACGAGGTACAAAATAACACCAATAAAAAATGGCAGGGCTACTTATACGCACAGTTTGTAAGCACTGAAACAAGTGACGATGAAAACACCAGTTTTTTGGGCTTGGGGCGACTCCCGAGCTATACCGGTGGAGCCATCTACACGCCGGAGGAGAAATACACGAAAATTGATTTTGATGATATGCGCGAGGAACCCCTGGTCAAAAACACGACCTCGGGTTGGGTGGCAATGCTCCAGCATTATTTTGTAGGCGCCCTGCTGGCAGAGAAGGAGAGCCAGTATGAGTTCTATTCCTTGGTGAATGGGACCGGCGCGACAACGCAGTACTCGATAGGTTACAAACACCTCGCACCGTTGTCGGTGGCCGCTGGCCGGCGAGGTGAGATTAACGGGCGAATGTTTGTTGGCCCCAAGGAAAACAAACGACTGGTGGAAGCCAACCGCCAATTGGAGTTGGCAGTTGATTTCGGGTGGTTAACGCCCGTGTCAGCACCGTTGTTTTGGTTATTGACGCAAATTCAGCGGGTCGTAGTGAACTGGGGCCTGTCTATTGTCCTACTCACGGCGCTGGTGAAGTTGGTTTTTTTCCCCCTGTCGGCTGCGAGTTACAAGTCGATGGCCAAAATGAAAAAGCTAGGGCCGCGCATGAAAACGCTCAAAGAGCGTTACGGCGACGATAAGCAAAAGTTTCAACAGGCCATGATGGAGATGTACAAGAAGGACAAAATAAACCCGCTCGGTGGTTGCCTCCCGATCGTGGTTCAAATCCCGGTGTTTATCGCCCTTTACTGGGTGTTGCTTGAAAGTGTCGAATTGCGCCAGGCTCCACTGGCCCTATGGATTCATGATCTTTCCTCGCCCGATCCATTCTATGTTTTACCGATTCTGATGGGGGCTTCAATGTTTGCGCAACAGCTGCTAAACCCCGCCCCGGTCGATCCGATGCAGGCCAATATCATGCGCATTCTGCCGATTATGTTCACCCTCTTTTTCCTCTGGTTTCCCTCTGGCTTGGTCTTGTACTGGTTGGTCAACAATTTGTTGTCGATCACCCAACAATGGTTCGTCATGCGTAAATTTGCGTAATAGTTAATCGCTAGGGAGCAGGCTCACAGCCAATTAGGTGGAAACCCAAGACACCATCGCGGCGATTGCCACCCCCCAAGGGATCGGTGGAATTAGCGTGGTCCGAGTGTCGGGGCCGAACGTAGGTGCTGTCGCCAATCAGGTAATCGGACGATTGCCCAGGCCACGGCAAGCCAGTCTTCGGCCTTTCGCCGGTTCCGATGGTCACCAGATTGACGAAGGGTTAGCCATCTACTTCCCTGCGCCAGGCTCATTCACAGGCGAAGATGTTTTGGAGTTACATGGCCACGGGGGCCCGATACTGGTGAGCGAGGTGCTTCAGAGCATACTGAAAGCGGGTGCTCGGCCAGCCGCGCCAGGCGAGTTTTCAGAGCGCGCATTTCTGAATGGGCGACTCGATCTGGCGCAGGCGGAAGGGATAGCGGATCTTATCAATAGCGCAACGGTGACGGCGGCCCGTTCGGCTATGCGAAGCCTAAAAGGAGAATTTTCGGAGAAGATAAACGCTTTTAACGTTGTTTTAGCAGATCTTAGAGCATATATCGAAGCAGCGATAGATTTTCCCGAAGAGGAAATTGATTTCTTGACCGAGGGGGCTGTGGAAGCGCGGGTGTGCAGTGCAAGCCAAAGGCTAAGTCAGTTGCAAGAGGGCGCTAGCCAAGGGGCCTTGCTGGCCAGTGGTATTCGAGTCGTGCTGGCGGGGCAACCTAATGTTGGTAAATCTAGTTTATTGAATCGGCTGTCGACAGAAGATCGAGTGATTGTCAGCGACATCGCAGGAACCACGCGTGATGTGGTGACTGTCTCGACCGAGATTGAGGGCTTGAAAGTGGAGCTTGTCGATACCGCAGGTCTTCGCGAAGCTGAGAACGCGCTTGAAGTTGAGGGCGTCAAGCGCGCGCGTCGCGCGATCGAAGAAGCAGACCTGACGCTGCTGGTGGTTGATGATGCGTTAGAGGCCGAGGGTGCGAACGGGGGCCTGGAAAACGAATGGCCCCCGCCGGCTGACTATATTCTGGTCCGCAACAAGTGCGATCTCAGTGGACGCCGCGTCGGGGTGCTGGACGGGAGGTCGCCGCCGGCGGTGTGTGTGTCGGCAAAGACGGGGGCCGGCCTTGACGCGCTTAAGCGCTGCATCGCCAGCGCTGCGGGCTACCAGGTCGGTACTGAACCGCCGGTCATGGCGCGCCAGCGGCATATTCAGGCCATAATCCGGGCCCGCGAGCACCTAGTGCAGGCCGAAATACATGCGGTGCACGGGCAAGGCGAGTTGATTGCCGAAGCACTTCGTTTGGCACAAGACTGCCTGGGCGAGATCACCGGGGCGGTAACGACAGAAGCGCTGTTGGGAGACATCTTCTCCAGTTTCTGTATCGGGAAATAGGGGGCTTGCGATGAACGATGCGATTAACCCGGTGACGCTCTGTCAGGAATTGGTTCGCATTCAGAGTGTCAATCCCGGCGGCTGTGAGGATCAATGCGCCCAATTCTTAGGTGATTTGCTGTTAGGGGGCGGGTTTGACGTGACTTATCACGATTTCGCACCCGGGCGCACCAGCGTGGTTGCGCGAAAGGGGGGGAGCGGTGACAGCGCTCGACTGTGCTTTGCAGGCCATATCGACACCGTGCCGTTGGGCTTTAATGATTGGAGCGTGGAGCCTTTCGGCGGGAACATTGTGGGGGATAAACTCTACGGGCGCGGCGCGACGGATATGAAATCAGGTATCGCAAGCTTTGTGGCCGCCGCGATGCATCTGGGTGATGAGCTCTTGGCGGACCCGGGTGTTCTGCTGATTATGGCGGCAGGGGAGGAAACCGGCTGCGAGGGGTCGCTCCCGCTCGGCCAGGAATTGGCTAAGGTCGTCCGTGTGGGTGCAATGATCATCGCAGAGCCGACCTATAATCAGCCAAAGGTCGGGCACCGCGGTGCTTTGTGGTTGCGGATGACAACAAAGGGCAAGACAGCCCATGGCTCAATGCCCGAACTCGGCGTTAATGCGCTTTACAAGGCAGCGCGCGCGACCCAAAAACTCGAGGACTTTGGCTTCAATGTGGCGCCCCATCCGTACCTTGGCGGCAATTCTCTCAGCGTTGGAAATCTCCACGCGGGACAAAACGTGAATTCTGTGCCAGACCATGCGGTTATGGAGGTCGATATCCGCACCATTCCGGGTGTTCGTCACGATCGCTTGCTAGAGGATTTTGGGGCTTACCTTGAGGGGGACATTGAGGAGATCGAGGCGTTCGTGGACCTTAATAGCGTGTGGACCGATCCACATCATCCGTGGATTGAGCGGGTTTACGCGCTCTGCGCTGCCCGCGATGGAGAGCAGCCAGCCGTTGCAGCGCTACCTTTTTTTACTGATGCCTCGGTGCTACAGCCTGCTTTTGGGGGCGCCCCCACCATTATCCTGGGCCCAGGCGAAACCCACATGGCGCACCAAACGGATGAATATTGTGTGGTAGACAATCTTCCGGCAGCGGTTTGCCTGTATAAAGCGTTATGGAGAGATTATTTAATGTACTACAAAATGGTGTGTATTGAGCGCTAACCCCCCCCTCTCTGACGGCTCTGTTGAACGGCCCAGGCTTTGGATAACCGGCGATAGAGGGGGCTGGGTAGCGACAACGCCGCGGCTTCGCTCGCCGCATAGAGGGTGGCGGGGTCAACCCCCATGGCAGCGCATTGCTCCAATAGGGCTTGGGGTTGATATTGTGCAACATAGCCTAATAGCCACCACAGTGGCGGCGGTCTCCTTTTTCGTCCCATCGAGTCACCACGGTTCATTTATATGTGCTTCTTAGTAGTATATATTAATTTCAGATAAAGATAGCTACGAGTAACGCCAACAGTCGTAAAACCGGAGAAAGCCGGTAGCGGCGTACAATCTAAGGGATGTGTTTTTAAGGAGAGAGCTTGATGTTGGAGAGTGGCCACGCAAAACGAACACTAATTCAACTGGGAATTCTGACCATCGCGGCCCTTCTGATCGCGGCCTGGCAGCATGAGGTCCTCGGAGCGATCTATTGGTCCAACCAGCGGACTCACGTTGGCCTAGCGATTAACGGCGGGATCGTTGCGTTGTTCTTAGCGGGAATGGCGCAGTTGGTCCGGTTGTTCGTGCGGTACGATGACGAGGAACGAGCGGTGGGTGCGCTGAAGGCCAACATTCACGCAGCGCGGGATATCGAATCCGGTGTTTGGAGGGGCTCGCTCATGGCCCAGCGGTATCGCGTGTTAGAGGAGATGTCACGCCAACGGGCTCCTATTAACCAAAGCGCGCTCGCCGCGACGCTCGTCGCCACTGAAGCCAGCTGTATCAGCTTGCCCAAGTTTGTTCACAACATTCTCATACTGACCGGTGTTTTTGGCACGATCGTGTCCCTATCGATTGCTTTATTAGGGGCCTCGGACATGATTGGCGCGACCGCGAACGTTGGCAGTTTGGGCGCTGTGATACACGGCATGTCGACCGCACTGTCAACCACGATGACCGCGATTCTGGCCTATTTGTTTTTTGGCTATTTTTATTTGCGGCTGATCGATGTCCAGGCGCAGATCATCAGCCGAATAGAGGAACTCACAACCACCACGTTATTGCCACGTTTTCAACCGGGCCCGGAGAGCGCTGGCGAGGAATTTGCGGACATCATTCGTGCTGCAGCCGCCTTGATGAAACGGCTGGAAGCGTCACAACACGAATACGCGGAGGTCGCTATCGACTTGCGGGCATTGATTCGGACTTATCAGGCGGAGTTGAAACATAGCAGCAATCGACTGGACGACATCGCGCGTCTGTTGCGTGTTGGGTTCAGGCTTAACGAAAGAAACCGGGAATGAAAGCGCCCGGGTTCGTCAACCTGCGAGGAACAGCGACCGCCTCTACCAACGAGGACAGCGTGTGGCCCTCGTTTACCGACGTTATGATGGTGATCGTCATGGTGTTTCTGATGGCATTGGTCGTTATTCTGATTCGAAACGTTGATTTGACTGACCAGCTGGACAAAACGGAGCGACGCGTGGAACGCGACAGCGCCGAAAAGACAGCGTTCGAAATGAACATCGCAGGGCTTGGAGACGAGGTCGTTGGCTTGCGTTTGCAACTGGGAGAGGTTACGCGTCGTGCAGAACTTGCACAGGTTGCCACCGCGGATCGAGACCAGCAGATCGGCGGTTTGGTGCAAAGCGTTGCTTCCTTAGAGCAGGCGCGCGATCGGTTAGCGCGTGATAACGTGACGTTGGTGGGTCGCGAGGGCGCGCTCCAGGCCGAACTGCTGTCGCTAGAACAGATGCAACAAGCGTTGTTGGCAGTACGCGGCGAACTAGAGACGGAAGTCACGCGCTTGGACAAAGAGAAATCTGGCGTTGAAAAGGAACGCAGAGTACTTAGCAAAACGCTCACCACAGTGACGCGGGAGCGCGATGTGTTGTTAGAAGACAAGGCACAGCTAGTCAAGAAGCAGAGTGCGCTTCGAATAGAAAAAGAAAGCATGGTGGCGCGGCTGGCGGAACAGGGGGCATTGCTTGCATCCCGGCAAAAGCAGTTAGTGACGCTTTCTGGCGCGCACCAGGTGCTCGGCGAGGAGAAAGCCGCAGCGACCGTGGCGCTGCGCAGCCGCACCAGCGAGCGAGATATTCTTTCGCTAGAAAAATCGCGGTTGCTCGAAGAGGGGACAACTAACGCCCTGAGGCTAGAGGTTTTAGCCGAAGAGAAGCGCGAAATTGCTCGACAGCTGGCAGAAACGGCGTTTCAGAGGCAGACATTTAAAGGGCAAGTGACGTCGCTTGAACACAGCGCCAAAGAGCTTGAGGCACGAAACAAACAGTTGAGCGAGGAGGGCAGCCAATTAGAAGAGGCGGCCGGTCACTTAATTACGCAAAGAAAGCAACTGCAAACGGATCTTCGTGGGCGCAATACCGAACTCACGGAACTGGCGGGAGACAAGCGGTCTTTAGAGACACGAATCCAGCAGCTCAATGCTGTACAAGACGGGTTAACGGCTTCGCTGAAGGCGATGACGGATGACAGGGATCGTTTGTTGCGCACAGAGAGGACGTTACAACGCGAGAAAGACCATTTGTTGGCGCGGTTAACCGAGGCAAGACAGCAACAGGAAGGCGGTGAGGCTGAAATTGTCCGCTTAAGGCGTCAGGTCGTGGAACTCGACAAGAAAGAACAGGCTCTAGTGGGCGAGCGCGAAGCGGCACAAAACGCCATCGAGCGCCTTGAGAAGAAACGATCCCGCCTGTTGCAGCAGACAGCGGCGCTGCGGGCCGAGAATGCCCACTTGGCCAGCGATTATTTGGAGGCACAGCGAATCCAGCGGCAGATGCGCGAAGACATAGCCGGCTACTCGAAAAAACTCGACGTGGCGGAGGGCGGACAGCGGATGTCGGTCCAGGCATTGGCGGCGCTAAAAGCGCGTTATGCTAAGGAGATCACGGCGCTGCAGGCGGAGCAGCGAGCGCTGGTGGATGAGTTAAAGGGCCAGCACAGCGCGCTTCAGGTGAAATACGATCGCTTGGTCCGGCCCGCCCGCACGTTTCTAGGCAAGTACGTTGTGCGCATTGGGTACTGGAAGGAAGGCGGTATATTTCGATACTCTCTGCGTGAGCCGCGGGAAACGCAGGCAAGGAATGTTAATGAACAACAATTGCATCGCTCGCTTACTGCGCTGAAAAGCGTCTATGGCAAGCGGCTATACACAAAAATTCTGTTTCCCCGTGAGGCGGAGTTGTCGCAGAAAGATGCGTGGCGGTTCACGCACCAGATTCTTCGTCAGTACGACTACTATTCTCAGTAGGTAACAAGATGATCGAGTACCCGGAATCCTTTGATGTGATCGTGATCGGTGGTGGGCATGCCGGAACGGAGGCCGCGTTGGCTTCTGCACGCCAGGGCTGCAGCACATTGTTAGTCACCCATAGCGTGGAGTCACTCGGGCAAATGTCGTGCAACCCGGCCATTGGGGGTATTGGCAAGGGACACATTGTCAAAGAAATTGATGCGCTGGGGGGCGCCATGGCGCTGGCTACCGACCGTGCCGGCATCCAGTTTCGCACGCTTAACGCACGCAAGGGCCCGGCTGTCCGCGCGACCCGCGCCCAAGCCGATCGCACACGATACAAACAGGCCATTCGGACGCAGCTGGACAACCAGAAGAACCTCGCCTTGTTACAACAGACCGTGGTCGATCTTTTGATCAGCGACAAAACGGTCTGGGGTGTGGTGACAAACGGCGGCATTCGCGTTCGTGGGACAAGCGTGGTGCTTACCGTGGGGACGTTTCTCGGTGGGCGGATTCACATGGGCCTTGAGAGCCATGCCGGGGGTCGAGCGGGCGAGCCAGCGGCTAATCGTCTGGCAGAGCGTCTAAGGGCGCTGCCGTTCCGCGTGGCACGGCTGAAGACCGGAACGCCGCCGCGGCTGGATGGACGCACGATTAACTTTGACCAACTTGAAAAACAATTTGGTGATGAACCCAGGCCGGTTTTTTCTTATCTTGGTGATCGCTCGATGCATCCGCAACAGGTGTGTTGTTACCTAACAGCCACCAACGAGATGACGCACGACATCATTCGAGAGAATCTCGAGCGCTCGCCGATTTACGGTGGCGCCATTGAAGGAACGGGACCGCGCTATTGCCCCTCGGTGGAAGACAAGGTGGTGCGTTTTGCAGAACGGACTTCGCACCAGATCTTCGTTGAGCCAGAGGGGCTGGACACACCGGAAATCTACCCGAATGGGATTTCGACAAGCCTGCCCTTCGATGTGCAATGGAAACTGGTTCAGAGCATTCGGGGTTTTGAACGCGCGCGTATCACACGGCCAGGTTATGCCATTGAATATGATTATTTCGACCCAAGAGACCTTCAGCTGTCGTTGGAGACGCGGGCACTAGAGGGGCTATTCTTTGCGGGTCAGATCAACGGGACCACAGGTTATGAAGAGGCGGCCGGCCAGGGATTGGTGGCGGGGCTCAACGCGGGGCGCCGAAGCAAAGGGTTGGCGGCGTGGACTCCACGTCGTGACCAGGCCTACATTGGCGTGATGATCGACGACCTGGTGACTCGCGGTGTGACCGAGCCGTACCGGATGTTCACGTCGCGCGCGGAGTACCGGCTTCAGTTGCGAGAGGACAATGCGGACTTGCGTTTGACGGAAACGGGTCGTGAACTCGGTTTGGTAGACGATGAACGCTGGCAACGCTTCAACACCAAACGAACTCGGCTCGACGATGAGCGCAGGCGCTTGAGTGGACACTGGATTAACCCGGGAGATCCTGTTGCTGAAGCATTGCTTGGACAAGCAGTTAAAGAGAAGACGCGTGCGATTGATTTGCTCAAACGGCCGGAAATGACCTACGAGCAGGTGCTTACGCTTACCAGCGGGCCCGATGGAGTGACTGACCGTGCTATTGCTACGCAACTCGAAGTAGAGGCGCGGTATGCCCCTTATATTGAGCGCCAGAACGATGAGATTGAACGCCGCCGCCGTCACGAAACGATGACAATACCGGATGATTTTGACTATAGGAAGGTTCGGGGGCTATCGAGCGAAGTCACAGATAAGCTGGTAAGTCATCGCCCGGCGTCGCTGGGCCAGGCATCACGTATTTCTGGGATTACCCCGGCGGCCATTTCCTTGCTGTTGGTCCACCTACATAAGCGTGCGGTGCTCTCGGCGGCCTAATTCCATTGATGCAGGGCGCTTCCAATTCGCCCGAGACTCGGTTGCGTGAGGGTGTAGGTTGTTTGGGGTTGGACCTGAGCGCTGTGGCGATAGCCCAGTGCCTCGATTTCGTTGAATTGCTTCTCAAGTGGGGGCGGGTACATAACCTGACTGCCGCGCGTGATGCTGGTGACATAGTCACGCGACATCTTTTGGATAGCCTGACGATACTGCCGTTAGTGCGCGGCCAGCACATGTTGGATATTGGTAGCGGGGCAGGGTTTCCTGCTTTTCCCCTGGCCATAGCGCGACCGGATAACCGCTGGGTCCTGATTGAGGCGAGGCAGAAAAGGGTAAGTTTCCTTGAGCACGTGATTAGGCGGTTGCAATTGACGGGAATAACGGTGATCAATGGCCGTGTAGAGGATTACCGGCCGCAACGGCTTTCTGATACGCTAGTCATGCGCGCCTTCGCGCCCCTTCCTGAGTTGGTGGCTTCGACCCGGCACCTGTGGCACGCGCGGGCTACGGTGATCGCCATGAAGGGGAAGGAGCCGTTTGAAGAGTTGAAGGCTTTGCCTAAAGAAGTACGGGACTGCGCAACCGTGGTGCCACTGGCGGTTCCAGGGTTGGATGCTAGCCGCCACGCAGTGGTTTTCAGTAACTTGGGCGGCGGTGCTGCCGGCTAACGTGGGTGATACCATGACCAGAACGATCGCCGTTGCTAATCAGAAAGGCGGTGTGGGTAAAACCACAACAGCGATCAATCTCAGTGCTTCGCTGGCCAGGATGCGCCGACGCATTCTGCTGGTTGATCTTGACCCCCAGGCCAACGCCAGCGCGGGTTGTAATATTGATCGAGAGGGTATTGAGCACAGCAGTTACTCGGTTCTTCTTGGCTTGTGCGAGGCTCGTGAAGCGATCGCAACGACTGCATTTGGCGTCGATGTATTGCCAGCGGAGGCCGATCTGGCGGGTCTTCAGGTCGAGCTCGCTGGGGCGGAAGACCGGGATTTCCGTTTACGCAGTGCGCTGAAGACACTCGACCAATACGACTATATCTTGATCGATTGTCCACCCGCGTTAAACATGTTGACGATCAATGCGTTGATAGCAGCGAGTTCTGTTCTGATTCCTGTTCAGTGCGAGTACTTTGCCTTGGAGGGCTTGTCCGGATTGCTTGAGACTATTGCGCGGGTTCGGCAGGCACACAATCCCAGCCTTGTAATCGAAGGGTTGCTTCGGACCATGTATGATCGCCGCAATCGCCTTGCCAATGAGGTGGCGGACCAACTGCGCGAGCACTTTCCGGACAATCTGTTTCGCACGGTAGTGCCAAGAAACGTGCGTTTGGCCGAATCACCCAGTTACGGGATGCCCGTGATCGACTACGATGCAAAGTGTGCCGGCAGCGAGGCATACCTAGCGTTGGCTGGCGAAATGATAGCACCGGCGAGCGGTGGCACCACTGAACTGAAAACACGCACCAACCTGTGAGCGAACCGTGACGAAGAAAGCAAGATTAGGTCGTGGACTGGGCGCCCTACTCACCGAGGTTGAGAAAACGGTCAACGCGGGGGACGGAGCGTTGCGCCAGCTGCCCCTCGATAGCATTCGGCAAGGCCGTTACCAACCGCGTGTACGCATCGATGAGGAAAGCTTGCGCGAGCTTGCGGCATCGATTGCCAGCCAGGGCATCATTCAGCCGATTGTTGTACGCGAGACCGTTGCTGGAGGGTTCGAGCTGATCGCCGGGGAACGACGCTGGCGAGCCAGCAAGCTCGCAGGGTTAACAGAAATCCCCGCGTTGATCCGACAGGTTTCAGATGAGAGCGCGCTGGCGGTGGCGCTAATCGAAAACATCCAACGCCAAGAACTCAATCCGATTGAAGAGGCGACCGGCTTGAGGCGGCTCTTGGATGAATTCGGCATGACTCACCAGCAGGTTGCTGAGCAGGTGGGGCGGTCGCGAGCGGCAGTGTCAAACTTATTGCGACTGCTTAATCTTGTTCCAGTCGTTCGAGAACATCTGGAACTGGGTCGTATTGAAATGGGACATGCGCGGGCCGTACTCGCGTTGCCACGAGAACAGCAGCAGACTGCCGCCGCATCGGTGATACAACGACGATTGTCTGTGCGCCAGACCGAAAAGCTGGTCAGATACTTGTTGAGAGGCGTGCGTAAGAGCAAGCGGGTGCCGCAGGTTAAAGACGCAGACATCAGCAAACTGGAGACAGAGCTTTCTGAAGCGCTGGCAGCGCCGGTAGTCCTGGAGGATAGCGGAGGCAAGGGCCGCGTAATTATTCAATACCACAGTCTTGATGAGCTCGACGGGATCATTCAGAAGTTCCGATGACATGCGGGCTGCATGAGCAACACCACGCTTACTTACGCTGGATACCGATAACGTGGCCCGCTTCGGGTGGTTTGGCGAGTTCCTGGTGACGCAGCATCATCGCGGCAAGTTTGTCGATCGCCGCATCCGGTAGGACCGAGGATCGGCGAATTTCAAGGTTGACGTGCATTAGCAACTGCTCACTGGTTGCGGCAAGAAAACCCACATCCGCATGGTACATGTTAAGAAAGCAGTGCAGCCGCTTGCTGTCGTAATCGAGCAGTTGGCAGGTGATAAGGATCGGATCACTGAGCTTGAGTTCGCGAAGATAGGTAACGTGTTGTTCCAACGTGAACGTAGATGCGTTCGTTTGGCGCACGTAGTCTAGGCCCAGACCTAATTGGTCTAACAGGTGGTCGGTTCCATATTGATCGAATGCAACGTTGTAATATGCCATGTTCATGTGGCCGTTATAGTCGACCCACTCCGAGGCAACCTCGACAACGGGGCACTTGAGAAGTGGCTCGGACAAATGTTCGATCGGCGCCATGGCGGTTAATCCGTGTTAGCGTTTTCTTGGCTCGCCGATGAAGCGGGCTAATAACTCAACCACGAAAAATAGGGTGATCGCATAATCAACTTGGTCAATCAAGAAAAGAGCGGCGTCGCTGAGTGGATAAGTGCGACCGCCCG
Organism: Gammaproteobacteria bacterium; assembly: GCA_012960345.1. Taxonomy (GTDB): domain Bacteria; phylum Pseudomonadota; class Gammaproteobacteria; order Arenicellales; family UBA868; genus UBA11791. Next base: position 21,690 of record DUBL01000304.1, on the reverse strand, counting down.
AGGCAACCGCCGATAACGACGGCTTGAAACCATCGATTGTTACGAAGAGAGTTAAAGAAATCGATCATTGTCTTGCAGCTGTTGAACCGCCCGCCCCAACACCCTGGTACTGGTCGCGGTGAATGCAATACTTGGCAACCGTTTCGGCCCACGGTTGCCCAGCGAGTAACTTTTCTCGAAAGTGTGTCAGGCGAACAACACGTGCACTCCCTACCGCCTCGATACCGCGCGCAAAGAGGGGTTCAGGAAGGCAGCTGGCCGTGGGGCCAATGACGGCAATCCGTGCCGAGGTCGAGCAGTGACTGAGCACCTCATCCAGGCTGCCGTTAAGCAAAGTGAGCGCGGTGATGAAGACCGGGTTGCAGTCCTTGAGTTGAGCAAGATCCAGCGTTACCGTAAAACGCCCCACCTCACCCAGAAACCTGGCGTCTTGTTCGATGATGGTCAGCGATGCTTCATCGGGCACCAGGTCAAGAAGGGGACGAAAGAAGCCAACCATGCCAACGTGATCGCCACCACGTGGGTGAAGTCCAACCAGGGGGTCGGGTGCCAGGTCGAGTTGGTGTGGGGTGGTGGCGAAGTGGTGTTGGCTGAGCGCATTGCTGGCGCCAAGGCCAAGCGCGCATAGCGCCGTATTTTTACTAGCGAATTCTTGTGCTAACGAAAGCGCGCAGTGGCTGAGGATAGGGGTCGATTTAATCGCGCTGCGCAAAGCCGGAAGGGCGTTATCAAAGTGGGTAGAAAAAAACCCACAACTCCCATCAGCGAGCTCAACAGCGCCAAATTTCTTGCATGGTGTGCCATCGGCTCTTGCAGGGGGCAGGTGAATCCCGCGTACTGCTGGGACGTTTTTGTCTTGGCAAGCGGCTTCAATAACGTCAATTAGGTCTTGGCTAAAGGACATGGGCAGGCTCATGCAGGGTTCGCGCGCCAAGGCCGTCGAAATCTCGTTGTCGAAGAGCTTCGTAGACAGCGATTGCAACCGCATTGGACAGATTAAGGCTGCGGCTGCCCGCGCGCATCGGCAATAACAACTGGTGTTCTGATGGCGTGTATTTGGAGACGGCGGTGGGCAGGCCATTTGTTTCAGAACCGAAGATGAGTGCGTCACCGGGCTGGAACTCGGCCTGGTGATAAGGGCGGGTGTGGTGACTGGAGTAGGTAAAGCGACGCTCATCCGGATGCTGCTCGATGAAGGAGTCGAAGTCGGGGTAAACGCTGACGCTTGCCATTACCTGGTAGTCAAGTCCTGCCCGGCGCAAACTGCGGTCATCGAGATCAAACCCAAGTGGAGCGATGAGGTGTAACCGGCATCCAACGTTCGCGCATAAGCGAATAATGTTGCCCGTATTTGGGGGAATCTGCGGTTGACACAGAACTACTTCAAACATGTTGGCACATTTCACCGATGCGGCGTTAGAGCGGCTTAACCACGGCCAGGACGATGACCGCTACCAGGATTAAGACGGGGACTTCGTTAAACCAGCGATAAAACACGTGGCTACGTTGATTGCGATCGTGGTTGAAGAGATAAACCAGCCGGGCGCAGAAAAGATGATAACCGATGAGCGCAGCGACCAGAATAAGCTTGGCGTGTAGCCAGCCACTGCCGCTGCCCAGGCCGTAGCCAAGCCACAACCACAAGCCACACCCCACGGTGAGAAGCCCCCCCGGCGTGGCAATACCGTAGTACAGTTTTCTTTCCATTATCTTGAAGCGAGCCTGGCTAGCCGCGTCATCGGACATAACGTGGTAGACGAAAAGGCGTGGCAGGTAGAACAACCCCGCGAACCACGTCACCATGAAGATAAGGTGAAAAGATTTGACCCAGAGCATGCCGGCGGCCTCGCCGAATCAGACGTGTTGTTTCTAGACACGCCAGAAAAAAGAAACTAGCGTGTCCTGTTAGCCTAGAAAGCGAAGATCATAACATGCGCGATAGACCGCATCCCGAGGCGTTGTGCCCGTGTTGGACGCACAGCCTATAGATTTCTAAATTTGGTCAGTTGACGCCGTTGTCGCTTGTCAGGCCGGCCAGGCGCGACGCCCACATTCCGCTGTTGTTGGAGTTCTGCTTGGCGAAGACGGCGTCGTTCACAGCTATCGTCATCCTCCTGATACAGTGCAGCGGCGAGTGCGGGCGCGAGGCGCTTTTCTGCAAGATCGATAATCTCGATGTCGTAAGTCAAAGGCCCCTTTCGGATTGAAACGCGATCCCCTGTAAAAACGCGTTTGCCGGGCTTCGCACGTTGCTGATTAACGTTAACGTGATTGCGGCGCGCGGCCTCGTTGGCCAAATGACGCGTCTTGAAAAAGCGGGCCGCGACGAGCCATTGGTCGAGGCGTACGCCCTGATCGTTGCTCATAGGGGTAGCATTAGATGAATGGGAGAGCAATAGTGCCATTGTTGCCGCTAATGGGGCAGAGTTGGAATCGATATGATTTCATTAAATGAGTTGTCTTTGGTGTTAGCAGGCCGCGAGCCTGAGCTGATTGATCGGCTTGACCGGGATAGCCGGGCAGCGGTGGCCATGATCATCGATAGCAGTGGTTCTCAGAGCGACCCGAAGGTTATCTTTATTGAGCGGGCACAAGATTCGAAAGATCCCTGGTCCGGCCATATGGCCCTTCCAGGAGGGCGCTGTGAGACCAGTTCAGAGAGTGTTATGGATGCGGCACGCCGCGAGACTCATGAGGAAATTGGGCTTCATCTTCCACGCGATAGTTTGCTTGGTCGTCTTGATGATTTGCAGGGCCGACATGCCGGGCGGAGCCAAGGCCTGGTCATTTCTTGTCTGGTGTTTGGTGTCGATAAAAAGGCCGCATTCACGCTTAATCACGAAGTGTCGGATATCGTGCAGGTGCCTTTTTCGGTATTGTTGGATAAAGGTAACCGCACAACGATTGAGTACCCAGTTCTGGGTTCAGGGCGTTATCCGGCGGTACATTTTGTTCCAGATGACTCGCGCGTTATTTGGGGTTTGACCTACCGTTTTCTCAGGCAATTGGTGGGATTGGTCGGGCATTGCTTGCCAGAATCATGACGCAGTGTCTCGCTGTGATTTCCTCGCTCGTTCCCGAGACATTGAACATAGGGCGCCACCTTTGGGCCGAGTCTGGCAATCGATTATCATCGGTTTTTGATTCACGGTAACGCTCGCATAGGGTCAAGAGGTGAAGAACCAATGACACCCTCAAACACGCGATCAGTTTTATTGGGAACACTGCTGTCGGCGCTCTGGCTGATGTTGTCTGGCCATTGGGATGTACGCTTGCTCCTGTTGGGTCTTTTGTCTGTCGCGGTGACGGTGTGGATGGCGCGGCGCATGGGGATCGACGACGCTGAGGGACTGCCCGTGCAACAGTTACCGCGGTTAATCGCTTACTTGCCATGGCTAGCGCGGGCGGTCGTTGCATCGAATATAGACGTCGCCCGCCGCATTGTGACGCCATCACTGCCGATTGAGCCGGTGACGGTGCGGGTGCATGCTGACCAAAAGACAGCAGTCGGCCGGGTGGTTTACGCGAATTCGATTACTTTGACTCCCGGGACGATTACTCTTGAAGTCGAAGAGAACTCAATTGAGGTTCACGCGCTGACAGGCGAAGGTGCCCGAGATCTTTGTACAAATGAGATGGGTCGACGCGTGACAGCCTGCGAAGCACACTAGATGCTAACGCTGACTTTACTAGTGTTACTGGGATCCATGGCGCTCGCATTACTGCGTGCCGTGAAAGGCCCGACGGTATACGACCGAATTCTAGCGGCCAACGCTTTCAGCACAAAAACGGTGCTACTGATCACGGCACTTGGCTTTTTGGTCGGTGAGGCGGAGTACTACGTTGATATAGCGCTGATGTATACCCTAGTCGGTTTTATCGCTACGGTGGCGGTGCTCAAAGTTTCCGAATTCGGCAACCTGGGCCAATCGGGTGCTGTCCGGTCGACCCCGGCGGAACGGCCGAACAAATGATTGACATCATGAGCATTGCGAGTGGAATGTTTCTTCTGGTGGGCAGCGTGTTCACGCTGATCGGAAGCATCGGCATTGTCCGCATGCCAGATGTGTTTACGCGATTGCACGCAGCGGGGATCACCGACACGCTTGGCGCTGCGGGCGTGCTACTTGGTTTGGCCCTGAAGGCCGGCTTCAGTCTTCTGTTGGTCAAGTTGTTGCTGATGCTGGTGTTTTTATTGTTGTTGAATCCAACGGCTTGTCATGCGTTGGCGCGGGCGGCGCTTCATGGATTGCGCCGGCCATGGATGGACTAACACGTCATGATTGAAGTGGTCACTGTCATTTTGTTTGGGATGCTTGCAGTGACGGCAATAGCGGCTATCCGGCTGCACGATCTGTTTGCTGTCGTCATGATGTTCAGTATTTACAGCCTGTTGGCAGCGGCGGTATTCGTCGCGATGGATGCTGTAGATGTGGCCTTTACCGAAGCGGCCGTTGGCGTAGGGATATCTACGGTTTTGATGTTGGCGACGATTGGGCTGGTAGGGCGCCATGAAAAGCGGCCGGCCCACCGGCCTGGCTTGCCCCTGGCGGTGGTCACTCTCACCGGGATGGTGCTGGTTTACGGCACTCTCGACATGCCGCGCTTCGGTGATCCATTGGCACCGATTCATCAACACGTTGCACCGCACTATCTTCAAGACTCGCCGGTGGAAATTGGTATTCCGAACGCGGTCACCGGAGTGTTGGCCAGTTACCGCGGCTACGACACGTTGGGCGAGTTGACGGTGATTTTTACGGCTGGCATCGGCGTGCTCGCGCTTCTCGGCATTCGCCGGCGCAAAAGGGGCGAGTCGTGAAAGACAACGCGGTCCTTCGCGTAGTTACCAAGATTATTGTGCCGGTCATTCTGGTGTTTTCCCTGTATGTCCAGTTCCACGGTGATTACGGTCCCGGTGGTGGGTTTCAGGCCGGGGTGATCTTTGCAGCAGGCTTCATTTTGTACGCGCTAGTGTTCGGGGTCGAGGCCATTGAGCGTGTGTTTTCCGCAGCAACACTACGCATCATGACGGCACTGGGTCTGCTTCTCTTCGCAGGGGTTGGTTTTTGGTCTCTGATCGGTGGCGAGCGTTATCTGGACTATGACGCGTTCGCCCAAGAACCCCTTGTGGGTCAGCACGTGGGCATTTTTCTGGTAGAGCTCGGTGTAGGGATCACGGTAGCGGCGGTCATGATCACCGTTTTTGTGGCGTTTGCCGGCCGGACGTCAGATTGACTATGGACCTTCTGGGGCTTTACAACTATTGGATTGTCATCTTGCTGATGATGATGGGGTTTTATGTGGTCATCGCCAGTGGACACCTGGTAAAAAAATTGATTGGCCTCAATTTGTTTCAGGCATCCGTTTTTATTCTCTACATTAGTATGGGTACGGTAGAAGGTGGCGCGGCACCCATTCTTCGAAGCGGCGTGGGCGTTTTTTCTAATCCATTGCCACACGTGCTTATTCTCACGGCCATCGTCGTGGGTGTTGCGACAACGGCCTTGGGGCTGGCGCTGGTAGTCCGAATCAAAGAAGCCTACGGCTCGGCGGAAGAAGAAGACATTCACCGGCAGGACGACTCATTGTGATTCGGGAACACCTGCCGGTTTTGCAGGTGGTATTGCCGCTGGTTGCGGCACCGCTATGTCTCTTGTTGATGCGATCGGTGTGGGCATGGTTGCTGGCTTTTATAGTCAGCTTAGCCGCCTTGGTAATTTCTATTGTGTTGCTTCGCGAAGTCTACGCGGGCGAAGTGCTTTCTTATGCGATCGGGGGTTGGGCCGCGCCGTGGGGCATCGAGTATCGAGTCGATGCGGTGAATGCATTCATCCTCATCATTGTCACGGCGATCAGCGTGGTCGCCCTGATGTTTGCCAAGACCAGTGTGGCTCAGGAGGTGGCGGGTGATAAACAGGGGCTGTTTTATACCGCATGGTTGCTGTGTTTAACCGGGTTGTTGGGCATTGCGGTCACCGGAGATGCGTTCAATCTGTTTGTTTTTCTCGAGATTTCTTCCTTGTCGAGTTACGTTCTGATCGGGCTTGGCCAGGACCGCCGTGCCCTGACCGCATCATTTCAGTACCTCGTCATGGGGACAATTGGCGCGACCTTTATCCTCATCGGTATCGGGCTTTTATACATGGTGACCGGGACACTGAACATGATGGATTTGGCTGCGCGTCTGGCGGTGCTCGGCGATAGTCGGACGGTTCAGACGGCGCTCGCGTTTCTTACGGTCGGTATCGGACTTAAGTTAGCGCTTTTCCCGCTTCACCTGTGGTTGCCCAACGCGTATACCTATGCGCCCTCAGCGGTAACCGTTTTCCTGGCGGCTACGGCTACCAAGGTGGCGGTGTATATGTTGTTGCGTTTTTTGTTCCAGGTATTTGATGCTTCATTTACCTTTGGCGCGATGCCCCTCGGTGGCTTTCTGGCGGTGCTGGCGGCGGTCGGTATCCTGTCGACCTCTACCGTGTCTATCTTTCAGGACAACATTAAGCGCATGTTGGCTTATTCGAGCGTTGCGCAGGTTGGTTATATGGTGCTCGGTATCAGCCTGGTATCGAGTGCGGGCCTAACGGCCGCCCTGCTGCATCTGTTCAATCATGCGCTGATGAAGGGGACGCTTTTTCTTGCACTAGGGTGTGTTGCCTACCGGTTGGGTAGCGTGCGCCTCGGCGCGATCGCGGGCCTTGGGCAACGCATGCCCTGGACAATGGCCGCTTTCCTAGTCGGGGCACTTAGCTTGATTGGCATACCGCTAACGGCTGGTTTCGTCAGCAAATGGTATTTGATCCTGGCGGCGGTAGAACGCGGCTGGTGGCCACTCGTGGTGGTCGTCATCGCCGGCTCACTCCTGGCTATTATTTATGTGTGGCGTGTTGTGGAAATGGCGTATTTGCGTCCCCCGCCAGAAAAGCTGTCAGTTACGGAGGCCCCGCTATCTCTGTTAGTGCCGACGTGGTTGTTGGCGGGTGCCAATGTTTATTTCGGGGTTGATACACAATTCAGTGTTGGCATGGCGCGCCAAGCAGCGGCTTTGTTGACAGGGTCGAGCGGATGAGTGCCGAAGCCGCGCTCATCGGCGTGATACTCGTCCCGCTACTGGGGGCTTTGGCCGTGGTGTTGGCAGGTTCCAGGCCGAATCTGCGCGAAGCCATGAGCCTCGGGGCTGGCGTGGTATTACTGGCGTTAGTTGTGCGGCTACTACCCCGGGTGCTGTCTGGCGATTGGCCCGCGACGGTCTTGGCAGAGCCAATACCCGGCTTAGCGCTGGCCTTCAGTGCCGAGCCGTTGGGGGTGTTGTTCGGATTGATCGCGAGTTTTCTTTGGATTGTGACCACGGTCTACTCAATTGGGTACATGCGAGGTCATGGTGAAGCCCATCAGACGCGTTTTTACGCCTTTTTTGCGATCGCCATGGGTTGCACGATGGGCGTCGCATTTGCCGACAACCTCTTCACTTTGTTTGTGTTTTACGAATTATTGACTTTGTCGACGTATCCGCTGGTTACCCATGCGGGGACTCGAGAGGCGCGTCAGGGTGGCCGGACCTATCTCGGCATCCTGATGGCAACTTCTATGGGGTTTTTACTGTTGGCTGTTGTGTGGACCTGGCAATTGACGGGCAATGTCCGTTTTACATCGGGCGGCATTCTCGCCGGAGCAGCATCGCCGCTGGTTATTGGGATACTGTTTGCGCTCTATGTGTTTGGTATCGGTAAGGCCGCGCTGATGCCTTTTCACCGTTGGTTGCCCGCGGCGATGGTGGCACCAACGCCTGTCAGCGCGCTGCTACATGCTGTAGCGGTCGTGAAGGCAGGTGTCTTCGCGATTCTTAAGATCACGGTTTATATCTTTGGGTTAGATCTGCTTCGAGATACTGGCGTGACGGATTGGTTGTTGTGGATCGCGGCGGTCACCATCCTGGTGGCATCGGTGATTGCGCTGCGCCAGGATAACCTCAAGGCGCGGCTTGCTTATTCAACAATTAGCCAGTTGTCTTATATTGTTATGGGCGCATTACTGGTGAATTCGACGGCGCTGGTTGGTAGCACTTTGCACCTTGCAACCCATGCATTTGGCAAAATCACCTTGTTTTTTTGTGCTGGGGCGATTCTCGTTGCTAGCCACAAGACCAAAGTTAGCCAGTTGGATGGCTTGGGTCGCCAAATGCCGTGGACCATGGGCGCGTTTTTCTTGGCGAGTCTTAGTATCGTTGGACTGCCGCCAATGGGCGGTATGTGGAGCAAGTGGTATCTCGCTCTTGGCGCAATTGATGCGGGATATGCTGTCCTCGTGGGAGTGCTAATGGTGAGCACCTTGCTGAACATTGCGTATTTGATTCCGGTGCCTATTCGCGCTTTTGTTGGTAAGGCGGACGCTGGCGGTGAAATACAAATTCGAGAGGCGCCGATTGCGTGCCTGCTTGCCATGGGTGTGACGGTGGCCGGGTGCGTCGCGTTGTTTTTTAACCCCACTTGGATCGTTCAACTGGCCCGCCAGTTTGTTGAGTAGGACATATGAATAAGCCTGAAAAGCACGATACGCCAACAACCATCTCGGCTGCCGTCTTTGGATGGCTGGCTGCTGTTTGCACAGCCCTCGTCGTCATCGAGTGGTTGGTGCATCGCCATGCCACATACCCTTGGGAGGCTTGGCCCGGGTTCTATGCGATCTTTGGGTTCGTCGCTTTCGCCGGAATTGTGCTGCTTGGCAAGCAGCTGCGCCGGGTCATTCGGCGTGATGACGATTACTACAATGACTAGTGTTCCACCAGGACTTATTCTCATCCTCGGCGGACTGCTCTTGCCGTGGTTGCCGGGCGCCTCTCGGCCAGTGGTTTCACTGGTGTTGCCTGTGCTTGGGTTTATACAGCTGCTGTTACTGCCCGAGGGGTTATACGCCCAAATCGGAGTCGCAGGATACGAATTAACCCTGGTTCGCGTGGATCGACTGAGTCTTATTTTTGGCTATATCTTTCATATTGCCGCCTTTATCGCGGCCTTGTACGCGCTCCATATTCGTGATGCCACACAGCAGGTGTCTGCACTGGTCTATGTGGGTAGCGCGATCGGCGCGGTGTTTGCTGGCGACCTGATGACGCTGTTTGTTTATTGGGAAATCACGGCGCTTTCATCCGTGTTTCTGATCTGGGCGAGTGGCAGCGAACAGGCGTACCGGGCTGGCATGCGCTATCTGATTATTCAAGTCGGTTCCGGCGTGCTTTTGTTGTCGGGCATTTTGCTTCACTACCAGCACACCGGCTCCCTCGCTTTTGAGCAGTTAATCAGCGCCAGCGGGCAGTTGGCTGACGCGGAGCCGGGTGTATTGCTGATCCTGGTCGCCTTTGCCATCAAGTGCGCGTTTCCGCTCCTACACAACTGGTTGCAGGACGCCTATCCTCAGGCCACGGTGACTGGCGCAGTTTTCCTGAGCGCGTTTACCACTAAGCTGGCAGTTTACGCGCTGGCACGGGGGTTTCCCGGCACCGAGGTATTGATTGGAATCGGTGTGGTGATGACTTTGTTTCCCATTTTCTTCGCGGTCATCGAAAACGACCTTAGAAGAGTCTTGTCCTACAGCCTTAACAATCAACTCGGGTTCATGGTGGTGGGAATCGGCATCGGGACCGAACTGGCGCTAAATGGTGCCGTTGCACATGCTTTTGTGCATATTATTTACAAGGCATTGCTCTTTATGTCCATGGGCGCCGTGCTCTATCGCACCGGAACCATCCGCGCGACAGATCTTGGTGGGTTGTACCGATCGATGCCGTGGACGGCTGCATTTTGTATTGTTGGCGCCATGTCCATTTCCGCTTTCCCCCTGTTCAGTGGGTTTGTCGCTAAGTCGTTGACCCTGTCGGCAGTGGTCGAAGGGCACTACGTGCTGGTATGGATTGGGCTTCTGATAGCATCTGCAGGGGTGATGGAGCATTCTGGGATCAAGGTGCCCTTTTTCGCATTTTTCGGCCATGATTCGGGCATTCGTTGCAAGGAGGCACCGACGCACATGTTGGTTGCCATGGCGGCAGCGGCGGGGCTTTGTTTGGGCATCGGGTTTTTTCCACAGCCGCTTTACGCGATCCTTCCTTATCCGGTGACCTATCAGCCCTACGGTGATCTTGGACACTCGCTGACGCAAGTTCAGTTACTGCTGTTTGCCGCGCTCGCGTTTGTTGTGCTGATGCGTACAGGCCTTTATCCGCGGGAGCAGCGCGCCATTAATCTTGATGTTGACTGGGTGTATCGACGCTTTGTCCCCCGGCTTGTGATTTTTGCGATGCAATGGCTGGTGGCGGTCAATGCCGTATTGAATCGTGCATTACATCACTTGGGGCGCATGGTGATTCGCACCGTGTGGCGACATTACGGACCGGAAGGCACCTTGGCACGAACGTGGCCAACGGGCAGCATGGTTTTGTGGGTTGCGATTCTGCTGGTCGCAAGTTCGCTCCTGTATTACGCCTAGAATCCGTGGGTTTTGGCCCTTTGGTCGCGGGGTTAGTTTGACTGCAGCTGTTTCAGCACCTGGCTGACAGATTCGGCATGACCCTTCGTTTTGACTCGTTTCCAATGCTTGGCCACCCTGCCCGCGGGGTCAATCAATACGGTTGAGCGGATTACGCCCTGGGTAATTTTTCCGTACATGTTTTTTTCACCCCAGGCACCATATTTCTCCATCACCCGGTGGGATGGGTCCGACAGCAGGTGAATCTTTAGTTTGTGTTTTTTAATGAATTTCTGGTGGCTTTCATCATCATCGGGGCTGCAACCGAGAATAACCGCACCCAGTTTCTCGAAACCCTTTATGCCGCTGGTGAAGTCGCATGCCTGAATGGTGCAGCCCGGGGTGTCATCACGCGGATAAAAATAAAGAACGATCCATTGGCCGGTAAGGTCTGTTAGTTTGACTTTGTCGCCGTTCTCGTTAGGTAGGGTGAATGCGGGAGCCTTCTTGCCTTCTTCAATTGCCATGGGTGTTAAATCCTTAAGCACTAATTAATCGGGATGGTGATTACAAACTTTACGGTTTTTCCTAGCACGTTGGTTGAGAAAGCTGTTTCAAGTTTCTGCGTTATAACCGCGCGGTTGTGTAAGGATGACCGGCAACCGCGCCCCTTTCCTATTGTCGATGCTCGAGCAGCCTGGGCATTAATTCGACCAGATTGCAGGGCCGAGTACGGTAGTCAAGCTGATGTTGGAGCAGTTTGTCCCAGGCGGTCCGACAAGCGCCTGAGGAACCAGGCAGACAGAAGATATACGTACCGTTCGAAACGCCCGCAAGTGCTCTTGACTGCAGTGATGATGTGCCGATTTCATCGTAGGACAAGTAACGAAATATTTCGCCAAAGCCATCGATGATCTTCTCTAGTAGGGGGAGCACGGCTTCGGGAGTGCCGTCATGTCCGGTAACACCGGTTCCACCAGTTGTTACCACAACTTGCACGTCAGATTCCGCGATCCAGGCTGACACGGCAGCGCGAATTTGGAAGATATCATCTCGAACGATCCTTTTTTCGTGTAATTGGTGTCCAGTTGCCGTTACTCGATCTACCAACAGTTTGCCTGACTTGTCATCGTCTTCGGTGCGGGAATTGGATACCGTCAGAACAGCAATCGTGGTGGGAATAAAAGCGCGGTCATTGGTGGCCATTGGAGCGAGCCTGGTTGAGGTGGCGTGACAGAGAAACTATCATAGTTTCCTTGTGATACCTTTTTTGAGCCAAGGCCCGGTAACAGCAACATGAGTGTTAACGCACGGTTTTTTGCAAGCCTGAAAGAGCGGGTCGGCCATGGCAGTGTTTCTGTCGATGTGGCCGAAGCAGCTTGCGTCAGGGATGTTTGGTATGCCGTGACGGGTGAAGGGCCTGGCGAGGAGGTTTTGGTCGCTATCAATAAGGAGTATGCTGATTTCGATGCGGCTGTCGTCGATGGCGATGAGGTGGCATTTTTCCCACCCATTACAGGCGGGTAGAAACCACTTCGTGATGCATATCGAGATTCGACATCAGGCTTTCAATCCTTGGCACGAGCTCGAGGCGTATACCCGCTCGGCCAGTCATCGCAATCAGGCAGGTGCTTGCGCTACGTTTGTTGGAAGCATGCGGGATTTTAACGAGGGGGATACGGTGCGCACAATGCATCTGGAGCATTATCCCGGGATGACGGAAAAACAACTAGGCGTCATTGTCGATGAGGTCAGCAAGGAGAACGGGCTGCTGGATGTGTTAGTGCTGCATCGAGTGGGTGACATTAATCCAGGCGAGGAGATTGTCCTTGTCGGTTGCTGGTCCTCGCATCGAAAGGCAGCGTTTGATAGCTGCCGTTTGATCATGGAGGCGTTGAAATCCAAGGCTCCTTTTTGGAAAAAGGAAAAGCTACTGGACAGGGAACGGTGGGTGTCTCGCAACACACCAGGCTAATCCTCGTCGTGTATTTTTTGATAGAAATGCGTATTTGATATCGGACACAACGTCGAGTGCTATGACAACGAATTCAGGAGGGACGGTCCCTGTGGCGACTCCTCGTTCAGGACAACTAACGGCAGACCAGTTGTTGCAATACAACGAACAAGGTTACGTTAAGAATCTGGTTGCACTCACTGAAACCGAGGTCATCGAGTTGCAACAAATGTTTGAAGAACTCGCGGCTCGACTTCCCAAAGATATTGATATCAATCGAGTGAACATGTGGCACAAGTGTAGCCCCTGGCTTTACCGTCTTTGCCGTCACCCGATGATCCTTGGTTATGTGGAGGCGGTGCTTGGGGCTAACTTTTATCAGTGGGGAGGACAGTTTTTTGTCAAATACCCAGGTGATGGTTCGCTGGTCCCTTGGCATCAGGACGCGCAGTACTGGCCGCTCACGCCGCAACAAACGACCACCGTCTGGCTCGCCGTGTATGACGTCGATGAGGACAACGCGGCAATGCGCATCATGGCGGGCAGCCACCGGCGGGGCAAGTTCACACATCACGAGAACGACGCGCCGCACTATGTGCTTGAACAAGAGGCCGACATTTCGTCCTGTTCCGACAATGATATCGTGACCATGAGTCTGAAAGCCGGTGAAATATCGCTTCATGACTCGTGCTTGCTGCACAGTTCTAGTGCTAACGAATCATCGCGAATGCGTTGCGGGCTGACCATGCGATTTAGTCCGACGAATGTGCAGTGTGACCTGTCCGTGTGGCCTACCTTTGAAGCCTATCTGGCGCACGGTGAGGATCTCCACCAGTTAAATCCGGTTGGCTCCGCACCTGTACGTGAGGGATTTCCGGTCCGCAAATTTCAGCATTCCTCAGAATTCCGGTAAGCATCGACTGACGCTCGTATCGGGAGGAAAAGTTTGTCGGGTTAGGCTATTCGTGCCACTAACCAGGAATAAATCTCTCCAGAGGTTGTGCCATCACTTAAGTCAATGACGCTCGCATTGGGCATGAGTGAGGCCAACTCGCCGGGTTGAAGGACATACTTTGAGTTAAAACGCGGAGATGTCTTTAGATGGTGTACGTTAAAAGTTTTGTAGATGAAAAGACCACCCGGCCGGATGGCGGCTTCCATCGCCGGGAACAGAGCGCGGTTCAGATAACGAAAGCAGGTCAGCACGTTTGCCTTGTCCGGCGGCAGTTGTGCTCGGTCCAAATCAAGCGCTACCGCTTGGATTGCGGTGTTCTCCTGGGCCGCGAGTTGTTGTGCGCGACGAAGGCCTTCGCTACTGCAGTCAAAAGCCACTACCTGATACCCACGTTGCGCGAGGTAAACTGCGGAATGACCGGCGCCGCTCGCTATGTCGAATGCGATGCCTCCTGCGACGAACAAATCGGTATGGCGCAGTAACAAGGCGTCTGGCGCTAAGGGTTGGATCGGGCCCGCCCGCCGGTATTTTGCTTGCCAGCGGTGAATGTCCTCACGCACGGTGGTGAACTGACTTAGCCGGGCGGATTAAATTAGGCCGGCGAAGGGCTCAACAAGGACAGATTGCCCAGGGGCAACGCCGTCACAGTCGGCTGATAGGAGGATGAAGCAGTTAGCTTCGCTCATTGAGCTTAAAATTCCAGAGCCTTGTTCACCGGTCACGCTGACTTCGAGCTCTCCAGCTGGTGTCTGCGTTAAGACGCCGCGCTGGAACTCCGTTCGTCCGGGTCGTTTTCTAACTCGGTTAGTTGTCCGAGCGGTCAGGCGCAGGGACAGGACGGGGGTTTCCCCTGAAAGGCGACGCAGCGCAGGCAGGACAAATTGATAGAAGGTCACCATCACCGATACCGGATTACCCGGCAGGCCAAAAAAGAGCGCATCACCGACACGGCCAAACGCAAGGGGGCGCCCTGGCTTCATGGCAATTTTCCAAAAGCTGACTTCGCCGACTTCATCGAGAATATCTTTTATAAAGTCGGCGTCGCCGACGGAAGCGCCCGCCGAGGTAATGAGTACGTCTGCCGAGTTCGCCGCGCTGAGAAACGCTGAGCGAAGCTGTGCGCGGTCATCAGGCACTACCCCAAGATCTACTATGTCCATTCCGGCTCGTTGCAACAGACCATGAAGCGTATAACGGTTCGAGTCGTATACCTCTCCTGGGTTAAGCGGTTGGCCGATGGAACGCAGTTCGTCACCATTGGACAAAAATGCCACTCGGGGTCGCCTGAAGACGGGCACTTCAGCAATGCCGAGCGAGGCGATCAGGCCAAGAGCAGCAGGCGCTAACCTCTGTCCTGCCTTGAGTGCCAACTCGCCCGCAGCCAAGTCCTCGCCAGCGTGGCGGACATGTTGCCCCTTTTTCTGGTCCGGTGCTACACGAATTTTATCGTCCAGTAACGCTACCTGTTCTTGCATGACAACGGTGTCAGCATGCTCGGGCATAACCGCGCCGGTCATGATGCGCACACATTGACCGTTAGCCACTGCACCCACATGTGGTTTGCCAGCCCAGGCAGTGCCGATAACAGTCAATGGGGTGTTTGGCTCCAAGTCGGCCGCGCGAAGCGCGTAGCCGTCCATGGCTGAATTGGTATGGTTGGGAACATCCGCTGGAGCGTGCAGATCTGATGCCAGAATGCGACCGAGGGCTGTTCGCAAAGGGAGTTGCTCCACGGTCATCAATGGCGTGATAGCCTGTGTGATCTTTGCGAGCGCTTCATCGACCGATAATAAAGCGGGGTCGAATTCGTCTTCGCAATTTGGTGCGGTTATAACGTCAGTCGGCATCGTCTCGTCGCCAATGGCCTGAACGACCACCGGATTTTTCCAGTAAGCGTGCAGTGTGAATGGTCATACCGCGATCAACCGCTTTACACATGTCATAAATAGTCAACAGGCTGATTTGGACCGCCATCAGGGCCTCCATTTCAACGCCCGTTCGTTCCCGAGTTTCAGCAATGGCCTGGCAACGAATGCCCGCGGCTGTATCTTGACTCTCAAAGATCACCTCCACTTTGGTTAATGCCAGAGGGTGGCAGAGTGGAATCAATTCAGCGGTGCGTTTTGCGGCCATGATGCCCGCAATTCGGGCGACGGAGAGGACATCGCCTTTAGCATGACCTTGATCATTGATGAGTGCCAGGGTCTCCTGCGCCATGGAGATATAGCCCTCGGCGGTCGCCGAACGGGCCGAGATCGCCTTGTCGCCAACGTCGACCATGTGGGCCTCGCCGCGCTGGTTTAAATGGGTGAGGGTTCCTTGGGGTTTCATTTTGCTCCCAACGGCATAGCTGAACGACCTTATTGTACCGACTTTGTTCTAACGAAACGGTGCTGTACACATCACGTGGGTGATCCAAGGAGGTAATCTCCTGATATGAAGCCGCACTGGTCCTTATTGGTCTAAGACTCAGTGGAATCATGCCAGAAACGGTTTAAGCGCTTCCGCGCTTAGTTGATACGGGAACCAAGGGTCGCAGGCAACCCTTAATGAGGATCTTCCAGCGGTCAACATAAATTGCAACTGCGCCAGGTGATAAACATCAAAGCTATCACTGGACTATTTTTCATGACGATATCTAGGATTTGATCCGATTGTTGTTAAAACACCAGCTTCCAGGTTTTTCTCTTTGTTACCGCACAACAGTTCGCATGGTTAGGAAATTGTCGGACATTGCTAACATCTGTACGATGCGCCTGCAAGACGCTGCTATAGGGGCTCGAGTGAGTAGTTTTTTTGGTTCCTTTCAGGGGGGTAAAACATAAGGATGAAATAATATGTTGGCATGCCTTTTAACTGAGGCGGTGGTTCACGATGTTGAGGCATACGAAAAGTACAAACAACAGGCGCCGTAGCATGTGGTGCGCCACGGCGGGGAGGGCTGTTGTCGAGGTGGAGAAGTCGAGGTGCTCGTCGGTGATTGAGATTCAGAACGGATGGTGATGTTGAAACTCCCATCGAGGGAAGCATTAAACGCCTTCAGAATTGATCCTGATTACAAGCCTTGGAAAGAACTCAGGGAGTCGTTGACTACCGTTAAAACACAAGTCATTCTGGAAGGCGTCTGATGGACAGCATGTGCTGTCTTATTACCTATGAAAGCGCTTCCAGTGAATAGACTCATTAAACTTCTTTTTGGTTTCTAGGGCGATAGGGATCGCTAGCAGTGGGTTCAAATCTCTGGTAGAACAACCCCACTGTCCCGGCTGGACTTTGGGAGCCGGAAAAATGAACGTTAAATACAGAACTAATAAAGGATAGGGGAAATGGCTCATTCATCGACAATGCAGGCGTTAGGTAGCAACGCTCCGGACTTCCGCTTGCCCAACCATAATTCCACTTTTTCCGCCGATTTCTTTGCGCTAGAAGACTTCAAAGCTTCGCAAGCCTTGTTGGTTGCGTTTATCTGTAATCACTGTCCCTATGTCGTGCATCTACGACAGGGCTTAGTCGATTTTGCTCGAGACTATGAGTTGAAAGGGCTGGCGGTGGTTGCTATCAGCGCAAACGACGTTTCAACCCATCCACAAGATGCGCCAGCTAAAATGGCTGATGCGGCGCTTGAGTTTGGCTTCGGCTTTCCTTATTTGTTTGACGAGACACAGGGGGTGGCACAGGCTTATCAAGCCGCGTGTACGCCCGACTTTTTTCTATATGATCGGGATCGAGCCTTGTTCTATCGGGGTCAGTTTGATGATAGCCGACCGAACAATGGGCAGGAAGTGACGGGGAGCGATTTGCGGCGAGCGCTCGATGCGCTCCTCGCGGGTGACCCGCCACCGACTGAACAGAGCGCCAGTATCGGGTGTAACATTAAGTGGAAGGCCGGTCAGGAGCCGGATTATTTCTCTGCCTGAACGGGATAGGTCAGATGCCGCCGGTGGTTAGATTACACAAGATTAGTTTTGATGCTTATCTTGCGTGACCTGATTTTTTATTTCGTCGATTGCTGAGGAGAGCTTCTCCGAGTCGGCGAGGTATTCTCTGCCACGTGGTGACAGTTGGTCATCTAATTCGTAAATCAAAGGAATGCCAGTGGGGATGTTGAAGTGGAGAATATCCTCTTCACTCATGTTGTCGATGTACTTGACCAGGGCCCGCAAACTGTTGCCGTGTGCTACCACAAGCACCCGTTTCTTTTGTTTGAGTAACGGTACTAAGGCATCGTGCCACCAATGAGTGACACGAGTCAGTGTGTCAGCCAGCGATTCTGTATCAGGAATATTGGCGAGATCACGATAGCGCGGATGATTAGCGGGTCGCTCTGGATCGTTGAGCGCCATGGCGGGGGGCCGGACCGAGAATCCTCGGCGCCACTCAAGAACCTGCTGCTCACCGTGCTGGGCAACGGTTTTACGCTTATCCAGCCCCTGTAATGCGCCGTAGTGGCGCTCATTCAATCGCCAATCCGTTTGAATGGGAAGATGCATTTGGTCAAGCGCATCGAGAATTAGCCAGAGGGTCCGGATGGAGCGTTTTAGATAGGATGTCATCGTGACATCAAAGGAAAAATCATGATCTTTTAACGCGTTTCCGGCTTCGCGGGCTTCGTTGATGCCGCGCTCAGATAGGTCGACATCAACCCAGCCGGTAAACCGGTTTTCAAGATTCCACACGCTTTGGCCGTGACGCACGAGAACCAGTTGTGTCATCCCATTATTCTCCTTTCGTTCGATTGCCCTGACATCTTAGGAGGCGAACTAACGAGGCCAGCGCCTGGGCGCGGTGGCTGAGGCGGTTCTTTGTGTCAGCAGTTAGTTCGGCGGCTGTTTTAGAACAGCCGTCAGCTAGAAACAGCGAATCGTATCCAAATCCTCCGCTTCCCCGAGGCTTCAGTGCGATGCTCCCGGACCAGTGACCATGACAAATGATCGGTACGGGATCTTTTGCATGTCGCAGGTAGACGACGACGCTGTGAAATCGGGCAGTGCGTTGATCTACGGGGACACCGGCCAGCGCCGTCAGCAGGCACTGGCGATTGTCTTCATCGGTGGCGCCAGCGCCTGAGTAGCGCGCTGAGTGCACGCCGGGCGCACCATTGAGGTGGTCCACTGCTAGACCAGAATCATCGGCGATTGCACACAGCCCTGTTGATACTGTTGCATGGCGCGCTTTAAGCAATGCGTTCTCAACGAAGGTTGAACCGGTCTCTTCAGCACTACTGACGCCGAATTCACCTTGGCTAACACAGACGAAACCCGTATCGGAAAGCAGGCTGGTTAACTCCGCCAGCTTGCCTTGATTAGCAGACGCCAGAACCACTTTCATGCGGTGTGATCGATCCTCGCATCACGCTGTGCTTGTAGCAGTTGCTTGATACCATATCGCGCGTACTCGATCATCGTCTGCAGGTGATCATCGGTAAATGGCGCTCCCTCCGCGGTACCCTGTAGTTCGATAAAACGACTCTGGTCATCCATCACGATATTCATGTCAGTTTGAGCAGTGCTGTCTTCCTCATAGTTGAGGTCAAGGACGGCGCCGGAGTCAATCCAGCCAACCGAAACCGATGCCACTTGCCCGATGAGCGGTGAAGCGGCAAGCGTGCCGCGAGTGACCAGAAGGTCACAGGCATCAGCCAGAGCTACCCACGCACCGGTGATTGAGGCGGTACGGGTTCCCCCGTCAGCTTGCAGGACATCACAGTCGAGGGTGATGGTTTGCTCGCCAAGCTTTTGCAAATCGACCACTGCGCGCAAAGAGCGGCCAATTAAGCGTTGAATTTCTAGGGTGCGCCCCGATTGTTTTCCTTGTGTTGCTTCGCGATTATTACGGGTGTGGGTAGAACGCGGTAGCATGCCGTACTGGGCCGTGATCCAGCCGCGGCCACCGCCGCGCAGAAAGGCCGGCACGCGAGCTTCCACGCTGGCAGTGCAGATAACACGCGTGCCACCAAATTCGATGAGAACTGAACCCTCAGCGTGACGGCTATAGCCACGGGTTAGAGTGACGGGACGCAATTCTTTGGGTTGTCGTTGATCAGTTCTTTGCATCATGTTTCTCGTGTCAAGTCGGCGTGGTATCTGAAAAATGCGCATGGCCACTCACCTGGGGGCTTCGGGCCGCATCGACTTCAGCTAACGATTGCTCGACATAATTGATATGGTTATCGGACGCAGCGCGAGCCTGTTCAGGGTCGCCATTTAGGATCGCGTTTAGTAGATGGTAGTGTTGATCACGAAGATTGTCGAAGATTGCCGGTTGATAAGTGTAGAGGTTTTCCAGACTGAAACGCATGGAAGAGTGTAGTAATGCGAAGAGGCTTCTCATTACTTGGACTAGCACAACGTTGTGTGAAGCCTCGGCGATGACGAGATGAAAGTCGGCATCGGCTTGTGCTTCAAGTGAGGGATCACGCTGAGCGTGTGATGTGATCAGGGCCTTGTAGGATTTCCGCAAAGCACTTTTATCGGCTGTTGTACGGCGCAAAGCCGCGTAATGCGCTGCCAGTGATTCAATGGCGTGGCGTAGTTCGAGTACATCACCAAGCCGCCCGGGTGAACTGGCGATAAGCTCAAGCAGGGGATCCGCTAGTGACGGGGTAAGCGCCTCGGTGACATAGGTGCCGCCGCCGCGTTGTGTTGTCACAAGTTGGCGCGCCGACAATTTCTGCAAGGCCTCGCGCAGCGATGGCCGGGATACGCTGAGCTGTCGGCAAAAAACCCGTTCGGCAGGCAGGCGATCCCCTGGGCGTAACGTCCCTGCGAGAATCAATTGTTCAATGTGTTCGACGATCTGGTCGGCAACACGGGGCTTGTTCATCGGATTTTGGTCTGACCAGAGAAGGGAAAACCCTAACACGGCTCGCCCGAACGGTAAACTGATTATCTTGTGAAACGAGGCGCTGCCGGTGAGGGGTTAGTTTCCACAACGTTCTACCTGTTGCGGAAGGGTGGTCGATAATCAGGATAAAGAATAAGGGGTGTTGACAATGTCCTTACTGGAAATCGGGTCTGGTGAAGGCCTTTACTATGAGTTCGAAGCTCCGACAGCTAATCAGCCGACGGTGGTTTTTGTCAATGCACTGACGGGAAGCATTGATAACTGGCAGGGAGTGGTCGACCCTGCGTTGCGCGAAGCGGGTCTTGGGTTGCTGCGTTACAACCTGCGCGGCCAGGAAAAGAGCCCGGTGGATGATGATCGAATACTCGATGATCAACTGATTATCAGTGACTTATGTAGACTGATCGATGAGGTGAAGCCGCCCCGGCCGATCTACTGTGGCTTGTCCATCGGGGGGCTTTTCGCTGCCAGAGCGGTCCTGTCAGGGCGCCCCGCTGAAGGATTGGTGCTGCTTAACACCCTGCGCCGCATTGGCGCCCGTTTAGACTGGTTTAATCATGCCGGCGCGCGAGTCGTAGCGCTTGGCGGGACTCGCTTGATCGGTGACCTTTTTATGCCCCTGATAGCGGGCGAGAGCGTGTTACAGGCAAACCGTGACAATTTCTTGCTGGACGAGCCCTACGAACCGGCAGATCCATTAAATGGGCACTATCGATTAATGTTGGGCGCGACCACAGCGGACTGGAATGTTCCCTGGTCGGCGCTCAATCTTCCCACGTTAGTCATTAGCGGGCTTTACGACCGCGTGTTTTTTGAAGCTAATGTGGTCGACGAACTGTTTGCTTCCTTGCCACAGGGACAACGACAAGATTGGCCAGATGCGGGGCACATGGTGACTGTAGATCAGCCGCAGCGATTGGCGCAGGCGCTGATTGAATTTGCGGCGGCCTCACTGCGGTAGCGGATGGTTAGGGGTTGTTGCCTTTAAAAGCCTGGGCCAGCAGTTGGTTCATGTCATCGGGCCGAGCTTTTGGGTCCAGTTGCAGGGCTGATTCGACAGCACTGAGTAATGGATAAGGAAAACGACCGGCATAATCGACCGATAGCGGAGCCAGTGCGGTGCCTTCCCGCCGTTTCAAGGCCGGCGGGGGCGATTTTCCAGTAATACACGCGTAGAGGGTGGCCGCAAAACTGTAGATGTCAGTCCATGGCCCCAGCGCCCCATCCAAATACTGTTCAGGCGGTGCAAAACCGTGGGTCAAGGTCTGAAAAGAGCGAAATCGATCTTCACTGTCTTGTGGTTTTGCCGCACCGAAGTCCAGTAGCAAGGGTTCGCCATTGCTTCGCAACAGTATGTTTGCCGGCTTGATGTCCATATGCAGCATATTTTTCTGGTGAAACTGTGATAACCCATCCCCGATTTTCGGGAAGACCTTGTTTAGGAATGCCATGTCCAATGAACCGGCCAGTTTTCGAATAAACC
>DUBL01000303.1:2614-9612 GCA_012960345.1 Gammaproteobacteria bacterium | reverse complement strand
CATTCATGAGTCGGCAGCTGGCTATACTTATTCTGCGAACGATGGCCTTCTCATCATCCAGGAATATTTCCCGCAACAGATCGCGGTACGAGATCTGGATGGGGTCTCAGTCATGCTTTGGGATGCGACGGCAGACGAGGAATATCAACAAGGATTGGCCGCTTTTCTATTGCTTGCCCGTGTGCTGAGCCAAACTGATCACCCAGGGCGTGTCATTCATTATCAGGAACAAAACGATACAGCGTATTACGTCTTACAACTAGAACCGCGAACTACATGGGCAGATCTGCTTAGCACGGGGCAACGCTTGCCTGAAGACACGTTACGATCGGTATTGCTGTCAGCAGTCGACTATCTTGGGGCTACCCACGCTGCAGGATTATTTCATCTCCAACTCGAACCCAACAATTTGCTGCTATCCGAAAATGAACAGCTTGCCCTGATGGGTTTCAACCCGACCGCCGTTGAAAGCCCATCTCGTCTGTTGGCCCACAAGTCTCCTTTCCGAGCACCGGAACTGTCGAAGAGCCACAATACGGTGGGACCATGGACAGACTATTATTCACTGGGCGCATTGCTATACCAGGGCGTGATGAGAATACCGCCAGCCGATGCTATTCGCCGCACTCGTGAAACAAGTGAAGGACGGCCTGATCCCCTCATCGCAGCAAAAGAAGCCGGGAAAGGTTACTACGGCGATTCACTGCTTCAGATCATCGATCAGTTGCTGTCTCTCGAGCCGGCAGCTCGCCCAAGTTCATCTGATGAGATCGCCGGCGCCTTCGGTAGCAGTTTACCGAGCGATGAAGAAGACGAGCGCAGCCGACCCTTACTGGCCATTGGGCGCGCTTTTAGCCGACTAACCACGCGGTCTTCTATCATCGAACCCGATGCTGATGCCGAGCCTAAGTTCAGCCCTTTAATTGCCACTTCCGGGCGCGATACTGAAGGTCCAGAGGTTTCTGAAACGCGGTCCTTATTGCAAAATGGGCAGCCACTGAAAACCACGGCAACATCGACGAACTCGCCGCATGAAGGCGCCTCGGCCGTTATTCTGTCTGGATTAGAAACATCGCCTCAACGCAACACTCACACGGGGTACGGGTCAACGTCCGTCAGACCCGACCTACCTGACTCAATGGAGGCAATCGAAACGCCTGCAGACGATGCGATTCCAACCCTGACCCACCGGGTCAAAATTTCGTCAAGCGACTCTTTGCCATCGACCACCTCAAAACCCCCGGCGGCTTTAACCGAACACTCGAACCAAAGCAGTCTTGGGCACCGCACGCAAAATCATCATCGATCGATCTCCCCACCTGCCCTGTCAGTCTATGACCCGCATGATCAGATGCTTAACACCGATGGGCTAGCTCCAAACGACGCTGATGCGCCTGAGATAGAGAGCCAACATCAGAACACACTGCCCACACCTCAGCGTCGTCAAGGACTGAGGTGGCTCGCCTGGTTAGTTGCTGTGACTGCGATCGGTGTGATCAGTTATTTCTGGTTGCAGCTTCATAACTCGCCGCCAGCAACCCATTCGTCAACCCGTATCGAACTGATGGGTTCACACGATCACCGTGGCAAGGGGTTCGTCAGCGATGCCAATGCAAGCATTGATCTATCTGGCATGAAAGTGGCCAACCTCGTCACAGTGAAGAAAGTTGATTCTGGACCGACAATTAAGCACGAAAGCAACCTGACTAACGCCATTAATGCCTACTATGGTGGTCGCTATGGCAAGGCGTATCGCCTCTTTCGGCCGCTGGCCGCGCAAGGAAATCACCAGGCACAGTTTCACCTCGGCCTGATTCTGGGTCGCGGCCTACATCAATCCAACAATACACAAGCCGCAACCCCCCTCTTGCTTGAGGCGTTGCCCACCATCCGGCACCAGGCTAACCAACGCATTGCCTGGGCCCAAGGGGCATTGGGTGATTATTTTGCTGACGGCTTGGTAGTCGAGCAGAACTATACGCAAGCGGCATTCTGGTATCGAAAAGGAGCCGCGCAGGGCCATCCAGGCTCCCAAAACAACCTGGGCTGGCTCTATATGAAGGGGTTAGGAGTCGAACCGAACGCCGATGCCGCGTTACGCTTGTTCCACGCCGCAGCCCAACAAGGGGTCTATCAGGCGCAACATAACCTCGAAATACTGGAGGGCATGGCCGCAACAGACAATTAAGTTCCAAGCTGTCTAACTTTTGTCGGATCAACCCAAACGCTGGCCTGCATTTTTCAGCACTTAATAAATGTTGTCGCAAAAGAAATCGCCCCATACGGGTGCATTTGCTGACGTTAACTCAAGGGCATGACATGGCCACTGGGTCTCACAACGATACCTCCAAAACCGACGCCCCTGTTAAACTCACTAGTTCTGAAAATTCTAAAGCGAAAACAGCATTGGGTGTGCCACCAGCGGCCCAAATAGGTGAAACGTTTTGCAACGCCGCATCAATCATGACGACTGGCGGTGTCTTGTGTCCTAGCGGTGGCACCCCCCCGATAGAAAATCCGGTCTTATCACGAACAAACTGGGCATCGGCCCGGTGGATAGCTTTACCTAACTGCGCCGAGACTTTCCTCTCGTCCACCCGACTGGCCCCACTTACAATCACCAGAACGGACTCACCATCGTCCGTGCAAAAGACCAATGACTTGGCAATGTGATCAACAGTACAACCAATCGCGAGCGCTGCCTCGTTGGCGCTGCGCGTCGGTGTCTCGAACTCCAGGACCGTAAATTCAGAACCCAGTCGATCTTGAATGTCACGTGCGGTGCGGTTTTGAACAGGTTTCATCGGTCATCATGTGGCGGAGAGGGTGGGATTCGAACCCACGGTAGTGTTGCCACTACGCAGCATTTCGAGTGCTGTGCGATCGACCGGACTCCGCCACCTCTCCGTGAGGTTTAATAGTTTGAGATTTGACGCTTCGACACGGTTGAAATCAACCCCCTTCGATGCCGTTTGATTCAATCGCCTCCAGACCCTTTCGATGTGCCAGGCTATCTCGGCAAACATCAAAGGTCATTTTTAAACCCGAGTCTAACGCGAGTTCTTCGCAGCAAGGATATCCCAACGGGGTTTGGGGTCTATTCACACGACCCACCAGCACACCAAACGCTGGTGGTGAGTCATGTATACAGTGTGGCTCCGGCTCTCCCTGCATATCGCCCTATCCCCTCTACCACTGCCCGTATAGGGCTTCGCGATGGCTATCTCCAGAATGCACAATGACTTATCATGGGATTGGAAGACCTTGACCCTTGGCGCAATGGATAATCGGTTTCAAACGAGTCACGCCCTAAGGCACGAGCCTTATGAATCGTCGACATTTCGTTAAACTCTGTGCTGCGACGGCGACCGCCGTCACTGGCGCACCAGAAGCGTTGGCAACGACCAGTGATCACCATGTTCTGTTTGATCCTGTGCAATTGGTGACACCAGATAACGCGCCATTACGAACCACTGCCCTAGAAACGGGCGAAACCTATCTCTTCTTCTTTCCACACGTCACGACCCCATGCTTTCTGATGGATCTGGGCAAGCCTGTGACCGCTCCCCATGTCCTCAAAACACACGATGGCGCTACGTACAGCTGGCCTGGCGGCGTGGGAAACGGAAGGTCGATTGTCTCGTTTTCAGCCATCTGTGCCCACCGAATGAGCCACCCGACACCGCAAATCAGCTTTATCAACTACCGTCACAGCAAGATTGATTTCACGGACAAAGATGATGAGTTACAGAGCCGCTCCCGCCTCATCTACTGTTGTTCGGAGGGCAGCGTATACGATCCCGGCGATGGCGCCCGTGTGCTCGGAGGGCCTGCCCCCCAACCCCTGGCCACCATCTTGCTTGAACACCATTCAAGCGACGACACTCTCAATGCCTATGGGGTGCTGGGTGGCAATATGTTTATCCCTTACTTCGAAAAGTTCTGGCATCGACTAGAACTTTCATTTGGTGCTTCGAATATTCGTGATGAAGTCAGTATTAATACAACGGTCATTAAACTGAGTGACTTCACTAATTCGCAGGTATTGTGTTAATAGCGCCACTCTCAATGCTGTGAGCCAGCGTCAAAAATCCACCCTCACGAGCATAATCACCCACAGAACGGCCGTCGCGATCAAGTCGGGTTAAATCAGCACCCGCCTGCGCTAACCAGACAATCACTTCTTCACTTCCACTGGATGCCGCCCAGTGCGCCGCCGTTGCACCGCGTTGATTGCTCGCTGTGACGTCTACCGCCGTCCTGTCGAGGAGGAGTCGAACGACGCCTTGTCGTTGGCGCTCAACAGCACGCATTAAGGGCGTCCAACCATAAATGTCAGCCACATCTGGATCTGCACCCTTGGATAATAACAACGAAACAATCTCTCCATAGCCTTTGGCCGCCGCTAGGTATAAGGCCGTCCACCCGTTACTTGCGGCAGCATTGACTTCGGCCCCTTCATCCAGACACAACCTGACAATCTTGGAATTGGCTCCGACGACTGCATACATCAAAGCCGTTCCCCCCTTGCGATTGGAAAGATAAACGCTCGCACCTGACTTGACCAGACGCTGAGAGAGCGGCCAATCACCATAGCGCGCCGCCATCATCAATGCGGTTTTACCGGCCGGCGTGGCCTGGTCAACATCGCGGAATCCTCTATCCATCAGCTGAGCCAATTGCTGCATCTGACCACGTGCCACCGCATGGGTCCAGATTCCGAGTTCCTCGTCTGAGTAGGCAACCGAACCCAATCCGAAAGTGATCAACAATGCCGATACGCACACCAAGAGAAGGACAATCGCCCGGAACGGACTGCTGACAAAATGCCACACTACCGAATGACACCCAGTCACACGGCCCCCATCAGCCACCGGGCACCATGGAGCACGGGACAGGCATAACAAAAACTAGCCCTTGCCTTGCTTCTCCATCATTTGCGTGTACCAGCGATTGTGATGGGAGCGCGCCCAGCTCACACCCACTTTTCCGCTCGTCATACCGCTTAACGTTCCTGGCACCACGACGGTGGCCAAAAATATATGGCCAAAAATAAGGCAGATGAACACCATAGCAACCACACCATGGACGGCATGCATTGCCTCCATGACCTGCCTGTATTGCTCAAACTCCGGGTATCGCTCAAGCACCATCACGGCCAGTACGGGGAAATTAAGAACAAGTCCAGTAATCGAAATGACTATTCCCAAGAGAATTGTTAACCAAAAAAGAATTTTCTCGCCGGCGTTATAACGACCGGCACTGGGATGAGTGCCCCCAAAAAATCCACCACCCTTAACTATCCAGGTTAAATCACCTCGTTCGTAAAAATTATCACGGACCATATTCAGAAAGATAAAGATCAACATCATGGGAAACAAAGGTCCGGACACGTTGTGTAATTCCTTGCTCAGCCATGCAATCACTCCGAATGCCTCGTGACCCACCAGTGGAATCAGCGCCGTACGACCATAAAGTAAAATCAACCCAGTAATCCCAAGCAGGATAAAAAGACCAGCAAGAAACCAGTGAATCATTCGTGCGCTGATGCTGAAACGCTGCAATTCGACTCCGGAGTCATCTGAATCGTCATCGACTGATCCCCGAAAGACGTAGAAGAGGAACATCAGCAACAGAACAAAAATCATCAGATCGCGACCCTTTGGCATCATCTGATGATTTCGAAACGACATCCAGGTTTCACCTGCCTGGTTAACCAGAACATTGGCGTCATAACCCCGAACCTGAGTCGTTTTATTGCGTTTAGTATCCCGTGACAACCCGTGTTGATCGGATGTTGCGTCTGATCGGGCTCGCACTGCGGCCCACAGATCAACCCCTAGATTGGCTGGTCCGAGTGGCTTGACCAAGCTAGGTAACTGCGCCTCATCTGCTCCACTGAACGGCGTGGCAACAGTCATCAACAGGCCGACACACACCAACAAGGCTAGCCGACTGGACAAAGCACTGATTGTTCTTTTCTTCATTAGCAATGATCCAATCATCAAGGGTTGCGGCGTGAACAGCATCCAATCACTTGTGCGGCTAACAATACGAAATCAAAAAGGCGGCAGTGTGTGCATGACACCGTCCCGCCACAGACAGAATAATCACCACGAGCCATCGCGAATATGCTGTTTCAGACCAGTAGCAGTTCCGCCAACCAAACTGTGGACCCTAGCAGACTCGCTTGTACCCCGATGAGGACAATCCACTGTTGTGGAGAATCCTCACCGGGGAAACTTCTAAAGCGGAAACCGGCCTTCAGCCGCCTGAACGGGAACTCTTTATACCGGGCTTGTCATAGGCGACACCCCAACCCCACTGCATAGCACCAGCTCCACGGTAGGTAACTCGTTCCCGAAATATATCCGACACCTTGGAACCATCGCCCGCCAACAAAGCCTTTGTCGAGCACATTTCAGCACACAGGGGTAACTTGCCTTCTGCCAACCGATTACGTCCATACTTACGATTCTCGATCGATGACATGTCCTCTTCTGGCCCGCCTGCACAGAATGTGCACTTGTCCATCTTGCCCCGTGATCCGAAGGCTCCCGTATCGGGGAACTGTGGCGCCCCAAACGGACAGGCATAAAAGCAGTAACCACAACCGATACAGATGTCCTTGTCGTGCAACACGACACCATCATCTGTGGTGTAGAAACAATCCACTGGGCATACGGTTGCACAAGGCGCATCAGAACAATGCATACAGGCGACTGAAATCGACCGCTCACCCGGTTCCCCATCATTGATGGTGACCACGCGCCGGCGATTCACACCCCACGGCACCTCGTGTTCATTCTTGCAAGCCGTAACACACGCATTACACTCGATGCAGCGTTCGGCGTCGCACAGGAATTTCATTCTTGCCATTTTGATTCTCCTTTAAGCGGCGCTGATGCGGCACAGGGAACACTTGGTTTCCTGCATCTGGGTGACAGAATCATAGCCGTAGGTCATGGCCGTATTAGCCGCCTCCCCCAGCACGATGG
>DUBL01000303.1:0-2591 GCA_012960345.1 Gammaproteobacteria bacterium | reverse complement strand
CCGCAAGTCTTTACCCTGAAAATGTCCTCCGAAATGAAACGGCATGAATACCACCCCAGGCGCCACTCGTCGTGTAATTTGCGCCTTCAGCTTGAGCTTGGCCCCTTCAGCGCCCTCAAGCCAGATCTCCTGGCCGTCTCGAATACCGATGTTGTTCGCATCCGCCGGATGAACTTCAGCAAACATGTCCTGCTGTAGTTCTGCCAGCCACGGATTGGACCGTGTTTCGTCGCCACCCCCTTCATACTCCACCAAACGTCCACTGGTTAAAATCAGTGGGTAGTCCTTCGAGTGGTCAATGGCTTGGATTGAACCGTAGCGGGTCGGCAAACGATAGCGACGCTTTTTATCGTCGTAAGTAGGATACTTCGCCACCAGATCACGCCGGTTGGTATAAAGCGGCTCGCGATGAACCGGGACAGGATCCGGGAATGTCCAGACCACCGCCCGCGCTTTCGCATTACCGAATGGCGCGCAACCATGTTTAATCGCGACACGCTGGATGCCACCAGAAAGGTCCGTCTTCCAATTGCGTCCCTCGGCTGAGGCCTTTTCTTCAGCGGTCAGATCATCCCACCATCCCAACTGTTTCAACAACTTGTGATCAAACTGAGGATAACCATCCTTAATCTCTGAGCCTACAGGGTAAGAACCATTTGCTAACAGGCTTTCACCATTGCGCTCGACACCGAATCGCGCCCTGAAACACAGACCGCCGTCGGCTACCGGTTTACTTGGATCGTAAAGATTAGGCGTCCCTGGGTGACCCATCTCAGGCGGTCCCCAACAGGGCCACGGCAGACCATAATACTCGCCATCACAGGGCCCGCCTTCGGCCTTAAGCGAAGTGATATGGAAAGTGCCCCAATGCTTCTGCTGTAACTTCAGTCGTTCGGGGCTCTGACCGGTATAACCAATCGTCCACATCCCTCGGTTGAACTCCCGCGTAATATCTTCAATCAAGGGCTCATCGTTCTCGACCTTAATGTTTTTACACAACTGATCCGAGAACCCCAGTTTGTTCGCCAGCTTATACAAGATCGTCTGGTCAGGCAGTGACTCGAACATCGGGTCAATCACCTTGTCACGCCACTGCAACGAACGATTTGATGCGGTGACCGAGCCATAAGTCTCAAACTGGGTAGCGGCTGGGAGAAGGTAGACCCCGTCCATGCGGTCGTGCATCACTGCGCTGACAGTGGGGTATGGATCAATGACGACCATTAAGTCGAGTTTTTCCATGGCTTTTTTCATTTCAACGCCACGGGTCTGACTATTCGGCGCATGACCCCAGAACACCATTGCACGAATATTGTCTTTCTGGCCAATATTTGTTTTATCTTCTAAAACACCGTCAATCCAGCGAGAAACTGGTATGCCCTTGTAATTCATCGGATGAACTGGTTTACCGTTGTCCCCTTCGACCTTATCCGGATCAAAACGGCTCTTCACCCACTCATGCTCCAAGTCCCAGACTCGGGACCAGTGCTTCCATGCCCCGTCTGACAACCCGTAGTACCCTGGCAATGAATGACTAAGAATACAAAAGTCCGTTGCCCCTTGGACGTTATCGTGGCCGCGGAAAATGTTCGTTCCACCACCTGATTTTCCCATGTTGCCAAGGGCTAACTGGAAATTACAGTAAGCCCGGGTATTGTTATTGCCAATGGTGTGCTGCGTACCCCCCATGCACCAGATAAACGTGCTGGGACGATTGTCCGCCATCATCTTGGCAGCCTGATGCACTAGTTCTTCGCGAACACCCGTGACATCGTAGACTATATCGGGAGTCCACTTCGCTACTTCTTCGCGAATCTGGTCCATGCCCCAAACACGCTGATGGATAAACTCCTTATCCTCCCAACCATTCTTGAAGATATGCCACATCATGCCCCAGATAATCGGAACATCTGTTCCCGGACGAATCTTTAGATAGAGATCCGCGTGGGCCGCTGTGCGAGTAAAGCGAGGATCGATAACGATCAGCGGCGCATTGTTACGCTCCTTCGCTCGCATCAGGTGGACCATCGAAACGGGGTGAGCTTCAGCCGGGTTACCACCAATGACCAGCATCGCACGACTGTTGTGAATGTCGTTATACGAATTGGTCATGGCGCCGTAGCCCCAGGTATTGGCGACACCGGCAACCGTGGTCGAGTGACAAATACGGGCCTGGTGGTCTCCGTTGTTTGAGCCCCACAAGGCGTAGAACTTCCTGAACAAATAGGATTGCTCGTTATTAAACTTCGCTGAACCCAGCCAGTACACCGAATCCGGGCCTGACTTTTCCCGAATCTCCAACATCTTGTCGCCAATCTCGTTAACTGCCTGCTCCCACGAGACTTTTTTCCACTGCCCTCCTTCGAGTTTGGTCGGGTACTTGAGGCGGCGCTCGCCATGCCCGTGTTCCCGTACCGAGGCACCCTTGGCGCAGTGTGCGCCCAGATTGAAGGGATGATCAAAGGCCGGTTCCTGCCCGACCCAGACACCGTTATTGACCTCCGCATTAATGCCACACCCAACGGAACAGTGAGTGCAAACCGTACGGATGGTCTGAGTGCCGTCCCCACCGGAGGGAATCGCGGCTTGCG
>DUBL01000302.1 GCA_012960345.1 Gammaproteobacteria bacterium | reverse complement strand
CCCGTTTGCTGATGATGATCCCATCGTGCTGTTACCTGCCATTCGTCCTGATGTCGCACTTTTTCATGCCCCGCTGGCTGATACTGATGGCAACGTGTGGGTGGGTATCCGGCGAGAGTTAATGACCATGGCGCATGCCGCTGAGAGCACCCTGGTGACAGTGGAAGAGATCGTTTCCGATTCTCTTCTCGCTGACGAGCGCACTGCGGCGGGTGTCATTCCCAGCATGTATATCCATGGTGTTTCGGTTGTCGAAAAAGGGGCCTGGCCTGTCGGTCTTTGGGGTTGTTACGCCGCTGACCACGACCACTTGCAAGACTATGTGCGTCGCGCAATAACGATGGAAGGGTTTAATGAATACCTGAGTGCTTATGGGCACGGGTCTGCCGCGGCCAGTACCCCGTGAGTTACCGCATTGAAGAATTACTTATCGTCACCATCGCTGATTTACTACGAGAGCGCTCACACGTAGCCGTGGGGGCAGCGTCGCCGATCCCTGGCGCTGGTGCTTTGTTAGCGAGGGAAACATCGCCCGCTCTTAGGGTATCGGTGTTGGGCAGTGAACAGCACAACACCTTCACTGAAGGGGGGCGTGAGTTGTTTGATTGCGCCGCCCAGGGTCGCATCGATGCGTTTTTTCTCGGTGGCGCACAGATTGATGGTGGGGCGAATATTAATCTGGTTGGGATTGGGGATTACCCAGCGCAGCCGGTTCGGTTTCCCGGCTCTTTTGGTTCTGCGTACCTTTATTTTCTGGTGCCCAATGTCATTCTCTTCAGTTTGGCGCACAGTCAACGCAATCTTGTATCAAAGGTCGATTTTGTCAGTGCGCCAGGGACCAGTGAGGAAAGGATATACCGACCCGGTGGCCCGCGAGTCTTGTTAACGAGTCGATGCCTGTTCGACTTTGATCAATCGTTGCCTGGCTTTCGATTGCGAAGCGTGCATCCGGGCGAGACAATCGAAACGGTCACTGATAATACGGGGTTCGAATTTGATATCGCCGGCGAGGTTGCCGTCACGCGGAGCCCTACTGACGGAGAACTTGGCTTGATTCGAGGTTCGATTGGTGCCGCGATTGGGGAAACCTACCCGACATTTGCGCGTACCGTGTTGGGGATTCGTTGTTAGGTTGACTCAAACAGCCTTGAAAAACACGCCGGCGGCGTATCTGCTAGATTTTATTGCGTTCGAATAAAACGAGAAGGTGTCTTGGCCACTCGGTTTCTTTTTCCAGGAGAAGTGTATGTCCGTAACACCAGTTGAAGGGCCCAGATTTTCTCGACACAAATTGCCCGAACAGTTTTGTAATGTCGAGCGTCTGTTGGAGGGGATGAAGCGTCGCAACCTTGATGGCATCGTGGTTTCGATGCCCAATAACGTTTATTACCTGTCGGGCTTCAGTGGCATTGCCCACAAATCTGATGAACCTCGTCCCTATGCGGTGGTCATTTCACGCCATGCTCCGGATCAGCCTGTGCTGTTGCTGGCCGATTACTACGTCAGTTCGTTGATGAGCCAACCGACTTGGATTGCTGATATACGATCATTTCGAGCAGTCATGCTGCCCTTGGACCTTCCCCCGGCAGAAAATGACATCGATCGGTTTATTTCACCCGCTTCGGGAAAGAATGGCTGGGCTCAAAGCGTTCGACAAAATTTCTCCGATTCAATGTCAGCAGCTTGCCAGGGAGCGCTTGCTGATCTTGGGTTATCGCGGGGCCGGGTCGCATTTGATGACATGCGTTTCGGTTTTCAATTGGGATTGGATGGTGTGGAGGTGGTCGATGGCTACGATCCCATGATGTATGCGCGTGCGGTGAAGACCGAGCACGAGGTGACAATGCTTAAGCGATCAACAGCACTTAACCAGGCAGCAATCGAGCAATCGATCGCGAATTGGCAGCGTGGTATGACGTGGCGGGAATTTAACCATGTGTACCATTGTGCCGCTGTCGGTCTAGGTGGTTTCGTACGTGATCCAGGTGCGATGATTTGGGGCCACCCCCAGGGAGTTGATTCGACCGTAATGCTGCAGACTGGGCTCGAAGATTTCGAAGTGAGTCAAGGATTGCATGTCATGTTCGATTGTCACGGCACACTTGATCTTTACTGTTGGGATGGTGGTAAAACCTGGATTGTTGACGGGCAACCTGTAGGCAACGCCCGGCGCTATGCTGTGGCAACCTCGGAGGCAGCAGCAGTAGTAATGGAAGCGATGCGCCCTGGTGTGCGGGTCAGCGAACTGCAGGCACTGGGTCGTTCGGTCTATCGCAAGGCCGGTGTGGTTGCAGCAGATTCTGTTTTGATCTTTTTTCATGGACTGGGACTCAGTCACATGGATCTGGAACAGGTAACCGCTGATGGGACACCGAATGTCGATTGGCGTCTTGAGGCGGGTATGGTGGTGCCATTGCATATTCTCTACCCCGGTGCGGAAACTGAACGTATCTGGGTAGAAGAAGTGGTGCAGGTCACGAATGACGGCGGCGTGCCGTTTTTTAGCTGGGGCTTTGATCCGATGACCAATACTTAAGCTCATTTGAATTGCCAGAGAACCCTTAATGACTAAATCTGAAGCGAGACTTTATTCGGGCGTGTTTCCTATTGCGCCAACACCATTTACGGAGAGCGGTGAACTGGATCTCGACGGCCAACGCAGGGTCATTGACTGCATGGTTGATCAGAACGTTGACGGTATTTGTATTTTGGCCAACTACTCAGAACAGTTTTTGTTGTCTGATGAGGAGCGAGACAAATTGCTTGAAGTTTGTCTTAGGCACGTTGCTGGTCGTGTGCCGGTCATCGTGACTTGTAGTCATTTCAGTACCCATGTTGCCATTTCACGTGCCCGACGAGCAGCCGGGGAAGGCGCTGCGATGTTGATGATGATGCCGCCCTACCATGGGGCCGCACTGCGCGCGGACGAAACCGGAACGTTAGAGCATTTTTCTGCAGTAGCCGAGGCGATCGATATCCCCATCATGGTGCAGGATGCGCCTTTGAGTGGAGTCACGCTGACGGTGTCATTTCTGGCTCGGTTGGCGCACGAATTGCCACAGGTGCGTTATTTCAAGATAGAGACGCCTGCGGCGGCTGACAAACTGCGCGCTCTGATCGCGGTTGGCGAAGGTGTTATTGAAGGCCCATTCGATGGCGAAGAAGCGATTACTTTGATGGCAGATCTAGAGGCCGGTGCGACGGGAACGATGCCAAGTGCTACGTTGCCAGATTTAATCAAACCCGTGCTTACCGATTTTTTCGATGGGCGTCGTGACCAGGCCCGCGCTCGGTACGCGAGTATTTTGCCTTTGATAAATTACGAAAACCGCCAGTGTGGATTGCGTGCCACCAAAACCATTATGCAGGAAGGTGGCGTTATTGCCAGTGATGCCGTTCGCCACCCGTTGACGGTGTTACCTCCGGTAACCCGTCAAGGACTGCTCGAACTTGCCCGTGCATTAGACCCAGTGGCACTGCGTTGGGGTCATTAGCTTGGTCATCATCATGCGAGTGACAGACCTGTCGGAGGTTGTGCTGTCATGACCCACGGCATGGTTGTAGCGCCCCAGCCTGAGGCGGTGGAAGCGGGAGCGATTATTCTCAAGGAAGGTGGCAATGCGGTTGATGCGGGGATCGCGTGTGCTCTGGTTCAGGGTGTCGTTGATCCCCAAATGACCGGCATTGCCGGTTTTGGCAGTTTGCAGGCGTATCTCCCTGGTAGGGCCATACACGAATGCATTGACTTTCACGGCAAGTCTCCCGCTGCGACGCGGGACGATATGTGGAGTGATCTGATTGAGGGTGAGACACGGGATGGCTTTGGGTTCATCCTGAAAGGCCGGGTTAACGATGTGGGTTATCAATCCATCACTGTGCCGGGCAGCCTTAAAGCCTATGCTGAAGCGCAAGAGGCGTGGGGACGATTGTCGTGGGCCGATGTGATGCAGCCGGCGATTGCTGAGGCAAAGACCGGGGCTATCGTGCGCCCCCATGTTTACAATTGGTGGACAACCAACGACGGATCCGGTCGAGTGCTGTCAGCGGAACGTTTGGGATTGACTGCATCCGGACGACAGATTTACTTCAATAAGGATGGTTCACTGAAGCGGGTTGGTGAACGATTGAATAACCCGGAGATGGCGGATACCTTGCGACACCTCGCTGCACGCGGTGCGGAAGATTTCTACACGGGTGAATTGGCGGGCCATATTGCAAGTGACATGATGGCGAATGGGGGGTTGTTGGCGGCACAGGATCTTTCGGATTACAGCACGTGTCACGGTAAACCACTTCGTGGAGATTATCGAGGGCTACAGGTTGCTACCAATCAGCCACCGGGTGGTGGCATTATGTTAATCCAAATGCTGAACGTGCTTGAGCATTTTGATCTGAGTGATATTGGGCACAATTCGGTCGAATATATTCGTATCGTCAGTGAGGCAATGAAGCGGGCGACGATCGACAAGGATACCCACGTGGGCGATCCGGCATTTGTCGATATTCCCTTAGAACGTTTGACATCGAAGCGTTATGCGGCGACGCTGGCAGCGTTAATACGCGATGGTGAACAAGCCCGAGTTGAGCGATTGGCGCGTGTTCCTGAATCAAAGGACACCACACAAGTATCGGTGATCGATGAGGAGGGCAATGCCTTTTCGATGACACACTCGCTCGGCATGCCATCAGGTGTGATTACAGACGGGCTGGGATTCATGTACAACGGTTGTATGGGTGTTTTCGACCCAAGGCCGGGTCGTGCGGGAAGCCTTGCCCCAGGCAAGAGTCGCTTCTCATCTCTTTGCCCGACTATCGTGTTCCGAAACGATGAGCCATTTATCGTGATCGGAGCGCCGGGAGGCACGCAGATTGCGATGGGTGTGCTACAGGTTTTGCTTAATTTGATTGATTTCGATATGCCGATGACGGATGCCGTGATTGCGCCGCGCTTCTCTGGAACCAGTACACCGATCGATGTTAGTAATCGGATCCCCCGTTTTGTGACGCGAGAACTTGAGGCCATGAATTACGAGATCATTCGTTGGGCGCAGTCATATGCGTTTGGTTGGGTTCACGGCATACGTATCGATGACGGTGTTTGGAGCGGCGGTGCTGATCCAGCGACCGATGGCATGGCGTTGGCCGTATAGGTGTATCGCACACGGTCGTTAGCTGGTTAGGAAGCGGTGAAACACGTTATCAAGTAGCGTTGAGATATTGTTCTGAAAGTTGTTCACCGGCAGGCTGCCGCAGAACGTGATGGAACCGGTGGAGAAAATAGCCCCACCCGTCTCGGGTTCAATATAAGCTAGATCGGCCCTGATGAGTTGTTCTGCCGGTTCACCGGGCCAGTTCGTGATATGCGTTAGGTGTTCTTCGGGAACCAGAACAAAGGAATTATCGTGATTTTCTGATGAGGCGAGAATCACGGTGTTCTCCGGCGAGCCGAGTCGGTAATCAACGCGATCAAGTTCAAAACCGGCAGCACCGCCCCCACACAGCCCGAAATCTC
The DNA here is from genome assembly GCA_012960345.1 of Gammaproteobacteria bacterium. GTDB lineage: Bacteria > Pseudomonadota > Gammaproteobacteria > Arenicellales > UBA868 > UBA11791. Next base: position 4,125 of record DUBL01000302.1, on the reverse strand, counting down.
CCAAGATCTCGTCTTCGATGCCATCGAACATCCATGCAACATTTTGGTCGTAACTTGCCGCAGTGCGGCGATAATAAGAGCCAGAAAAAGTGCCTTGGGCAGAAAATCCGACGCCGGCAAGGCGTTGTGGGGGGCGGCCGTTACGTCGCCACAGACCGCCATAAGTGCCATCCATTGCACTGTAATACTCGCCAGGTTCTGCCGCCCAGGCGCGAATGCCACCTTCTGCGCGACGGATCTCAATCAGTCCCTTGTTTTCAGGGTGCAGTGCGACCCGCCAATAAAAGCCGTTGCCCCCAAGATAGGCAAGATGCCCACCTTGATCGCGATAGGCTTGCAATGCATCTAGCGTTTCGCGTGTGTGGTATTCGGGGTGTGTGCCCGTCGTGACGGCAGCATAAGGGGTAAGCAGTTCAGGGCCTTCTTCATGCAATGCTTCATCGGTAATCACATCGTAGTCATAGCCTTTGGCTTCCAGCCATGCTGTGAGATGGCTGTCAGCCTGGAAGTGACGTAGCCCCGAACACTCGCTGGCACCAAAAGTTAAGTAGCCGGGTCGCAGGTTAAACAACGGTCGAAGGTGACTCGAGTGACAAATGCCGCTGCCATCGCTGTGAAAGTTATAGGTTGAAAGACCGTAGTGTCGAAATGCAGCAGGATTCCATGGATAGGCATTCCATTGTTTTATCTTGTCCTGCCAGTTCGCGTTGTAGTCCGGTCGTGCGTGGTTGCCGTAGACGGTCCAGGTAAATGTAGAAATCAATACGCATAGCCGGGCGGCTTGTTGTCCGCGCGGTGGGCAGACGACAAGCGGTATGGTGTCAGTGTGGTTGCCATGGGTAAGACGGATTCCATAGACACCCGACTTAAGGTGATCGGGAACATGAAAAACGAAGTCCGTTTCCCAATTGAAATCATAGATATCGTCGTCGTGAAAATGAATAGCGCCGTACTGCCAAGGGGCATGGCGCCAGCACATTTCAGACCCGTCCCAATTCCACCCCGTCATGGCTCTGGCCGGGTAATTGATCAGCGATCCGTTGAGCGCGTGGGGGCCGATGTCGTGAATCTGTGTGGTGCTCATCCCAACACTGAAATCCCAACGCGCAAACAGGTGCTCTGTCGGATCACTGGTTTCGTCAAGCAGTGAAGCTTGATCGAGGTAACGATCATAGATCATGGGTGAGTCGATCTTTCCGTTGAAATGGCAAGCATGAACTTCAGTGCGAGTCGCTGCGATGAGTATTTCACCTTTCCCGGTGGTGTTGTCCGCGGCCCTGGTTTCAAGAGTCGTTGTGTTGCTTTCCCCCCGTCCTTCGTTATGACTGCCGACCGTTAGTTGGCCGGTGTCTGTGTCGATGGCGGCCCACAGTCGAGTCCAGATTCGTTCGCGTAGGGTTGTTAGCAGCGTTACTTGGGCTGATGAGCCATCGGCCAGGAGAATTCGGCAAAACCCATGGCCGGTGTCGTCAACGCCCAGCACGAACCAGGTCCTAGGGTTATTACGCTTCGAGAAGGACATAACCGCTTGTTCAGAATGTCCAGGTTTTGTCGGCCAGATCATCGCACTCACTGTCATCGTTGTTGGCAGTGTCAGATCGTCTCTCAGTGAAATGAGCGCGTACGATCCTGGAGTAAAGGGTTGTACCCGTGCCGGGTAGCCCGCTGCGAAATTGGCAGGGACGGATTCCTCTATGATGCCCGGACCTGAGGGATTTGGATCGGCGCAGATAATGCGAACGAGACTCGCACGGAAGTCTTCCTCGAGCGTGCAACTGACCTTTACTGCCACGCTCTCGCCTGGTCTGGCGGATAGTCGATCGGCATAGCCGAGTAAGGGAGGTGTGGATGTTGTTGTCATGTGCGGATCCAATGTTATGTTGAAAAGTAGTCAATACCCGGTTTGTCGATCACTTACGCGCTGCGTGTTTACGCAACAGCTGGCGCTGAATTTTCCCGCTGACTGTTTTTGGCAGGATGCTGACGAATTCAATTTGTCGGGGATACTTGTAGGGTGCAGTAGTCGCTTTGGTGTGCTTCTGTAGTTCATCGACCAGTTGTGGGCCGGCGGCATTAGGATCGTTCAATATGACAAATGCTTTAACAATCTCACCCCGTTCTTCGTCGGGTACCCCAATGACTGCGCTTTCGCGCACTGCAGGATGTTCAATCAATGCGTTTTCCACCTCCTGTGGCCCGATGCGGTAGCCGGAGGAGCTGATAATGTCGTCAGTGCGTCCGCGGTAAAATAAATAGCCATCGTTGTCTTGTACAACATGGTCGCCCGTCTTGAACCACGTTTGATCATTTCTCGTGAGCAGAGCGGCTTTAGTTTTCACAGGATCATTCCAGTAACGGAGCATGGTTTGTGTGTTGGGTAGACCGATCAGAAGTTCACCTTCGTCGCCGGTGTGTTTTAATTCTCCCGACTCCAGCAGAATGGCAGTCCGAATACCGGGTAAGGCTCGTCCCATGGAACCCGGCTTTACTGACATACCCGGGTAGTTGAGTACTGTCATCAGAGTTTCTGTCTGTCCATAACCGTCGAGTAGTGGGACGCTGGTCAAGGCTTTCCAAGCATCGAGTGTTTCAGGGTTTACCGATTCGCCAGCGGAGACCGTCAGCCGAAGCGAAGACAAATCAAACTCGTCGACCGACTCGCGAATCAGTTGACGGAGTTCTGTAGCAGCGGCGCAAAATACGGTCACCTGATATTTTTCAATGAGCTCGAAACGACGTTTGGGTTCAAGCGGCCCATCATAAAAGAACACCGTGCTGCCTTGACTCCATGGTCCAAACAAAATGCTGGTGCCGGCCTTTGACCAACCGGTGTCTGCTGTGCACCACATGACATCCCGGTCAGTTAAGGACAACCAGTAGTGTGCAGAGTAACGCCAGGTAAAAAGGCTCTGTGCTGGATGACATACCCCCTTGGGCTGTCCAGTTGAACCAGAGGTGTAGTACATAATGGCGGGATCGAGTCGCTCCATGTCGCAACTATCGAATGTTCCGGGAAATTGACTGATTATCGAGAAGTCATCCCATGGCGCATCGGTACTGCCGATGGCGAGTCGGGCCCGAAGCATCTGATCACAGCTTGTAAACTTGACTATCTCTGAAGATAGGGTGATGGCGGCAACTGCACCGGCATGTTGCACTCGGTAGTGCACGTCTTTTTTTGACAGCATGGTGATACAGGGAATGGGAATAGCGCCGAGTTTGAGACAGGCAACGATGCAGATTTGCCATTCCGGGATGCGCGGTAGCATGATCACAACTCGATCGCCCTTGCGAATGGATTGTGATCGCAGGTAGTGAGCAACACGGTTTGAAGCCGAGGCGATATCGGCATACGACAAAGTGCGCTCGTTGTTGTCTTTGTCGCACCACACGAGCGCGACATGCTTCTCGTCTTGGGCTAATCGATCGATGACGTCGCGCCCAAAATTGAAATTCTTAGGCACTTCGAGATCGTGTGTATCACATGCCGCGGTGTAGTCCACCATGTGATGGGATTGACTCACAACGATTCCCTTAACATTTCAAATCGGCTCGCCAAACACCTCGTAAAGCCCGTCGATCGCGTCTTCGACACATCCAACCTTAATCGTTCGCATGCCCATGGCGCGTGCGGGTTTCAGGTTGATGCCGAAGTCATCAAGAAAGACGGTCTCTTCCGCCCGTGTGCCAAGGCGACTCAGCACCAGCTCGTAGATGGCGACTTCTGGCTTACGTAGCCCCACCTTCCAGGACTCGACCATGAGATCGAATTCCTCTCGTAATTGTGTAAAACGATCTTCTAGGAGACCGCCGGAGTGCCAGTTGTTGGTCAGCGCAGCAACCGTCTGGCCACGCCGTTTTAGCTTGCGCACGAGCTCTATCATCTGTGGTCGAATTCTTGCCATGTCATCGAAGGAGGCCATTAAGCGCTGACCGGAGATGGGTGTGCCAGCGTTTTCTGAACGAGCATCGATCTCCTGACAAAAATCTGCCATCGAGATTTCACCCCGTTCAAGACAGGCCCAAGGACCCGTATCACCGCCCTGGAGGATGACCCGGGTGACTGCCCCGTCGCTCAGTCCCATTGTTTTCTCGAAGTTGGCAATGACATTGAGTGGCGATTCC
>DUBL01000301.1 GCA_012960345.1 Gammaproteobacteria bacterium | reverse complement strand
CAATTTTGGTTTCGAGCATGGCACAAAGGACGAATTCGGCGATCGTTGTTTCATGTTCATAACAATTACAGACCGGAATCCCCCTTGGCATGGTTTCCGGTGAACAAAAGTCATACCCCGTCCACGGAATCTGGAACAGCTTCAGTTTCGGTATCTTCGGCCAGTTCAGTGTGGGGATCTTTCCACCAATGATGGCATCAGCCTCAAGCGCCATAGCAATAAACTCATCAGGTTCATTTAAAGATGGATCCCACACAAGAATTTTCCAATCATCGTTTAATTCATTTCTTAGTAGCTGTTCGTACTGAACAGCGATCCGTCCTTGTATTAATGCAGTTGGCAAAATATTTTCTCCGTGTTGATAAAATCAAGATGGCATAACGCGGTACGCAGCACAAACAAACACACAAGCAAGCCACTTCTTTTGTCTCGCCCACACTGTCCTGATAATCCTTATTATTGAGTAAATCCCGTTGTATCTCTGGATTGATACAATGCCCATAGATTCAATCGCATATTTTGTCTGATCACCCATACTTCATTATGGTCAATGTTTGTGATTTCGCCCGCACCAGTGCTTAACATGCTCGGTCAGCTCTATCTGGTCGTTGATCCCATGTGCAGCTGGTGCTGGGGATTTCGATCGGTATGGGACACGTTTCACTCTAGGTTGCCACCATCAATAATCGTTACCGACCTAATGGGAGGCCTGGCACCGGATGCTACTGAACCCATGGATGCTCAGACTCAGGACTATGTGAAAGGCGCATGGCATGCCGTCAAGGCTCGCACGGGTGCTGAGTTCAACTTTTCATTTTGGGACACTTGCCAACCCAAACGGGCAACCTATCCCGCCTGTCGCGCGGTCATCGCAGCAGGCTTTCAGAAAAATGGCGGCCGGGCACATCTGTACGCCGCAATACAACACGCCTATTATCTCGAGGCCCGTGATCCCTCCGATCATGACACCTTGATTGCGCTTGCCGTTGAAGGCGGCCTCGATCCGACCGAATTCGAACGTGATCTTAACAGCGCCGCGGTGCAGGCTGCGTTTGAGAGCGAGTTAGCTCAGGCCCGGTCCCTTGGTGTCAGTGGGTTCCCGACCGTACTGTGGCAACCGCCCGACGCCTCGAGCCGCCCCACTCAAGTGCTGGCTGCCGGATTCACCGACCTTGACACACTTCATCTACGTTGGTCGCAGCTCATTGCGCAAAGGGCTGTTGGAACATGATTTTCAAATCTCTAGCAGTCCCCACCGACAGTTCGCGTTATCGACTCACCGGGGAATACCTGACACCTAGAAACAAGAACGATAATCATCCCAGACCGTTTTTAGCCAAGGGGTGAATCGTTCCGGGTGGGTCTGTATCTGTCGCGCTAATTCGTCCACTTCGACATACTGATACTCTGCAACTTCGCCCGGATCTGGTGACACTGATCCCTCGTAATGGCCACTGAACACATGATCTACCTCGTGTTCGGTGAGACCATTTCCTAATTCGGCCCGGTATTCAAAAGTAAACTGATGCGTCAGATCGCAAACAAAGCCCATTTCCTCCACTAATCGACGCTGGGCTGCCCCGAGGACGCTTTCTCCGGGGCGCGGATGACTACAACAGGTGTTGGTCCACAGTCCACCGCTATGATATTTGTCCTGCGCTCTACGCTGAAGTAACAATGCTCCTTGACTATTAAATACAAAAAGAGAAAAGGCTCGATGCAATACACCCATCTCATGCGCTTGCATTTTTTCCATATCACCACATTCGACATCGTCTTTGTCAACCAATATGACCCTTTCCATCACTCACTGCCCCCTAAATGATCCCCGGCTTTACCAACCGCTATGCTGCTCCAAAAAAAACCAAAGACTTTGACGATCGAATCAAAGTCAAAAGAGTGTTCGATTTGTAGTGGCATCACTCAGCCAAGCTAGCGCAATACCGGCGAGTGTTCAAGGCACTCAACTTAATTCAAACTAAATTTATTAATGAACTGACTCTACGGCCACAGCCTTTATGTTAGGGTCGCTCAACAAATTACCGTCACAAACCGAACATGAGAAAGGTATAAGCAGATGAATCCAACCCTGGTGATTCTCGTGGTCGGACTATCCTCCAATCTCATCAGCGACCACACCCCTCACCTGAAGCGGTTGGTCGCCCGTGGCGCGATGCGTCCCATGGACACTGTACTACCGGCTGTCACCTGTACTGTCCAGTCGTCCCTAGTAACCGGTTTAATGCCAGATGGCCATGGTGCCGTTGCCAATGGCTGGTACTTTAGGGACCTATCAGAGGTCTGGCTATGGCGGCAATCTAATCGACTTGTCGCGGGGGAGAAAATCTGGGAAGCCGCTAAATCCCTTGACTCCAACTTCACCTGCGCAAAGATGTTTTGGTGGTACAACATGTATTCAAGCGCTGACTGGAGCGCAACGCCGCGGCCCATGTATCCGGCTGACGGCCGAAAAATTCCGGACCATTACGCGTATCCTTCAGCACTACGGGATGAATTAAATGCATCACTCGGCATGTTTCCACTATTCAAATTCTGGGGACCGCTCGCCGATATCACCTCAAGCAAATGGATCTCAGATGCCACGCTACAAGTCATGGCGACTCGTCACCCCACGCTGACCTTAACCTATCTCCCACACCTCGATTACAACCTTCAGCGACTTGGTCCTGATCTCTCGCACCCACGCATCAAACAAGACCTTGCCGAAGTCGACGCCTTGTGTGGGGAGTTGATTGACGCGGCCGATCGCTCGGGGCGCCAGGTTATTGTTGTCTCAGAATATGGAATTACGCCGGTACGAGACGCGGTTCATATCAATCGCACATTACGTGAGGCCGGCTTACTTCAAGTCAAAGTTGAAATGGGTCGTGACGTAATTGATCCGGGCGCATCACGAGCATTTGCTGTCACCGATCATCAATTGGCTCATATTTATGTGCGCTCGCAGGACGACCTTGTTGCCGTTCGCTCGCTCGTGGTAGCACTGGACGGGGTCGAAACAGTGATGGACGCGGAAGAAAAACGGGCCGCAGGCTTAGCTCATCCACGTGCTGGAGAACTCGTTGCGGTTAGCGAGGCAGATCGTTGGTTTAGTTATTACTACTGGTTGGACGATGAGCGGGCGCCGGATTACGCCCGCACCGTCGACATTCATCGCAAACCTGGTTACGACCCGGTAGAGCTATTCGTCGATCCTGAAATCCGATGGCCTATGATGGCGATGGCAAGCCGACTCGCGCGACGGAAGTTGGGTATGCGAACGTTACTCGATGTCATCTCGCTAAAGGATACCCAACTCGTCAAAGGCTCTCACGGCCGCCCTACCGACGATGCGGCAGATGGGCCACTGGTCATCAGCTCCCGTTCCGATTTAATGCCTGATGGTCATGTTAATGCAGTCGATTTCAAACAATTGACCCTGGACCACCTTTTTGGATCTCGCGTATGACCGACGCCTCTTAAACATCAGGTGCCACTGACCACCCGTTGCAGACCGAGGGTCAGCGCGAACCCCAGTACCGCGACTAGCGCAAGGCCGGGCTCACCGACCCCACTGATCAAGATGGCATCCAGCAGCGACATGCCTGCGATTAAAGTAACGACGGCCCGTGGAATGTCTCCGGGTTGACGACGGCGAACCAACCATAGCGCGGCCACAATTGCGACCACAAAAATGGCCCAGTAAGCAAACGTGGGCCAGGCTTCACTGCTCAGAACACCACCATAGATGACGGGCGCCGCTAAAAATAGCAGGGGCCAGAGATTCTTCACCTCGCCCAGGTTTTCTTGCTTGGCGACGTAAGTTAAACCGATCAAATACGAAAACAGTAAAATCGCTCCGATCAATAGCGGCAGGGGCAGTACCACTGCGAAACAAAACCCGACCGAAACATAAATCAATAACCGGCAAAGTCCCATCACAACAGGACTCAACACGTTCCCTTTGTGATGCCAGTTATAGAACATGATGGCCCCGGCCAATATGACTCCACTCACGCCAGGCCACACCCCCGTATGCTCGGGACTTTGGTATGCTGCCAAACACAACAGGGCCAGCCCTCCGGCTAACAGGACGAACCCAGCGCAAAAGACAGAGCTTCTGGCAATGTCGCCGGCTGGAATAGGACGTTCAGGCCGTTCCCGCGCATCGATGTCCGCGTCAAATGCATCGTTGAGATACATCCCACCAAGATAAAATAACGTCATGGAAACCAATAGCGCCGGCGTAGCAGCACTGGTGACCCCCGCACCGGCTAAAACAATGGCCGCCACAGTATTGGTCCAGACTGTTGGTAAATTGGATACTCGACCGAGTTTGAGCGCGACGAGGAGACTCATGATTCAATCACGTCTTTGACCCACTGCAACTCCCTCGCAATGGCACCCGCCACCGTAACGTTACGATGTTCAGCCGGCAGCACATCCCAGGTATAAGTCTCAACCTCAAGATGCGCACTCAAAGGATGGCTTCGGTGCAGTTGGAGAATCTCACGAAGGAAATTCTGTGTAGTCCCTAAGCCTGGTAATTGCTCAAGAAAAACCGGCACATGAAAGTGAATTCGCCACTCCCCATTTGAGCTATCCGCCGCGGCCGCAAAAGCCTCAGGCAGATCGAGATAACGGGAAAATTGATCCCCTCGTTTCTCAACCACCTGGTGCAGGTATACCGGCTCATCAAATTTTCCAAGGACATCCAGCGCAGCGGGCGTCACCTCGGGCACCCTGATCGCTGAGCTCAATTGAAGCTTTGCAATGGTAATACCCGCCGCATCGAGGTCGGCGATATTTTGGACTGGATTCTCAAACTCTACCGCTGCGTGACACACGTCGTAACAAATACCAAGATGCCGACGCAGTACACCTTCCGCCGCAGGCTTTGTCATCCCAAGGGTTTTCGCCAGCCTAGAACACGCCGAGGATGAGAAAAGATACTGATTGAAAAATTGAATGGTCTCCTCGACTGTCTCTAGTAAACAACAAGGTTCCGGCTCCAACGCGAGAGCAATATGCCGACCCACTCGCGCCTCTATCCCATACAAGTGAGCCACGTGGGCTATCAGATTCTCTGCAATGCCACTCAAGTTCCCTTTGGCCCACGGCTTAAAGGTCCCTGGCACCGTACTGATACTCCCGATCAATGCTTCAGGCAACAAGTCGGCTAGCAGATCGGCCAATTCGTTGGTGTATGCGAGCCGTGCTGGCGAGCCCCAATCCGGCCGGTAGGCGCCGGCCTTCACCTGTTCCCCGTGAAATGGTCCGTATGGGAATCCGTTCAGAGTGAACACATAGTGATTACCCGTTTCCAGAAGTTCCAGTAACTCGGCTCGTGGCTTGGGTTGTTGTAAGGAGGTCGAAGCGGCTGCAGACAGGCGAAGACCCACTCCAAAAGGAGCCTCGCCTGCGACCTCTGTTCGGATCAACGGTAAATTTTTCTCAAGGCCCGCGCGAACCTCAGGCCAGCTATTGCCAGCATGAATATTGGTGCAGTAGGTAAGGTGCCCAAGATCGGGCTCACCTGCCAGGTGCATTTAAGGCAATTGCCGAAACTTCAGCCACTCAATCGATTCGGCGATCAGTTTCTCGTCCATTTCATGAACTTCAATCCCTGTACCGAGACTGGCAAGAAGCGTAATCGTCAATTCCCCACCCAAATGCTCGCGAAACTCCCTTAGCCCAGCTAAGATTTCCGATTCTCCTCCAGAACGCTTTCGTTCGATGGCGGGATGCCATAGCTTGAAACCCAGGTGTTCCAGAAGAAAGCAGATTCTGTCTTCAAGTCCCGGGTCGAGCAACCCAACCAACACAGAGTAACGCGCGTCGAGAGCCAATCCGATGGCCACCGCTTCGCCGTGTCGCAGGTGATAACGGGTCATGCTTTCTAGCTTGTGTGCCGACCAATGACCGTAGTCCAACGGTCGCGCACTACCCATTTCAAATGGGTCGCCACCGTGGGCGATTTGGTGCATGTGCAACTCGGCGCAGCGCTTGATTAACGTCGACATAGCAGAACGATCAAATGTCGCCAGAAAATCTGAATTACGTTCAAGCCAAGCAAAGAAGGCGGCATCTCTAATAAGTGAGACTTTGACCGCTTCAGCCATGCCAGCAATCTTATCCCGACTCGGGAGTCCCATCACAAAATTAAGATCATTCAAAACGGCGAATGGCGGAGCAAAGGTGCCGATATAATTTTTAACACCGTAAAGATTGATACCATTCTTCACCCCAACAGCTGAATCGGCCTGAGCAAGCACAGTAGTTGGAATCCGCAGATGCCGAATCCCACGGTGCGCCGTCGCGGCGACCAACCCAACCGCATCCAGCATCGCGCCCCCGCCCACCCCAATCACGAAGGAATGGCGATCGATATGGTGATCAAAGATCACCTGCTGCATTCGCTCAACAAAATGAATATCCGATTTAACAATCTCCCCTCCTGGCATCTCTACCGGATCGGCCACAAGGTCAATCGCGTCGTTGTGAAGATCGCAATAAGCACTGATATCCCCGAGCAAAGATGGGAATGTTTTGGTTAAACCATCGTCGACGAAGAACACGCAGCGGTGTCTTTTCTTTGCTTCTATCTCGCAAAGTCTATCCCGCAAGGCGCGATTAGCCCCATCAAAAAGCCCCTCGGTGAATACCACGGGAAATCGGTAGGGTACTGAGAATTCCTGCCAGGCAAGCTCGGTGGACGTGTCTGAAACCACACTGTCTTGGGCACCAATTTGGTTGGGAGCGGCCTTTAACATGTTAGAACTCTTAAGATGCGCTGTTGTTCGAAAATTCGGTAAACTGGTAGTTAAGCGTCGCTACCGATTATTCAGGCCGGATATAGGTATTTCTCAACACTGACCCTGGAATTGACTCATGATTGTTCTAAATAGCTTAGTTTGCCTGCTCATGCTCATGTTTGCCCTTTTGCAATACAATGATCCTGACCCCTGGCTGTGGGCAACCATCTATGCCATCCCTGCGCTCTGGGCGGGACTAACCGCGGTCAGTCCGACCCTTACTCGACGAAAAAGTGCGCGCCGACTGCTTGGTCTTTGCATAGCCCTGGCCCTAGTCGGTGTGGGTTTGTACTGGCCTGATGTTCCGGGTTTTTGGAAACCAGCTATCTGGTGGCACGGCGACCTTGCGATGACCACGTCCCAGGCGGAATTGGCCCGCGAGGGGATGGGTATGATGATTGCCCTCGTGGCACTGGTTATCACGTATTTGAGCCAGCCAAGGCGCTGACTTGAGACCATATTCATGGTGAAAATTGATTATCCATCACATAGGTGACGATAGCCCTGCGCTCATCTGTAGAGAAAACGGCTTTCCATGAAGGCATCTTGCGAAATCCATTCGTGATCCGCTTGTAGACAAACGCGGGCTTGTACTTATACGGCTTTAGTTTTGGTGCCTTGCCGGGATAAGCAGAGGCACCGTGACAATGCCGACATTGCTTCTGCCATAACGTCTTACCCAACTCAATGTTCTTAACATCCGCCATATACTCAGGTGAAAACACAGCTGCCTCAGCGTCACCTGAAACAGTCGTCTCGGCCCACACAACGTTCGGTACTGTTAAAACCCAGATCGATAGCAACAACACGATAGCCTCTGACAGCCATCCTCTCGGCCCAACCTTGTGGCGTTTGATCACGTCTAATGATCCTCTTCGCATGAGCGATACCCAGTCACACGGCGCCCACGCGCTTCGTCTTGGATTAAAAAATACGCCGCCGACAAAAGCCGGCGGCGTACCTTAAGTGTCGACTCGCTACCTAACTGCTAATCGGCAGGCACAATTTTATAGATAGTATCCAGCGTTCCCACCGGACCCGTCGTGATCGACGTCAGAGCATACACCTCGCCCGCATTATCTTGAGCAAAGGCTAGAACGTAAGGCAATTTACCTGTCTGAGTCTGGCCCAATCCTTTCAATTCAGCGAGATTTGTCACCTCGGCAATTTCCATTGACCATTTACCATCCGCTCCTTTGGTCCCCATGAAAATCTGGCCATCCATCTCGGCAAAACCCTTACTCCAGTCACCGAAGATGTATTTACCGTCCCACGCCTTATGAGCGCCACGGTAAACGTAACCGCCGGTAACGGAAACTCCCTTACAACCATCTGGTTGCGCGGTGCAGTTGTTGTACTCAAGAATAGGCGATGTAAGCCCACCTGCATCACACCAGGTCGGATGATTGTCTGGCTTCTGATAATCGAAGCAATGAGTCGCTTCCATCCGGCGCCAGCCGTAGTTACCGCCCTTCTCAATCACCGAAACTTCTTCATAGCTGTTTTGCTGCACATCGCCACAAAACAATGCACCACTACCAGTATCGAAGGAACAGCGCCACGGATTACGCAGACCAAACGCATAGATCTCCGGCGCAATGCCGTCTTTACCCACAAAGGGATTATCAGCAGGAATGCTGTATGAACCAGCATCATAGCCGTTAACATCGATACGCAGTATTTTCCCGTTTAGTACAGACAGATCCTGCCCGTTACCTTCGGTCACGTTATGACCAATTCCCCAGTCATTGGCATAACCACCGTCACCGGAAGAAATGTAAAGGTATCCGTCGGGACCAAAACCTATCCAGTGACCATTATGATTAAACTGTGGCCAATCGATTGCAGTGATGACACGACCCGAGTCCGCATCGGCCCGATTTGGATCGTCCGCTGAGACGGTGTACTCCGCCACCGTGTTGGTGTGATCCCACCAGAACTCCTTGCCCAAGTCACCCTGAAAGTCAAGATGGCCGCTGTAGGCAATATAGAACTTGCCGTTTTTCGCGTAGTCTGGATGAAAGGCCAAACCCAAAAGTCCTCTTTCGTCAAAATCCTTCCACAGTTGCGGGATATGATTTCGAACATCCAGAAACGGATCACCCTGCAACTGACCGTTGGGGTGCAGAATCTTAATCAAACCGAACTGTTCTACGATGAACTGACGATCATCGCCTGCCGGCTGCACCATCGCTAACGGTGTATTAATCTTACTCACATGCGGCACCATCTTTACTTTCACAGCACCTGCTGAGCCACTCAAAGCGAGCAACGCAGTAGCCACCGAAACAACTAACGCTTTTCGTATTTGCATCTAAATTTCCTCCTTAAATCCCAACATCATGACCGGTAATATAATTCGACATGATGAGGGTGTGAAAACCACATAAACAATATAGCTACTCAGAGTAACCCTGTCTATCGCCAAGTAACTGACCCATATCTGTTGTATTCGGGGCAAAGTTAGCAGAGATTTAGACAATTACTCGTCTCAAATCGTCTACTTGCGGCTAAATAAAGGGATGTGTTTCCCACACTTCCCTCAACAGACTTAAGAAAGCACTAAAGAGCGCTCGTTGGGGCCCCTACTCAATAATGAAATCGTCTTCTCGGCGGCCAGGCTGGACGACCATAGGTTCTCGCCCACCGCGAAGAATCGAGTTCCCCTCGTAGACGGTACGCTGGTCAATGGGTGCTGGATCCAGCCAGTCATTCTCGGATATCTGTCCACTCTGGCCATAAGCGTCAAGGGCGTTTTGGTAGCACGCTAGCCTTACCTGTTCCTCTGGAATACCACTTTCCAAAGCAAGATGAGCCGTCTTTGCGACCCCTAGCGGCTCTGAAATACCCCAGTCACAGGCTG
>DUBL01000300.1 GCA_012960345.1 Gammaproteobacteria bacterium | reverse complement strand
CGCATGACTGACCCATTCCTGGTCAAGCGCCCCCTCCACCCAACGCCTCTGCTCAAGCGCCTCGCGCAACTTGACCGGATCGCCTCGATACAGTGAGCGAATTCGCTTTTTAAGTTCAATCAATTCATCGAACCAATCAAACGCCCTCGCCGAATCTCGATAATGGCCCACGCCCAGCAATAAGATAGCGAGAGATTCTTCCACGCCACAAAGCACTGCCTGCTGCTTTTGGAAAACCTGAACGGTTGCTATCTCTCGGTGTCCAACCCGCTCCAAGGTGCGCTTGGCACGCCAGAAATACACATCGCTGCGGTACCCACGCCGCATCTCATGTACCGGCAAATCAAACACCTCGGTCGGAATAGCGATCGGCACTGCATCTCCAGGAACGCTCGTCATCTAGCCTCTATCTCCCATGATCGCCTTCAAACAATGCTGCGAAGTTCCGTCAGTAACGACCTTAGCTTCGTCCGATCTGAATTTGTGTCGACCGGTATACTGAATTCCAAGTGTGTCACTAACTTACCGAAACGGGCCTTTAAAAGATCACCAATTTGATCATAGGTCCCGACCACAGCGTAAGTGTGAAGGACATCATTGTCGATCAATTTTTCCATCTCCTGCCAGCGCTGTGCGCGTGAGTACTGACTTAACCGATCCGCCAGCTCACCCAAGCCGTGGACTTCAAACGCTGCACGATAACCTGGCGTAGAGGCATAAAAAGCAATTCGCGCACGCACCGTTTCGATGCGTTGTGCCAAAGTCGCTTCGTCTGCAGCTGTTGCCACCAACGGTTTCATACACATCGCAACTTGGCGCGGGTCTCGGCCCCGACGCGCCGCACCATCAGCAACTGCCGGCAACATCACTTCGGCAATGTATTGCGGCGTGCACACCGGATGCGCCCGGACTCCATCAGCCACTTCGCCCGCAACCCGACACATATACGGATTCACAGCTGCAATATGTATGGGAATAATCGGATGATCAATCGGACCCGGGTTAAACAAGGGCACCATCAAGTTGAGTTGGTAGCGATCGCCGCGGTGATCCAGCGCCGTGCCGTGCTGCCAACAATCCCATACGCAACGCAGCGCATCGATATATTCCCGCATCCACGGTCCCGGAGGATGATATTCCAATCCGAAGCGACGTCGAATATGGCCTCTGACCTGAGAACCCAGTCCCAGCACGAAACGCCCCTGAGACAATTTTTGCAGGGTCCATGCAGTCATTGCTGTGACAGTGGGGCTACGCGGAAAAGCCAAGGCGACCGAGGTCGCAAGGCCCAATGTGCGGGTCGCCTGCGCGGCGAGCGCTATGACAACATAGGGATCCTCTTTTGTCTCCTCTACCACTAGACCATCGTATCCAAGCGCCTCCACTTCTCTCGCGGCAGCACCAATCGTACCAATATCCATGGGATTGTCCGCCGCCCGGACTCCAGGGTCGAGTTTCCCCAAAGGCAACAGTGTCTCGATTTTCATGGTTGGTCAGTCCTTTTGGCCATCGTTAGTTAATCGTATTGTCATTGGGACGACATCATTTTTCTTAACCGATTGCCAATGTTAGTGCAAAGCCCATATCCCGGCAGAGTCCTGTGAGAAAACTGCACCTTAATCCCGCTCCATCAGGTTAATATCACGTCAGTTGGCAGCGACTCACGGGGTCCAGTTAACTGCCTGCCTCGTGCTATGCACAACCCGCACTAACCGGGGAAACAGCCGTTGGAACGATCGTTTGCAAAGGAAGTACAAGACCTGCAGCTTGGTGAGGGCGAGATCTTCCATGGCGAAGGTATTCTAGCGATCACCAAGGCGCTGCTGCAGGCAGGGGTATCGTATGTCGGCGGTTACCAGGGCGCACCCGTTTCTCACCTGATGGATGTCTTGGGTGACGCACATGAGATTCTCGATGATCTGGGCGTGCACTTTGAGACCTGCGCCAACGAGGCGGCGGCAGCGGCCATGCTGGGTGCGTCAATCAACTATCCTTTGCGTGGCGCGGCAGTGTGGAAATCGGTTGTTGGCACCAACGTGGCATCCGATGCCTTATCTAACCTTGGGTCGGCTGGCGTTAAGGGCGGTGCAGTGATTGTGCTTGGCGAAGACTACGGAGAAGGCGCGAGCGTCATCCAAGAGCGCTCCCATGCCTTTGCCATGAAATCACAATTGTGGCTCTTTGATCCCCGGCCACATTTACCAACGGTAGTCGATCTGGTGGAAAAAGCATTCGATCTTTCCGAAGCATCTAACACTCCGGTCATGATTGAATTCCGTATCCGCGCTTGTCACATGCACGGTCGGTTCGTTGCCAGAGATAATCGTAGGCCCGCATTTTCTCGTCGCCGAGTACTGGAGGAACCAGACTTTGACTACAGCCGCATCTGCTTGCCACCGGCCACATACGCGCAGGAAAAGCACAAGATTGAGCAACGCTACCCGGCAGCCATTCAATTTATTACCGAACACAAACTGAATGAATACCATGAAGGCTCGCGCTCCGATGTTGGCATTATCATGCAAGGCGGGCTATTCAACTCAGTAGTGCGGGCACTACAGCAACTCGAACTCGCCGATACCTATGGCGAATCGCGCATACCACTTGCTATCCTTAACGTCACCTATCCGTTGGTGCCAGACGAGATCACTCAGTTCTGCGCGTCGAAACGATCGGTACTAATCGTCGAAGAGGGCCAACCCGCATTTCTTGAGCAGGCCATCGAGAGCATTCTGCGCAAAGGCGACATCCAAACTGCCGTCTTTGGAAAGAATATTCTACCCATGGCAGGAGAATATGTCGCCGAGGTACTGCTAAAAGGCATTGCCACCTTTCTTGAGAACAGTGCGCCAAGCATAACAACAGATCGCAGAGATGGAATCGTGGCCCGCATCGATGATCTGAAATCCAGCGCGAGCACTCAACTCGGCGCTCCCGTGCCACCGAGACCACCGACGTTCTGCACAGGCTGTCCAGAAAGACCCGTATTTACCGCTATCAAACTTGTGCAACGCGAACTTGGCAATGTCCATATTGCCGCCGACATCGGATGCCACACGTTCTCGACCCTGGCGCCGTTCAACCTCGGCAATTCGGTGCTCGGCTACGGGCTCGGGCTGGCCAGTTCGGCAGCAGTCAACCCCGCCATGAAACGACGCACTATCTCAATTATGGGTGATGGTGGTTTCTGGCATAACGGCCTGTCTAGCGGTATCTCAGGTGCCGTGTTCAACCGGGCCGATTCAGTGCTTGTCATCATGAACAACGGCTACTCGTCTGCTACCGGCCAGCAATATCTTCCTTCTACCAAGCATCCCTCCACACGGGTCCGTACTGGCCACCACATCAAGGCCGCTCTGCAAGGTGTCGGGGTGCAGTGGATAAGAACCCGTGTGACATACAACGTTGCCCGCATGGTGAAAACCCTTCGCGACGCACTCACCACAACAACCGGTGGGCTGAAAGTCATCATCGCAGAAAGCGAGTGCCAGCTGGCCCTGCAGCGGCGCCTTCGTCCTCAGATCCAGGAACAACTGGCAGCGGGAAAGAAGGTAATCACACCGCGTTTCGGTATCGATCCTGAGACCTGCACGGGAGATCATTCGTGCATTCGCCTTTCCGGATGCCCGTCACTGACCATTAAACCCAATCCAGATGTTCTGCGCGAAGACCCGATTGCGACTGTGATTGATAGTTGCGTCGGCTGCGGTCTTTGTGGCGAAGTCTCGCACGCCGCCATCCTGTGTCCATCATTCTACCGTGCTGAACGGATTCGCAATCCGGGGTGGTTTGAGTCCGCACTACACCGACTCCGGCGTACCGTTACGCATCATTTGAGCGGTAAAGATGCTCTCCCGGTATGAGTTCCTCGAAGCCTGGTATTGACCGCCCTCTAACCATCGTCATCGCTGCTATGGGTGGGGAGGGTGGTGGTCTGCTCGCGGACTGGATCGTTGAAGGCGCCAAACATTCCGGCATCCTGATTCAATCAACCTCCATTCCTGGCGTCGCACAACGAACCGGCGCAACTACGTATTATCTTGAAATGATGCGCGCTCCCGAAGGCCACGCCATCGATCCCGTCTTTGGCCTCTATCCGGCCCCGGGATATATAGACATTGCAGTTGCCTCGGAGTTAATCGAAGCCGGTCGGTTGCTTGAGAAAGGACTGGTGAGCCCGGATCGAACCACGCTCATTGCCTCAACCCACCGCATTTACGCCATGGCCGAGCGAACCGCATTGGGGGATGGCAGTTTCGATACGCAGGGCATTATGACCGCGGCCCGTGAACTTTCGCACCGTCTCGTAATGAGTGATCTCGTCGACCTGGCACGCGAACGAAACACGGCACTTAACGCCATCATGCTTGGGGCCATTGCCGGCACAGGACTATTACCATTTCAGAACAATGCGCTGGAAACAGCAATCACCACTCGGGGCATTTCCGTTGCATCCAATCTTAAGGGTTTTCGTGCAGGCCTAGAACTCGCCAACACACCGTCAGTAAGCGAAAATGCAGTCGATCTCAGTAACGCTTCGCCCCTTACCGGGCACGTTGCTCATCCGTTAATTACCCGTGCCAGACAGCGTCTTCCTGCTACTGCGCTGGATGTCATAGAGTCTGGCATTGCACGTCTGATTGACTACCAAGACACAGAGTATGCGGCTCTGTATCTTGATCGAGTCGAGCGTATAGCGGCTATAGACCGGGAAACCAAACAATCGGACAACACAACCCTGACCCGTGAAGCGGCACGACATCTCGCCTTATGGATGTCCTACGAAGACGTCATGCGAGTCGCCGATCTTAAGTCACGCCGCAAACGTATCGCACGAGTTCGCCAGGAATCAGGTGCCACATTCGATGAACCGGTTCGCATCACCGAGTTCCTTAATCCTGGCATTGAGGAATTCGCCACTCTCTTACCGACTGGCGTCGGTCGCAGGCTTATGCAGTGGGCCGACAACCGAGGCATTACGCATCGCCTCCACCTGCCCATGCACCTGCGTTCAGACACCATTTGGGGGATGATTCGACTGCGGTTCCTGGCTTGGCTCAGCATACGTCGACGCAACAGTTACCGATTTATCCTAGAGCAAGCGATGATCGAACGCTGGCTTGACGCTGCCATACACGCTGCCAAGATGGATCTGAACTTCGCGTTTGAAGTCATCTGCTGCGCGCGCCTTATTAAGGGCTACAGCGATACTCGCGAGCGAGCAAATCGTCATTTTGACCACCTGCTTGAGCGCATTGTCACTCCCGCACTCGCCGGCCTCCTGGCGCCGGTCACCGCCACCGCGTGGCTTAAGGACGGCTGTGCCGCAGCCCTTGCTGATGACGAGGGTAAGGGCCTGGAAGCCATCCTCGATCGGGGCCCGCCGACCAGCACCTTCGCAGCTAGTCAATCACCCACTGCTGCGACTCCTCCCGTCACCGCCTGAATTTTCTCAAGCGAGACCGACTGGCCATCGAATGAGATTGGCAGGTCATAACTCCAGATGTCGACATCATAGCCCGCTTCCCTTAACAGCTCACTGCGAGTCGATAAGTAACGTTGTAAGCTTGGCTGCGTGCGATAAGCACCGGTCAACACATAGTCAAACAACGACTGCATGTGAAAGGTTCGAAACGCGGCTTCCGCCCGCACAATTTCTGTTCCGTTTGGATCAAACAATACGACTGTCGGAAAATAATTGATGTCCAGTTCTTTAGCCCAACGAGCGGCCGTCGTCGTTGTCCCCGACGGCGTAATCACAGGTGTCTGAGCTGCAGCATCAAGCAACACGTTATCGAATCGCTTAACCAATTGATGAGTCAACGGCTCACGCATCACCTGATGATGAAGAATGTCACACTGACTGCAGGCGACACGTTCAAAAAACACCGCCAGTGGCCGGGAAGCGTTACCGATATGACGGTTAAGGCGATACGGTGGTCGCATAAACCATTCCTCCACTTCGCTCTTCACCAATGTTTCATTGCCTCGATCGTTCATGAGGTAATTGTGAAAACTTTCTTCGTTTTCACGCCGAAGATAAACGTACTCCATTGCCTTCAGAAAGTCGGTCGGCGGATGATAACCATCGAGCCGCAATACTATTCGGCCACTTTCATCAAAAAACAACAAGGTCGGCGTAAACTGAACTCGTAACGCTGCAGCCAATGTTTTTTCAGAAAACATCTGCCCATCGACACGAACCACCTCTCGATCACCCCACATATTGATGGCAATAAGGTCAAAATGAGCACGAACCGTCTGCGCGATATCAGGATGCGCTAGGTTGTCCGTCACCAACTGGTTGCAGTAGGGGCAGCCGCGTTGCCAGAAGTAAAGCAGCACACGCTTGCCGTCGGCGCTCGCTTCAGCAATATCTTCCCTGAAATCAAGGAAGCTTTCCTTGAACCAACTCGGATGCGGTGTTTCGATCGCACCGTGAAATTCACCAGATGGCGTGTCTGAAGCGCTAATTGGAGAAATCAATAAAGGAAACGCAAGCACAAAAAAAACAACTGCGGCCCATCTAGAGCGGGCAGTTATCACATTTAAATAACGACTAGTTTTCATTCTTAGTAGGGCATCACCAACTGATATAAGCGAACCCACGGGTCTGGAAATCAATCAAGGCTTCGACACCGATCGGTACTACTTCGACAAAACTGAACAGATCTTTTGACGACCAGCCCAAACTTTTCATCGTGTTCCCGCACGCTCTAAAGTTGACACCATAATGGGCAAGAGATTGTACTTTTTCTTTAACCTCCTGCTCCACCGGTCTAGCGGGTGATCGTCCCAAAATATGCAACCCTGGTCCGATTGCAATGACAACAATTTCTATGTCATCACCGTGTTTGCGAATCAATTCGCTAATTGAGAACAAAACGCTTCGATGATAGTTCGTATCAGAACGATTGAACTGGTACACCACCTGGTAGGTGGTGTATTGCCCGAAGTGGGCCTCCGTATGGTGCGCCACGACCGGGCTCAGGCACCCCACACTCACTGCGAGCACGATAGACAAACACGCCGCAAACCGTCGCAAACGGCGCCCCCACGACTCAATGTCAGGGCCGGATGCAGGCAAATCCCTACCCCTGAAGGCGCCCGATCTCAGCCACCCCACTGGCGACAATATCCTGTTCATCAACATCATAGATGATCATTGGTAAGGTCTACCTTCTTTCCCCGCAAGGTATTGGCACACACCAGAAAACGAACGCCCCGATCTTTCAGTCCTGCGATCGTCGCCGTCAACTCATCCGTCGCGTAGCCGGTGCTAAACAACGTGTTGTCCGCCATGTCTGGCTCCAACAACAGCGGCAAACCGTCGCCATGTAGAATAACTCTAAGATCTAGTTTCTCTTCGCCGACGGCATTAAGGTGATTCTGGATGTAACGTAGAGTCTGTTGCTGCGCCCGTGCATCATCAAAATTCACATGGTAAATCACCTTCTGTGATGTAGCATCGTCAGCCAACACTAGCGCATGCCAACCAGCCACAATATACAAAAGCAACATTGGCAATAAATGATTCTTGGACCTGAACATGTGTCCGTGCATACCTATGTCTTGTTCTTTGTCCACTACAGACTTACAGTTTACCCAACGCGAATAAATGCGGGTACAGTGTAACCGTAGCCGGTTTGGCACAACAGTCGGCATTCATACCCCACCTTCATCGTGATAAATGACTACCTATGTCCATAATCAACGAAACCATTAACCTGCTTGAAAACCGGGTCAGCATCCGTCGCTTCTCCGACGCATCGGTTGAACCCCATCTTATTAATGCGGTTTTGCATGCCGCTTTTCGCGCGCCAACCTCCTCTAACATTCAAGCCTATAGCGTTATCGTCGTACGGAATCGCGACACCAAAGCCGCACTTTCAGCCGTTACCGGAAATCAGCAACACGTGCTGAATGCGCCAATCTTCCTTGCGTTTTGCGCGGACCTGACACGCATTGAGTACGCCACCAATAAGAACGGGCACAACATGGAGGACAACAACCTTGAGATCGGACTGGTATCGAGCCTCGATGCGGCGCTGGTTGGAATGTCCGCTTATCTTGCAGCTGAATCGACTGGCCTGCGCGGCGTGATGATCGGTGCTGTCCGCAACAACGCGCTTGAAACGGCTCGTATTCTTGGCCTACCCCATCGGGTCTACTGTGTCTACGGTATGTGCCTCGGCTGGCCCTCAGAAAGTCCCCCACAAAAACCGCGTATGCCATTCAACACGTTGGTGCACGGGGAACGCTATGGAATCACATTGGATGGCGACCCAATCGAGCACTCAGTGGAGTCATATGACACCCAGCTGGCACAACACTACCGGGGGATGGGGAAAACCACGACCGACGACTCGTGGAGCCACGACATGGACCAGAAATTCGTGCCGCAATTGCGTGATCAGTTGCGTGAGGAACTGCAAACCCTCGGTTTCGATTTCCGCTAGGAGGTCTGCGAAATTACGCAGTCACCATATTTCCTGGGCCAACTTAACTGAGCATTTCGCCCGCTCACCTGGTTGCCGTCTCGTCAGCGACTTCACCACCGAAATCCGCCTCCGTGGCATCACTTGTGTCGGGCCAACCGGGATAGCATTCATCGAACGTGCGACGCATTGCTTCGATCGGAGGCTCGAGAAACTGGCCACGGTCATGGAGATACTCCATGTGTCGATTCCCAGCCTGGTCGAACGCATGATAGATCGAATCATCCCGCCCGTTGAACTCTAATGGCTTGAGACCGAACTTCTCACACAATTCGATATTAAACGCGGGCGTCGCCTTTACCCATCGATCATCAAGATATAAGGCGGTATAACCATGCCAGTAGAAGACGTTCGTCTTCATGCGCTGGCGCATCTTTTCGGTAGAAAGGTGATTGAGCACGTCGGCATAACCCAGGCGTGCTGGAATACCAAGCGCCCTGCAACACGCTGCAAGAAGAATTGCTTTGGAAACACACCAACCACGCCTTTCTTCGAGAACCGTGGTCGCCTTCAGTCCTGCCACCGAGATATCGGCAGAATAAGGATCATAAAGAATGCCGTCTCTAATCGCGTAGTAGACAGCAACCGCTCGTTTGGTGTCCTGCTCGACACCGGCCACTACATCTTCGACATAACTCATCACACGCGGGTCAGTCGACTCAACGGTGGGACCTGGCGCCAGGTCGGCAGTGTGGTCGTGATGAGTAATCACCTGTTATCCGAGTTGGTTAAAAGCCTAAGTATAGTGTGCCTGATCCCCGATTAGCGGCTAGTTTCGCGATCGACCAACGCAAGCAATGTGTTAGTCTTGCGCTGACTTAAATCCTCAGTCGACATGGACAGCGCGATGACCATACGAGTAGCCAAGTTCCCAATCGGTGCCATCGTTCGCCACCGTGTTTATCCATTCCGTGGAATCATTTTTGACGTCGATCCGACTTTTTCCAACACCGATGAATGGTGGACATCGATTCCTGAGGATGTGCGTCCAACCAAAGATCAACCGTTCTATCATCTGCTCGCGGAAAACGACCAGACCAGCTATATCGCCTACGTTTCTGAACAGAATTTACTTGATGACGAGGACGGTGGTGCGGTCAATCATCCACAGGTCAGCGAGTTATTCATTAGCCTGGAGTCAGGACGTTACGTGCCGCGTAACCAGATAACCAACTGAGCAAGC
>DUBL01000299.1 GCA_012960345.1 Gammaproteobacteria bacterium | reverse complement strand
GTTCTTGTGGTCACTTGCAAACCTCATTGGGTAATTTCAACACTGGATACTAGTTCAAAACTGCGTCCCCAGGGGTATGCAGCCCTGTACGACACCGGTCTTACCCGGTAGCGCCAAGCGCTGCCTTTAACGCCCGTGACGCAGAACGTTACCGGCTCTCGCACCGGTCAGCCGATCGTTCTCAAGAATAACCTGGCCGTTACACACTGTTGCACGATAGCCTTTAGCTTTCTGGATAAACCGCGGTGCGTCACCGGGAAAATCGTTAACGATCTCCGGCATGCGCTCTGACAACTCTTCCAGTTTGATCACATTGATATCAGCTTTTTTGCCCGCTTCCAGGGTGCCGCGATCAGAAAGCCCGATAATACGAGCAGGTGCGGCAGTTAACTTTTGCACGACTTCAGCCAGGGAAAACAACCCTGTATCCCTGTGCCAGTGCGACATTACAAATGTCGCCCAACCCGAGTCCATGACCTGGCTGACATGCGCGCCCGCATCACCAAGGCTGGGCAGGCAAAACTCACTACTGATAGCCTTCGCTACCGCCTCAATATTCTGGTTAAAGAATCGAAGTGTAAACAGCCCCTTACCACCCGTTTTAATCGACAGGCGGATAAACGTTTCAACCGGCTCCTCACCAAGGCCATCTGCGATCGCTTGCAAACTTTCTTTGGGACCACCAATGTAATTCGGCTTGTCTTCCTCTCCAAGGAAGAAAATCTGATCTGCCGAAATTAGCGATCCTGTAGCGACGGCATGCTCGA
This sequence comes from Gammaproteobacteria bacterium, assembly GCA_012960345.1. Classification (GTDB taxonomy): domain Bacteria; phylum Pseudomonadota; class Gammaproteobacteria; order Arenicellales; family UBA868; genus UBA11791. The sequence continues at coordinate 897 of DUBL01000299.1, read as the reverse complement.
CAAGCAGGGCCACAAACTCAGGATCCTGTATCGCCGCGAGGCGTTCATCGAAAGACTTATCGGCCAGTTCGCTCCAGGGGCCACCACGGAATGGCAGGTACGCCTGCAGCCCAGTCACAAAGCCGGAAGATCGCGGAATGGCAATGGCGTTGACGTCCATACCCTCGTCACGCATTCCCATGATCAGTTCTTCAACCTTGTCTCCGTAGCTGTTAGTACGGCCGGTGCCATGGCTGAACAGCACCCTTGCTTCCCGGGCTTCTTTACGTATGAGCTCCATTTCGCTTTCGAAATCGGATCCAAAGTTGGTGACGTTTTGCATGACGCCACCCTGTTCTCCAACCGCTTTGGCAATTTCTACCAGTTCATCATGCTCGGCGTGGGTTCCTGGTACATGTCGCCCATCAGGAATGTAGTGACCCAGGAATCTTGAGGTCGAGAATCCCACGGCGCCATCCTTCACAGCCTGCCTGACGATCTCGGCCATTTGCTGTTTTTCATCTTCAGTGGCTTGCTGGTCGATGCCGCGTTCACCCATTACGTAGTAACGAATGGCGCAGTGACCAACAAGGCCTGCAACGTTAATCGCCGGGTTCAATGACTCAAGCTCATTCAGGTAATCGCCATAATGTTCCCAGTTCCAGGAAAGCCCGGACATAATCGCGTCCTTTGGAATATCCTCGACCGTCTCCATCATACTGGCAAGGAACTCGCGGTCGTTTGGTTTAACCGGCGCGAAAGTCACGCCACAGTTACCAAGCAGCGCGGTTGTGACACCGTGCCAGCTGATCGGGGTCAGCATCGGGTCCCAGCCAATTTGAGCATCAAGGTGGGTATGCACGTCGATGAATCCAGGCGTCACAATGTGCCCCGCCGCATCAATTTCCTCTTGGCCTT
>DUBL01000298.1:7016-9741 GCA_012960345.1 Gammaproteobacteria bacterium | reverse complement strand
CTATTTCAAGTTGAGTTGGGAAAGAACTGTCAAATGCAACAATGCATCGATACCTACGTATGATACTTGATCAATAATTCAATCTCATCGATTTGAACGTGTGAGTGAGTGAAGGAGTTCAATTCGCCGGAAAGTTGGCTTGATCAATTAGGAGCACACTTCAGTTAGCCCCGTACGCGCGAACTATAAGCACGCATGAGGAAAAGTCAAGCAATCGCGGTTATTAAATTATTGGGCGTTCTTTCACTATGACAAAATTTGTAAGCATATTTTATCGTTGCGATGATGCGTGTTTGTGTTCTTTAACAAGAAGATCAGATTCAATCAGTGGCATGCACAGTTCAAGTGTTCGTTGCGTTGCACCACGATTTTCTTTGATTACTTGCAGCCCATTAACGCCCATGCGGTTGCGAAGCGCTTCGTCATTGAGCAGTTTTTTCAACGCATCACTGAGTTCTTTGGGGTCGTGAACTTGTACTCCTGCTTCGTGTTTGACGATGTTGTGGCCGATTTCCAAGAAATCAGGGATATATCGCCCGAAGAGTACGGGTGTTGCAACGGCACATGGTTCGAGTAAATTGTGGCCGCCGATGCCCTTGATTTCAAGCAGACTGCCACCGACGATAGCGACATCGGCCGCAGCATAAAGCAAAGGCAACTCACCCATGGAGTCACGCAGATGAACTTCTGCTGACAGAGGAACAACAGTGTAGCCATCTCCATGGCGATGGGTGTTGAATCCTCGATCCCTGACTAAGCGAAAGACCGCATCGAAACGTTCAGGGTGACGGGGTGCGAGGATGAGCAATAACCCTGGGTAGTGTTCGCGCAACGGGCCGAGAATATCTAGCAGCACGGCTTCTTCGCCTTCATGTGTGCTTCCGGCGACGATGATTAAGCGGTGACAGCCCCAGTCTTGACGCATGGATCGAGCGGTGTCCATCGTTTTCGTTGGGACCGTGACATCGTATTTGATGTTACCTGTGGTCAGGATCCGGTCCGGGTGTGCGCCCAGCGTCATCAAACGACTCCGATCCGCCTCAGTTTGTGCGGCTAAAGCGGAAACAATCGTAAGCGTTGGACGCATCAGTGGCGAAACGCAAGCGTACCGATGACACGAGCGTTGGGACAACCGTGCGTTAGCGATCACAACCGGGATCGATCGTTTATAGCAACCATGGATAATGTTGGGCCAGAGTTCGCGCTCCATAATGATAAGCAGTCGGGGCGATATAGTGCGTAGGAAACGCGCAATGAAAAATGGATGATCAAAAGGCAGGTAACAATGCACAACTCGGTCACCCAGACGTACAGTGACTTGATCTAACCCAGTAGGGGTTGTGGTTGTTATTAAGATGCGGCAGCGCGGGCGTTTTGTTTGAAATGCAGTAACTAATGGAGTGGCTGCATTGACTTCTCCAACCGACACCGCGTGAATCCACACATCAATCTTGCCAAGATCGCGTGTGACTTTTCCGAGACGATCGCCAATGTTGCGCCGATAACGATTATCACTAGATCCCTTGATAAAAAGACGCATCAGTATCAAGGGAAGCAGCAGAGTGAGCAGTAACGAGTATAGGAGGCGCGCCATAAAGGAATTTAGCAATTACCGATGTTCGGAGGTTGGCCCCGTGATATTCACGGATACTGCTGTGTCAGCAGTATTACCAATTTTTCGTCAACGGAGGCATGAGATCCACGCCCGCGGTTTGAGGAATGTTAAAAGAAGCGCCTCTTCGGGTGAGCCAGGGTGAGGTTTCCAATCGTAATACCAGGCGGCCTTCGGCGGCAGTGACATCAGGATGGACTCGGTACGACCACCACTTTGCAATCCAAAACGGGTGCCCCGATCACAGACGAGATTAAATTCGACATAGCGCCCACGACGATAGAGTTGGAACTCGCGTTGTGAACGACCGTATGGTGTTTCCCGTCGCCGCTGCACGATAGGTAGATAAGCGGGCAGAAAATGATCACCGATGCTACGGGTTAACGCAAAAGCTTGATCAAACCCCCCTTCTTTAAAGTCGTCGAAGAAAAGCCCACCCACGCCGCGCTGTTCGTCACGGTGTGGGAGAAAGAAATATTCGTCACACCACTGTTTGAAGCGTGGGTAGAGTTCTTCACCGAACGGTTGGCAAGCTTCATAGGCTTGAGTATGCCAATGTACTGCGTCTTCTTCGAAGCCATAGATCGGTGTCAGGTCAAAACCACCCCCGAACCACCAAGTTTCTTGTGGGTCATCGGCAACAAAGAAACGAACGTTCATGTGTGCTGTTGGTACGTATGGGTTCAGGGCATGACAGACTAAGGAGACCCCCATTGCCTGATAAGGTCGGCCGGTGAGTTCAGGATGGCGCGCCGAGGCGGCTTCGGGTAGTGCATTGGCGCGGATATGGGAAAAATTCACACCGACCTGCTCAAACAAGTTTCCTTCCCGTAGTATACGGGTGCGCCCATCCCCGATGGCACTAGACCATTTGTCCTCATGAAATGCTGTCTTATCTTCAGCACTGATGTTTTGACACAAGTGATTTTGAAGCGCCAATAAGTACGCTCGAACTTTGTCGGAAGGTGCAGCGGTCATTTCCTCACCATTGCTCCTGTCGAAAAATCATAAATTGAGCTAGCCGCATTTGCGTTACCGATATTTTTTTCTACGACGAAATCTAGTGCGGTGCCGAATTCAGAACGAACCTGCGTGTAGTGGCGTAACGGCGGG
>DUBL01000298.1:0-6986 GCA_012960345.1 Gammaproteobacteria bacterium | reverse complement strand
CCGCTGCGGTTAGCGCTGGTTGACACTAGGAGACCACCACTGCTGCGGCACAACTCCACTGCGGTTCGGTGAGCCGTGATGCGGACTGCGACTGAATCATGTCGCCCTCTTATCCAGCGAGGGACCCGTGTCAGTGCGGGCAGCAGCCACGTATGAGGACCGGGCCAGACCGATGTAAGGCGCTCAATGTCCCTGATCTGATCGAAGTCAACCAAGCGTCTTAGTTGGACTAAGTTGGCGGCGATGATTATTACGCCTTCTAACCAGGAGCGTCGCTTTAAGTGGAAAATTTTTCGAACGGCATTTTGGTTGAATGGATTACAGCCAAGACCAAAACAGTATTCTGTCGGATACGCAATGACGCCGCCGCTGCGAATATGGTCAGCTGCTATGACCAACTGTCTCTGAGTCAAGTGCTTAACTGCCCTAGTCTGGCACGCAACGCATGATCTTTCTCTTTAACTTGTTTTGCGTTAGCCGCTCTTTCGTGGGCCAGTCTTGTCGCAAGATCAGGATCGCTCAAGGCAAGCATTTGGGCTGCCAGATAAGCGGCATTGCGTGCCCCTGCCTTGCCAATCGCAACGCATGCGACAGGGATGCCGCCAGGCATTTGAACCGTTGATAATAGCGCGTCATAGCCTTTAAGCGGCCCACCGTCCATCGGAATTCCGATGACTGGTTTGAGTGTGTGTGCGGCGACGGTGCCGGCCAGGTGGGCAGCAAGGCCGGCAGCGGCGATAAATACGGCGCAGCCGCCTGATTCTGCTGTAGCAACAAATTCACGTGTTTCATTAGGGGTTCGATGAGCGGAGGTGATTTTGACTTGCCAGGGAATTTGAAGCCGATCGAGAACATCGAGCGTTTCCTGCACAGTGGCGAGGTCAGAATCTGAGCCCATTAGGACCGCAACAAATGGATGATTCATAGTTAAGATCCGGTGTTCGAAAGCCAGTAGGATTAGTTTTTCAACGCACGGTGGCCAATGTCGTTGCGATAGTACGCGTCGGTCCAATGAATTTTTCGTGCTGAGGAATAAGCCTGATTTTGGGCAGACTCGATGGAAGCACCTAGTGCAGTCACGCAAAGTACTCGGCCACCAGCGGTATAAAGTCGTCCATCACGCTCGTTGGTGCCGGCATGAAAGATTTTGACGTTCTTCTCCGGACAGTCATCTAGACCATTGATAACGTTTCCCGTCTGGTACTCGCCGGGATAGCCTCCACAGGCCATGACAACGCCTAACGCGGTACGCTCATCCCATTCCACCGGGCAGTGCTTGAGGCGACCGGTAAGTGCCGCTTCACATAAGCTCGCCAGATCGCTTTTGAGGCGCATCAAAATAGGTTGGGTTTCAGGGTCTCCGAAGCGACAGTTGTATTCAAGAACTCTTGGAACCTTGTCGTGGCCAATCATCAACCCTGTGTATAGGAAGCCGGTGTAGATATGCCCGTCCTGTGCCAAGCCTTCAATGGTTGGTTGTACGATTTCCCTCATGATCCGTTGGTGAAGTTGTTGCGTGATGACCGGTGCCGGCGAATAAGCCCCCATGCCACCGGTATTTGGCCCCTGGTCTTTTTCATCACGCGCTTTGTGGTCCTGGGACGTAGCAAGTGGCAACGCAAATTCGCCATCAACGAGGCAGATAAAACTTGCTTCTTCACCCACCAGACATTCCTCGATAACGATTCGATCTCCCGCACTACCGAATGCTCTTTCCCGAAGGCATTGGTGAATCGCGTTTACAGCTACCTGCTCGGTTGTCGCGACGGTTACGCCCTTCCCCGCTGCCAGGCCATCGGCTTTAATTACACATGGCCCGGGGTGTTGTTTGACCCAGGCAATTGCCTCATCCGCATCATCAAAAACAGAGTAGGCGGCGGTGGGTATGCGGTGTCGTTTAAGAAATGATTTAGTAAATGCTTTTGATCCCTCAAGTTGTGCGGCCCCGCGGTTGGGGCCCAGGCAGCGTAGTCCAACCTCGTCGAAGGCATCGACCACGCCGTTAACCAGTGGTGCTTCGGGACCGATCACCGTAAATGCCACTGTATTATCCTTAGCAAAGGCAACCAATTGATCGATCTCATTAATGCCAATATCAATGTTTACCACGCCCGGTTCCTGCGCCGTACCCGCATTGCCAGGGGCGACGAAGACAGTCTCGACGCGCGGCGATGCCGCCAGTTTCCAGGCAAGCGCGTGCTCTCGGCCGCCACCACCGACCACTAGAACGTTCAAGACGATTCCTCCTAAACTCAGTGACGAAAATGGCGCATGCCGGTAAACACCATCGCCATCCCATGCTGGTCGGCCGCTGCAATTACCTCGTCATCCCGTACCGAGCCACCCGGTTGGATCACCGCGGTGATCCCGGCTTCGGCTGCCGCGTCGATGCTATCGCGGAACGGAAAGAAGGCATCCGAAGCCATCACTGCCCCGCGCACCTCAAGGCGCTCGTCTGCTGCTTTGATAGCAGCGATTCGGGCCGAATAGACACGGCTCATTTGCCCGGCGCCAATTCCTATCGTTTGTTGTTTTGCGGCATAAACAATCGCATTTGATTTGACGAACTTCCCGACTCGCCAGGCAAACAGCAGGTCACGGAGCTCTTCGGCATTGGCGGTTCGTTGGGTCATAGATCTCAAGTCAGTTTCAGCAATCGTTCCGAGGTCTTGGGTTTGGACCAGTAGCCCACCACTCACTCGGCGGAGTGACAGGTGGTTAAAAGGCCGTGAGTCTGTCGGACCCGATTCAAGCACTCGGATATTTTCTTTTTCAGCCAAACGTGTGCGTGCTTCTAGGGTGATAGATGGGGCGATAATTACTTCCACAAACTGGCGATCGAGGATTGCTGTGGCAGTATTTTCATCCAATGCGCGATTAAAGGCGATGATGCCACCGAAAGCTGAGGTAGGGTCCGTCGCAAAGGCTTGTTCATAAGCTTGCAGCGTATTGTCTGCGATAGAGACTCCGCAGGGGTTAGCGTGTTTTACGATCACACAGCCGATATCTTCGAATGCGTTGACGCACTCCAGCGCCGTGTCGGCATCAGCTACATTGTTGAATGACAAGGCGCGACCCTGAATCAGAGTAGCCGCCGTCAGGCTGCCACTCATCGGGACAGGATCTCGGTAGAGTGCTGCGGCTTGGTGTGGGTTCTCCCCATAGCGCATGGCACTGTGTTTGAGGAACTGTAGACCAAGAATCTCCGGGAACGGGTTGTCTTCGGTGTGTGTGCCGAGGAGATAGTCAGAGATAATGCTGTCGTAGCGCGCGGTCTGGGCAAATGCGGCGGCCGCGAGGCGTCTCCGCGTAGTCGATGAGATACCGTTATTTGTCCGCAGTTCCACGATTACCGCCGAGTACTCGTTCGAATCGACAATGACTGTCACCGCTTCGTGATTTTTCGCTGCGGCCCGGATCATGGCAGGCCCACCCACATCGATATTTTCGATGGCCTCTTCACGGGTCGCATTCGGCGATGTGATGGTCTGTTCGAACGGATAAAGGTTCACGACAACGAGGTCAATGGGGGAAATACCTGCCTCGGTCATGGTCGCCTCATCAATGCCGCGGCGACCCAGAATACCGCCATGAATATGCGGATGTAGCGTCTTGATCCGCCCGCCCATCATTTCCGGAAAACCGGTGTGGGCGGAAACATCGATTACCGGGATGCCTTCTTGCCGCAGTAGTGATGCGGTACCCCCGGTCGAGAGGATTTCAATGCCAAGATCGCTCAGCGCCTGAGCGAACGAAATGACACCAGATTTGTCGGAAACACTGATTAAGGCGCGCCGCACAGGCGCTAGGTCATCGCCTAACATAGCCGTTGCGCTTGGTGTTCAACGGTCCAGGCCGTGGGTTCGCAGTTTCTTGCGTAGCGTGTTGCGGTTTAGACCGAGCATGCGCGCGGCACGAGACTGGTTATTCCCGCTTTCGCGCATTACCACTTCAAGTAGCGGTCGTTCCATCTCGGTCAGCACCATCTGGTAGAGGTCGGTTGGTTCTTCACCATTCAATTGCTTGAAGAAACCATCCAATGAACGCTCAACCGATTGACACAGCGGTTTGGGCCATTTTTTCATCTGATTTGACGTCACGGTGTCGTGGCGCGAACTGTATCGATCGCGCAATTCGAAGTTGGGGCACGGGATCCGCTGCAGCGCAGAATAGCCGCCGACTTCTCTCATCTCCTCCCTGCGCGGAAACGTACCACGAAAAATGTTTTCGTGCGATCCGAACGCCATTCCGGGCGCCGTAGAACCGGTAGAGGTGTTCTAGATGTTGAATTAACGTCAGTCGCTTCTCCGATGCCAAGGGTTCACCCGGATCCCATCCCTCCCGCAGGTATCGATCAATTCTCCCGAATAGCCAAGGATTGCCTTGTGCTGCGCGGCCAATCATCACAGCATCGGCACCGGTATAGGCGAGAACAGCCTGTGCTTTCTGTGGAGAATCGATATCCCCATTGGCGATCACGGGCAAGGTCACCTCGTCTTTGACCGCGCGGATCGTGTCATATTCCACTGGGCCTCGATACTTGCACTGACGGGTGCGGCCGTGAATGGTGATTGCCTGGATACCGGCGGATTCCGCTAGGCGAGCGATCCGTACCGCATTGCGTTGCCCTGGCTCCCAGCCAGTGCGCATCTTGAGCGTTACTGGCACAGGGACCGCAGATACGACGGCATCGAGTATTTCTCCGATCAGATGTTCGTCTCTCATGAGGGCTGAGCCGACCAGTTTCTTGCAGACTTTTTTTGCTGGACAGCCCATATTGATGTCGATTAATTGTGCACCCTGGTCAACACTGTACCGAGCGGCTGCGGCCATGTGCTTCGGGTCGGCACCAAGCAGCTGAATGCTGATCGGACCGGGTTCGCCCAGGTGATTCATGCGCTGACGGGTTTTCTGAGAATCCCGCAGTTGCGGGTCCGTTGCTACCATCTCGGAAGGGGCGAGCGCGGCGCCATGATCGCGGGCAAGGGTGCGAAAGATGCGATCGGAAACGCCAGCCATGGGTGCCGCGAGGACACGACTGGATAGGTCGATGGTCCCGATTGACCAGGGGAATGGGTTACATAGGGGCTTCAAGGAAGTCACTCAAGTACCGACCACTTCGGTTTCGAAACCAACCGCTGTCTCATCAGGGTCGGCTAAATTAAGCAGGATGATCTGTGTGTAACTGCCCGGAATCTTTTCCACAGGATCGGGGTGGCCGTATTCTCTAGGGTGGTATGTCCGTCGACCGACAACGATGCCCTGATGATCCGATAAGGTGAGTTGTAGTCTCGGATAAGATAGGACTTTAAGCGTCCGATTTGTTAAATGCACTCTAACGATCAATGCGCCAGGATGGTCTGGATGAAGATTAACTGCTGACTTTACGATACGTAGGGCAGGTCCATGGAGGGCTTCAGGCACAGTGCAGCCGGTGAAGTCGCAAAGCGTTGATAATCCCGGGCGCATCGCGGGAATCGCTGCCAGTTCGTTGAAGAATAAAACCCGGGCCTGAAGGAACAACACGCCCGCGAAGAATATGCTGGCCAGTGCCCAAAAACTGGCGGTGACCCAACTGGACTGATTTTTTTTGGGCGCTGTCGTTACGGCGATCGCAGTTTCTTCCCCGAGCCTTTGCTCGTGTTCCGGCGGTAGTCGACTGAGGTGTGGCTCGCTGCGTCGTGGGCTTTGGACCGCTGCAATGGGCTTTGGTCGTGATAAGGATCTTCCCTCCGACTCGCCATCGCTTCGACGGAGTTCTGCCAGTGGTTCGTCTGCCAGTGTATTCGTGATGGCAGTGAGGGCGGCTTCGTCGATGTCCTGGTTGAGTGGAGAGATTTCTGTTCTTACTATTGGCTGCGTAGAGACTGAATCGGGCTCGTCTACTAAATGCCATGTGGCGTTGAAAACGCGCTCACACTCACCACAACGTACCAGCCCTGCGTGTTGTTCCAACTGCATATCGGCCACTTCAAACAAGGTAGCGCACGCTGGACAACAGCACATCAGTACGAGTGGTTCGGTCATGTTGGTAAAACGGGTCTCTTGCGGCCTACCAGCAGTGCCCACTCCTGTCGGTAAAGTATGTCAAACGAGAAGGTATCACGGTAGTGTGCCATTACCCGTTCTGTCTGGGATCGAGTCACACCAGAAAGCATCAGCGTGCCGTCAATTGTGGTGTAATGCTTAAGTATCGGCGCGAGCGCAATCAGTGGATTGGCCAGAATGTTGGCCACCACAATTTCGAACTGGGTTGTTGTCGCCACCGCTTCGGGCGTTACCCACCGGATCGATTGATGAATGCCGTTGCGTTCAGCATTGTCCTGACTGACGGCCAGTGCCTGAGGGTCAATATCCACACCAAGTGCTGAATCTGCCCCTAATTTGTATGCGCCAATCGCCAGAATTCCCGATCCGCAGCCCCAGTCGAGAACCCGTTTTTTATGCAGCGAAAGCCCTGCTAAGTGGCGCAGGCAAAGTGCAGTGGTTGGGTGATAGCCGGTACCGAAGGCCGCTCCTGGGTCGATGATGAGTGTGGTTACGTCGGGTTTGGGTGGCGTATGCCAACTCGGACAAATCCACAGATTGTCGCTGATCGGAAAGGGCACAAATTGCTCACGAGTGGCAAGTTCCCAGTTGCGGTCAGCGATGGTTTCAACTCGGATGTGTGTATTGCTGTCACCGATGGCCTTCATGAACGACGACACTGTGTCAATCGAAAAGCTCGGCTCGAAAAGTCCGCTGACGCTTGTTCTGCTGAGCTGCTTGGCTGATGGTTGCCTTTTCGCGGGTAGCGGCTCACCTTCACCGGTGATCGAGACCGCGATAGCGCCAAGTCCTTCGAGTGCTTCGGCTAGACGGCCAGCCGCACACTCGTTGGTTTCTACTAAAATCTTGATCCAGTGTGTCATCTAAGGGTTGCACCAGACCCGGAGAAACTTGATCAGCGAGTGTAACGGCGTTCGAGATAGTGAATGTCGAGGGGG
>DUBL01000297.1 GCA_012960345.1 Gammaproteobacteria bacterium | reverse complement strand
GACCTCGCTGCTACTACGTTTAGGCATCTTGGAATTGATCTCGAGTCTAGCTGGATCACCGCTCAAGGTCGTCCGGTTCCAATCATTCAGGAAGGCGGTCGCCCGATCCCTGAATTGGGTTGAATCGGAGCGATAAACTGGGAATTCCGCAAGCTTGGTTAGCGGGGGGTGTTCCGGGCAACACGACGTGGACTCTTAATCCAAGAAACCTGAGTGATTAACAGGTTTAACGCGGCATAGCTTAGCGACTGATTCGTCGCGTGTGCCGCGGTCTTGTTGGCTGGAAGTGTCGCCTGCGTGGCGTCACCAACCAGAAAGACGTTGAAGTCCTGTCGCAGGTTTTCATAACCAGCGGTAGTTGAGCAGATACACATATCGGTTGCGTAGCCCACCATTAAAATGTGCCTTATTCCCTGCTTTTTCAAGTGATCACGCAAAGCCGGATACCCCTGATTGTCATAGAATACGATGTCGTCTGGGTGCACATCAATGGTGTCAATCACGGGGATGGGCAGTTGCCAAAATCCTATTCGGTTGTAATGATCGCTGGCATCAATACCGGGAAACTGTCTGAAATAGTCAACCACGGGGAAGTCAGCTGAAAGATCCAACGCGGGCGGAACGGGATTGCCGGTATAGTCAAAAGCGGCAAGTTGTCGGTACATTTCACGTTTTCCTACGGCGCGTTCCGAATCGCTGGGGTTGTGATTAATAGAGCGATAGGCCTTTAATCTCGCTGCGTCCGAATCGCGCGGCAAACTGAACAGAACGGTATTGACGTGCGGACGCAGTCGTTTCAGGAGTGGGTTGATGATTTCTTCGGCGTGTTTGCGGATGCCCGCATTCTTGGTTGGCGTACAGCCAAATGCGACACCTGCCGGCTCGGGTGTTTTCCAACCCTGGCCATCGTCGACTCCCCACGGATGAACACAGACAACGGCAGTGTGTGATCCGTTAAGCCGATTAGGGATTTCAATAATGCCACGCGCGTTGTATGAAAATCGCCAGGCTCGGACATCCAGAGTTGCCTGAGGGTCCTGAACCAACGGTGGAGACTCGTAATGCGTTTCCTCCAGTATCGGAGCGACATATTGTGGATAGTCTGCCAAAATTGGCCTGGGGTTGCGAATCGGAGTGAGTATGTTGGAATAGGTTTTCCGTTTGGCCCCGTCGGCTTGTGGAAGCCAAAGGACGAGAGCCAACACGACCGCTGTAAGTGCATGGTTCATTTTGAATTTCTCCGAGGGTTCTTTTGCGGATGCCGGCATGAATGAATACGTTAACTTTGCTAGTCTGCGACCGTGGCTGCAATTTTGTCTAGGCTAACAATTTCCGCTCGTTCGGAAGCAGCCTCAACCAGATCACACATTAAATTCAAGGCTTCATGTTTGGGGTCTTCCACAACCAGACAGGATGGGTGGCAGAGGAAATCAAAAACCGCCTTTTCCTTGATAGTCCAGTGAATGGCCAGTTCAATCGCCTTAAGAAATTCAGGAAGTTTCCAGAAGCGGCTGCGAAAAGCAGTTACATCGCTGATGGGACTCATGGGGATCTCAATCAGCCCAGATGGATATCGGTAGGGCTGGGCGTATTGCTGGGCTCGAACGATGTCGACATAAACCTCGGTCGCAACACCGGTCTCTGTGCGTTCGGATTTGTGAGACGGGTATTTACAGCTGATCCATTGAAATCCGAGTTCCAGC
>DUBL01000296.1 GCA_012960345.1 Gammaproteobacteria bacterium | reverse complement strand
CCGGATGGTCGGCAGCGAGTTGCTGCAAGTGTTGTCCGTCTCCAAAACCAATCTCCAGTGTGATGGGTCGGCATGTCGAAAATAATGCTCCAACATCAAACATTTCGGGCGACTCGGGAACTCCGTAGACAGAGCTCAGCTCCTCAAGAGCGCGAGTTTGAGCTGTGGTCATTCGACCCTCCCGACGAACAAAACTTCGAACGGGACGTCGTGGCCGAGGTTCAATCAAAAAACGCTCCTTTTAAGAAAAATTACGATGAATTGGGGATCTGTCATTCGAGTGGGTGAAAAGCGTTCTGCCATACACGTGAAACTGGACTGTGCGGATTTCATTGCCGGTGATAATCTTGCTTGCCTTCGTCATGCGCGGGTGTAGTTCAATGGTAGAACTTCAGCTTCCCAAGCTGATAATGTGGGTTCGATTCCCATCACCCGCTCCATTTTACTGGTTACGGCGGATAGGCCAATGCCTGCGGAGTAGGTAACAGCCATCATCACATCGGACGTAACAAAATTTCTAGTCATTATCTAATGGTGAAATGAAAGCCAACTGGAATTATCCAACAACTGTATGGGTCGGTGAAGGTCGTTTGGTCGAGCTGGCGAGTGCGTGCAAGGTGTTGGGTATTGATGCCCCATTGCTGGTGACGGATGCGGGGCTGGTTGACTCAGCGATGGTGGCAGAGGCGCTACTGGGCTGTACCGACGCAGGACTTAGATGTGGCGTTTTCAGTGCAGTGAAGCCAAACCCCAGTGGCACTAATGTAGAACAGGGTGTTCTGGCTTATCGTGAAGGCCAGCATGATGGCGTCATCGCGATGGGCGGTGGTAGTGGCATCGATGCTGCAAAGGCGATTGCATTGATGGCGGGTCACAACGGATCGCTGTGGGATTTTGAAGATGTGGGTGATAACTGGCGGCGGGCCAATGCAGAGGTCATCCCGCCAATTGTTGCTATACCGACCACGGCAGGTACCGGGACCGAGGTAGGTCGAGCCGCAGTGATTGTTAATGAAGCACGTGAATCGAAAACGATTATTTTTCATCCAAAACTGTTGCCGTCTATTGTGATTCTCGACCCTAAGGTGACCGTCAGCTTGCCAATGCATCTGACGGCGGCCACGGGTATGGATGCGCTGTCGCACAGCCTCGAGGCTTTCTGCTCTCCGCTATATCACCCAATGGCGGAGGGCATAGCGCTTGAGGGCATCCGTCTGGTCAAAGAGTTTTTGTTTACAGCGGTAACCGATGGTGGTGATCTCGAGGCCCGCACCCAAATGTTGGTGGCATCCACCATGGGGGCCACCGCATTCCAGCGGGGTCTGGGGGCGATGCATGCGCTGGCACACCCATTAGGGGCCATCTTCGACGCGCATCACGGCACTTTAAACGCGATCTTGATGCCTTATGTATTGAAAGCGAACCGCAGGGCGATAACAGGTCCGATGCGGCGTTTGTCGCGACATCTGGGGTTGGGAGAAACGGGTGTCGATGGGGTTTTGGAATGGGTTTTACAGCTGCGCGAAGCGTTGACTATTCCCGTTTCCTTGGCAGCAATCGGCATTGATGATCGCGTCACTGACCGTATCGGTCAACTGGCAGTCAGTGATCCATCCGCCGCTACCAATCCCATAGTTTTTTCACCAGAACAGTACCGACAAATATTTCTAGAGGCGCTTGGGCAATAACGAAACGTCAATATGGAAAATCAGACAACACAGCCAACCTTTCGAGTGGGCATCCTCCAATGTGATGAAGTGCGGGAACCCTTTCGTGCTCATCACGGTGATTACGATGAGATGCTAATTCGGGGTTTAAGGCGGGCTGATGCAGCGTTGACTTATCAGGTGTTTCGGGTGTTCGAAAATGAGTTGCCCGAGGATGTGCGTGTCTGTGATGGTTGGATAACCTCGGGATCAAGGTACAGCGTTAACGATGAAAACGACTGGACGAGCGCATTGTGCCGGTTTGTGCGGGCACTCGGCATTGAATCGAGGCCTTACGTCGGTATCTGTTACGGTATGCAGATGATGGCCAAGGCGTTCGGTGGGAAGGTTCAGTTAGCTGAGTCCGGCTGGGGTATCGGTGTGGCAAGCAGTGATCTATACAAAACTCAGCCCTGGATGGTTCCTGTGGGTGATGGGGTGCGATTATTGATCAGTCACAAAGAGCAGGTGACGGCCTTACCTGATTGCACGCGTCGCCTCGCGGGTAATCTGTTTTGCCCCAATGGCATTATCAGTCGGGGTCGTTCGATGCTGGGCATCCAGGGACACCCTGAATTTTGCAAGGACTATGCCCGATCACTGATGCGGTTTCGTCGCGACATCATTCCGGCTGCGTGCTTGGAGCAGGGGCTGGAATCACTTGCTCTGGACACAGATAGTGAGCAGGTTTTTAAATGGATTGTCAGATTTCTTCGCTCAGCGTCCGACCTGACATGATTTTTTTATCGTTAATTTACCGTTACCAGTGGCGGTGCCCCGGACGACTTACATGATGATGCGTCTTGGCACGCGGAAAAGTGCGCTGGCGATGGCACAGGCGGAAATCGTTTGTCGGCAACTCATTAAGTGTCGCCCTGATGTAGAAATCGAAGTAGTGGGGATCACCACACGCGGTGACCGGATTCAGGATGTGCCCTTAGCAGCGATCGGAGGCAAAGGCCTTTTTCTTAAGGAAATCGAAGAGGCATTGCTCGATGGACGTATTGATTTTGCCGTGCATTCCATGAAGGATGTTCCTGCGCAATTGGCCAGGCCATTTCAGATTGCGGCTATCCTCGAACGTGGCAATCCATTGGACGCCTTTGTCTCTACTCGATTCGAAGCAATAGATCAGTTACCGCACGGGGCGCGTATTGGCACTTCTAGTCCACGGCGCAAAGCCATATTGCGAGGTCGTTACCCGCATGTCGAGATACTCGATCTGCGCGGTAACATCAATACTCGTTTAACGCATTTGGCGGAAGGAAATTTCGATGCGATTATCCTTGCAGCGGTGGGTTTGGAGCGACTCGAATTGGATGATCAAATTCGTCACCTCATGGCCGCTGAAGTGATGTTGCCGTCAGCGGGGCAAGGGGCGATTGGTATCGAGTGTCTTGGTGATGCGGATCGCGTGGTTGAATCGCTACAGCCTCTCAATCATGGACCGACGAGGTCCTGCGTCGATACCGAACGGCTGATCAGCGCCCAAATGGGCGGTAGTTGCCATCTGCCGTTAGGTGCCTTCGCTACCATTAATGAACAAACGTTACTTGATCTGAAAGCGGTCATAGGTGACCCGGAAAGTGGACACCTCGTTTTTTCACATGCCACCGGTAGCCTGGATCGTGGCAGTGAGTTGGCCAGCGAGGTTGTTGAAGATCTATTGTGTCAGGGAGCTGATGAGATCCTCCAGAGGGTGAATGCAATCGAATGACCTGAAGGGTGTGAAAGTGCTGGTGACACGCCCGGCGCACCAGAATCAGAAACTATGTGACCTGGTGTTTGCGCATGGGGGTGAACCGGTAGTGTTTCCCTTGATCAACATCGAACCGACTTATGCCCATGGCCCGCTTCTAACGGTGCTCACTCGGATCGACGAAATCGATATCGCCATTTTTGTTAGCACGAATGCAGTGACTCATGGTTTGGGGGCGTTGAGAGCGCAAGGCCAGATGTTATCCGAGTTGACCCAAGTGTTTGCTGTAGGCGCTACCACGGCGCTCATGTTGCAAGCTGCAGGCATTCGAGTGGATGGCGTGCCGTTGGGGTTATCAGGTGCTAATGGGTTACGCGCATTGCCGACTTTGCGCAATGTATCGAACCGGCGTGTTGTTGTTTTCAGAGGTAACGGAGGAGAGCCAAGCTTGTTGGAATGGCTTAAACACGAAGGTGCGAGGGTGTTTGTCGCTGAAACTTACCGTCGTGGGATGCCAATAGAGATTAATCCTGCCGTCATTGAGCTTTGTCAACAATCGACTATTGATGTGATTACGCTGACCAGTGTGACCTCAGTCGAACATCTCTTTGCGCTATTGCCGGATAATACCCATCACATGTTGAAAAACGCGACCGTCGTGACCCTAAGTCAGCGCATTGCGCGACATTGCGAGAACAAAGGTTGTCAGGGGTCGATTTTGGTCGCAGGCCAGGCGAGCGATCAGGCGCTTGTGGAAAAAATCGTGCAACATTGTGACACTATTCGGCAAAGTTCACGATAGTGACCAAGACCACTGCCATCGGTCGGTATGGAAGATACCCATGACTGACAATCATGATCCTGATCTGATATCAGACTCGGTTGCCGAGCGTTCTAGTAAGGAAAATCAGACTCGCCGGCGGATGGATGCTGTGCATGATCCTAACCAAGAGCATGCGGTACCATCCGGTGAGGCAGGTCAATCAGTGACGGTTGACTCGCCTGCACCTTCTCGTCGTCGAGATGATCATGGCGATGGTGAAGGAAGTAGACCCCGTGGGGTAAGCGAACATGCCCGCCCTTTCTCGTGGAGTGTGATGGCCGCAGTGGTTGTGGCAGTGGCGGCTTTAATGCTGAGTGCGGTGACCTGGTATTTCCAGAACCCACTGGGTAGTAACGAGCGGTTGGCACAAGAAAAGCGTCTCGAGGTCTTGCATCGTCAGATTTTAACGATTCAACAGGAGCATAAGAACGAGGTAGAGGAAGCCACGCGTCATCAACAGGTGGCAGAGGAGCGGTATCAGAAGCTCCAGGCAGAAATGACAGCGGTTGGCGCAAGTGTTAACGCTCAGTTGAGTCAAACGGTGAACGAGCAAGATGCATTGAACGGGGATTTGCGTAGCGAAGTCGAGCGACTGGCAGCCAAGATCGGAGACCCGAAGGCAAAGGAACATGAGCGGACTCGGCTATTATTTTGGCAATTGTTTGAAGTCGAGCAACTCCTCACCCTTGCCCATCGGCGGTTCCTGCTGTTGGGTGATACCGAAGGGGTATCGAAGGCGTTGGAACTGGTAAATCATGATTTAGCGAGTATTGACGATCCTCGTGTATTGCCCCTCCGACGTCGTTTGGTGGATGAGTGGAGTCAGTTAAGCGCGATGCCACAGCCCGATGTTGATGGTGCCGTGCTTGAAGTTTCCGCGCTGGTTGATGCCATTGATCATTTGCCGTTAAAAGGTTGGGTGCCTAGCGACGATGCACCGATAAGTGATGATCAGATAGATCAGAGCCGCAACAAATCGTGGTTCCATCACGTGCTCGGCGATGTGCAGGGTCTCATTAAAATTCGGCGCATTGATGAAACTAGATTACCGATCTTAAGCAACGAGGGACAGCTTGCTATTCGAGAAACATTGCGGCTTCGATTGACGCTGTTGCAGATCTCGTTAATCAATCGTGACCCTGCGGGCATTGCGCGGGATCTCCGCGTGGCCAAGGCATGGGTTGAGGCGTATCTTGAAGCGACAAATCCATCTGTTATGCAGTTTGCCGCGCGTCTTGATGCGCTGAGCGGCCTTGAACTGGCGTCAAACCCAATCGATCTATCGGAAGTATTGACGATAGTGCGACAGATGCGGCACACCGTCAGGGATGATCCGTGACCTTTGGAACCTTGTTTTGGTTGGTGGCGGTGTTGGGTTTTGTCACCGCGTTGGCGCTTTTATCTGGTGGAGACCCGGGTTATGTATTGATATCTCGTACCCCTTACGAAATTGAAGTGTCGTTGTCGCTCTTGTTGTTCGGCTTGCTGGTGACAACAACGTTGATCTATTTTTTAATTCGGTTGCTTGTTCGATTTTTTCGAGGACCGGAGGACTGGCGTCGCTGGCGCCGTCGTCGCAATCAGGAACGAGCAACGCGAAGCACGCTAAGCGGTTTTGCACGTTTGATTGAGGGTGATTGGCCAATGGCGGAGCGGTTGTTATCGCATCATTTAAATGATTCAAGTACCCCGTTGTTGGATTGCCTGGGGGCAGCTTATGCCGCTGAGCAACGCGGCGATGAGAATGCCCGTAATCGTTATCTGGCATGGGCGCGAGAGCATGACCCTGAACATCTGGTGGCCGTGGAGGTGACGCGGGCCGGGTTTCTCGAACGAGCAGGGCAGATTGCTCAAGCGAGGCAGGTTCTGGAATCGTTGCATGATCAGGGCCACCGTAGTCGCGCACTTCAGGGCTTGTTGGTCAAGTTGTTACATCAAGAAGGAAATTGGAATGCCCTTGAGAAAGTGCTAAACGACAGTCGGCGAAGCAAGCTATTGAGTGCAGAACAAACGAAAACACTGACGCGGGAATTGGGAGTCGCCCGACTGATGACGGAAGCCCAAGGACCAGGAGATGGTGTGAGCGCTGCATGGCGACGGCTGAGTCGAAAAGAACGGAATGACGCGGGGTATGTTGCTACTTATGCGCGGGTGTTAATCAGTGAGCGTCGAATGAACCAGGCTGAGCAGTTATTGCGGCGTGCGATCTATCGCCAGTGGAATGCGGAATTGGTCAGTCTGTATGGTCTGGCCCATTCTGATCGCTTGGAAGAGCAGATTCGGATGGCCGAGACTTGGGCGACGGCTCAAGAGCGGAGCCCAGAACTTTTGATGACACTCGCCCGGCTGTATCTTGAAAAAGGGGAAAAAGAAAAAGCGATTGCTTTGCTAATGGAAACCTCACGGCAGGACGAAAGCCAGCGTTACGCTATGGACTTGGGTTTGTTACTGGAGTCGATTGGGCAAAGTGCGAACGCCTTGCAGTGTTATCGTCGTGGCATCGAAGGGTTAATGGCAGATGCCGTCTCAACGCTAGATAATCCGGATTTGTTGTCGCTCGAAGCGTCTGCCAACGCGAACTTTGGCAGCCAATTTCTAGCGCTTGGTCGTCACACCAATGTGTCAGCCCCGAATTCGAAGGAGTCATAGAAGAAGTGCTCATCAGATAAGCCGTGCTGGAAGAAGATTGGTCTAGCCGCTTCAATCATGGGTGGTGGGCCGCTGGTGTAGAGTGCCACATTGGATAGATCAGGAAATCTACGCAAGACGGCTTCGTGCACCCAGCCCGTCTCTCCGTCCCACGGGATCTCTGTTTGGGGCTCCGACAAAACCGGGGTATAGATTAGGTGGTGGTGTTTCTCTGACCAAGCCTGTAGTTGGCTGTGCTGATAGAGGTCCTGTTGTGAACGAACCCCCCAGAAAAGATGGAAAGGGCGTTCGTCATTCTGTTGGAATGCCGCTTGCAGCATGGCTTTAATGGGCGCGAGGCCGGTGCCGCCGGCCATCAGAACGGCAGGCCGTTCTGATTCTTCATGAAGGAAAAAAATCCCAAAAGGCCCCTGAAAGCGAAGCAAGTCCCGCTCGCGTAGACCGTCAAACACGTG
Organism: Gammaproteobacteria bacterium; assembly: GCA_012960345.1. Lineage (GTDB taxonomy): Bacteria > Pseudomonadota > Gammaproteobacteria > Arenicellales > UBA868 > UBA11791. The sequence continues at coordinate 2,724 of DUBL01000296.1, read as the reverse complement.
GCCTGTAAAGCGGCCGTTCGGAACACGTCGGATATGAAGGGTAATGCCGGCTTCGGGATCGGGCGGATTGGCGATCGAAAAACTGCGGCGGCGCCCATCGCGCAGAAGGATATCGATGTACTGCCCAGCCAAATACTCCAAGGATTGGTTTTGAGGAAGTTTTAGGGAGAGCTCAATCACATCGTGGGATAAATGTGTGATTTGAACGACGCGGCAAGGCAACGTCCTAATGGGGATGGGTGGGCCAGACGCGAGTTCTCTTGCATCAATCTCTAGGTCACTTTGTGCTTTGGCCTGACATAGAAGAATATATCCAGCGGATTTCTCGGCCGCGCTCAACGCTGTTTCACCAAATGGGCCTGAAGTAATCTCCCCTGAGATGAGCTTTGCTTTACAGGTACCGCAGGACCCCCCGCGGCAGCTATAGGGAAACGCTCGGCCAGCGCTGAGCGCAGCATCGAGGATTGATGCTGACCCATCGGAGGGAAAAGATTGTCCGGTATGACTATTCTTAATAGTAAACGGCATGCTCACCTACAGCCTTTTGATTGAGTAGTAATAAAACCCATTGTGACATGGCCCTGTCAATTATCGAAGGCGGAAGGCAGTTATGATGAGGCCAACAAAACCGACCTGATTTGTATAAAGTCTGCACATGCCAGAATTACCCGAAGTTGAAACGACGCTGCGTGGTATCAGACCGCATCTTATTGATCAATCGGTCAAAGCGGTCGTTGTTCGCCAACGGCAATTGAGGGTGCCGGTTAGCCGTGGACTGAAGTCAAAACTTAAAGATCAAGTCGTACGTGATATTGAACGACGCGCGAAGTATCTCCTGTTTCATTTTGACTGCGGGACCTTAGCGATTCACTTGGGAATGTCAGGGAGATTGCGGGTGATCAGTGCATCAGTACCAATCGACAAACATGATCATGTCGATTTACTATTCAATAATGGCGCACAGCTCAGATTTCGTGATCCAAGACGTTTCGGACTGGTGGTGTGGCTCGGTAAACGCCCCCTGACCTCAAGATGGCTGGCGCACCTGGGTCCCGAACCGTTGAGCGATAACTTTAACGGTGACTATCTGTATTCCCGAGCTGCCAATCGTCGCGGGGCTGTAAAGAATTTCATCATGGACGGTCGTATTGTGGTGGGTGTCGGCAATATTTATGCTAGTGAGGCGCTCCACCACGCCCATATCCATCCTGCAAGAGGGGCGGGGCGTATTTCACGGCACCGCTACGATGACTTGTGCGTGGCCATCAAACGTGTTTTGGCGCGAGCGATTGATGCCGGTGGAACGACGCTACGCGATTATGTTTCGGCTGATGGAGTGCCTGGATTTTTTGAACAGCAACTGGCTGTTTATGGTCGAGAGGGGTCGCCTTGTGGCCTTTGTAGCACTCTGATTCGGCGTCGAGTAATTGGTCAGCGAAGCAGTTTTTTTTGTTCACAATGTCAACATTGATGCGCTGGTTATTATAGAAGAGACAATAGACATGAAGCTCGATATCGATTTTGTTCGTCAACAGTTCCCCGCGTTTTCTGAGGAAGGCACTCGGGATTGGATATTTTTTGAGAACGCAGGTGGCTCTTATGTACCGCGACAGGTGACCGATTGTTTTCAGGAATTCTTGTTAAAAAATAAAGTACAACCCTACGGATCGTTTGCCCTTTCGGAGAGGGCCGGGGATCAAATGGACCGTGGCTACCAAGCAATGGCTGCCCTGATTAACGCGGACCCCGATGAAATCACCATTGGGCCGTCGACCACGCTCAATCTTTACGTATTGGCACAGGGATTACGGCATTTGTTGCGTCCCGGCGATGAAATCATTGTGACCAATCAGGATCACGAGGCCAATATCGGTTGCTGGCGGCGTTTGGCTGAACACGGTGTCCGCATACGGGAATGGCAAATCGATAAAGCGGACGGCGAGTTGGATTTGTCTGATCTTGAAGCGTTAATTAACGAGAAAACAAAGGTTGTGTGTTGTACCCTGAGTTCAAATCTGGTGGGCACCTACAACGACATGGTGGCTATTGTGGGTTACGCCCATGCGGTGGGTGCGCTGGTCGTTGCGGATGGAGTGTCTTATGCTCCGCATGTGATTGCCAATGCGCCCGCGCTGGGAGTGGATTTTTACGTTTACAGCACTTACAAAACGTTTGGGCCGCATCAAAGTATATTGTGGGGTGCACCTAATGCCCTTGAACAAGTAGAGGCACAAGGTCATTTTTTCAACGAAAACGAGCCGCGCTATCGATTGAACCCCACCGGGCCTCAGCATGCCGAAATCGCCGCAATGGCGGGTATTACAGATTATTTTGACGCGTTGTATGAACATCATTTCACTGAGTCCGTGGACGATCAACACACTCGAGCGATTCGAGTGTTTGAATTGGTCGCAGAACACGAAGCCGAGCTTGCCAATGTCTTGCTGAATTACCTGAAAGACAGGCCCGATATTCGTTTGTTAGGGCAAGATCAGGCAAAACCGGGCGGGCGAACGTCAACCATTGCATTTCACGCGCGGGCTATGCCGTCGAGTCACATTGCCCGACGATTGGCTGAGTACGGTATTGGCGTAGGTGCGGGAGACTTTTACGCTGCGCGGTGAGCAGCGGGAGCAGACCGTGTCCATCGAAGTCAAAATCTGCGGCCTCAAGACCGAAAGCGCGCTCAAAGCCGCGCTCGACGGCGGCGCGGATTACGTCGGG
>DUBL01000295.1 GCA_012960345.1 Gammaproteobacteria bacterium | reverse complement strand
CGGTTGTTTTTCGATCGTAAAAGAGGGTCGACTAGTTCGTATCGAGGCGGATCCCTCGCATCCGACGGGGCGCACATTGTGTGTCAAAGGCCAGGCGGCGCCTGAACAGGTGTATAGCGATGATCGCCTGTTGTATCCGATGAAACGTACTCGCCCTAAAGATGACGTCGATCCGAGTTGGGTGAGGATCAGTTGGGACGAGGCGCTGGATACCATTGCAGGTCAGATGACCCGTATTGCGGCAGAGAGTGGTCCGGAGAGCGTGGCCTTCGCGCTTACTACACCCAGTGGCACGGCTATTTCGGATTCGCTCCAGTGGATTGAACGGTTGCTGCGTGCCTTTGGTAGCAGCAACAATTGTTATGGCACAGAGATTTGTAACTGGCACAAGGATCATGCCACCGAGTACACCTATGGCGTGGGAATCGGCAGACCGGATCTAGATCGGGCGGGTTGCATTTTGCTATGGGGGCATAATCCGAACAGTTCCTGGTTAGCGCAGGCCCAGCGGGTCAGTGAAGCGCGTCGCCGTGGTGCTTCTATCGTGGTGGTTGATCCCCGCCGAGCGGGTCCGGCCATCAAGGCAGATCAATGGCTGCAGGTACGCCCGGGCACTGATGGGGCGCTGGCGCTCGGTATCGCCTGGGTCATGTTGTCGGAGTCTGGATACGACCACGACTTTGTGCAGCGTTGGACCAATGCACCCCTGCTGATACATGAATCGGAGGGCCGCTTGTTGACAGCATCTGATATTGGCGCGCCCGAGGGTGCAGAGCGTTATGTGGGCTGGGATCAAGGACGAAATGCACCGGTGGTGCTGGCGGCAAATCCGGCGCAGCAAGTCGAGACAGACTGGTTACTTACCGGAGAGGTGACCGTTGATGGGCCGAGTGGTGCAATAGTTTGTCGGCCCGTCTTTGATCACTACTACGCACTGTGTGCAGAGTGGACTCCAGAGCGCACAGCCGAGGTAACCGGCGTACCGGCGGATCAGATACGTGATACGGCGCGTTTGCTATGGGCATCGCAACCCGTTTCCTACTATGCCTGGTCTGGTGTGGGTCAACACACCAATGCGACTCAGACTGATCGCGCCATCTCTATTCTATACAGTCTCCTCGGCAGTATTGGATCCTCAGGGGGTAATCAACAGCCGGCGGGTGTGCCGCTGAATGATGTCTCGGGTCATGAGTTTGTTACCGAGATTCAGCGTTCCAAGACACTCGGACTTCAAGAGCGGCCGCTTGGCCCGGCAAAAAACGGTTGGTGTACTTCGCGTGATCTCTATCACTCTATTTTGGAGGGAGAGCCTTATCGCGTTCGGGCGCTGCTTGGTTTTGGACAGAACCTGATTATTTCTCACGGCGGGGTCGAGCGTGGCATTGAGGCGCTGAAGGCGCTGGAGTTTCATGTCCACACGGATATTTTTCTTACACCCACAGCGAGTTATGCAGACATCGTATTGCCAGTGAACACGGCGTGGGAACGTGATTCTCTGCGGGTTGGTTTTGAGGTTACCGATGCGGCGAATGGGTGGGTCCAATTTCGTCACGCGGCGGTCGAATCGGCTGGCGAATCGAAAGACGACGGCTGGATGGTGTTTGAACTAGCGAAACGCCTTGGCCTGGCTGACGTATTCTGGGGGGGTGACATGGACGCCGCGTGGCGAGAATGGCTTGCGCCTAGTGGGGTGAGTCTTGATGAACTTAAACAAAACCCTC
>DUBL01000294.1 GCA_012960345.1 Gammaproteobacteria bacterium | reverse complement strand
TTCGAGTGAAGAGTTAACCAACCCGCTCCACCACTTGAACGCCAAATGAAACACCTCCTACTCACAACAATCGCAGACGTGCTGTTGTTGAGACGGGTTGAGGTAGCTGCACATGTTCGTTGTGCTACTTTCTGTGCTACTTACGCCTGCCCAAGCAGGGGTGGCTAAAACGATTTTTTCTAGGAAAGAGAGGGATTATGAAACCTGATGAAGCGTAAATTAGGAATTTAATAGTCTCCTAACCGTTGCGATCTCTTCAGCGATTCGTCCGTAGTTCTTTTTCTTCCGGGATCTCTAACACCACTATCTGACCTTTTGACCCGCCCAGCGCGACGGTTTGATCATCCGGATTAACCGTGATCGCATACACCCATCCGTCGATAGCGGGTAGAACCTGCGTGACTTTGACATCCACTGGATCTACGACGCGGACTTGACCATCCACACAGGCCGCTATAATACGGGCGCCGTCGTTCGTCCAAGCGATGTTTAGCGGTTCGGACTCCAAGCGAACGTAACGAAGCATTCGGCCTATCGTCGGTTGCCAGAATCGAATCGTTCGATCTTCTGCGCATGACGCGACCATCGGCAAGCCGCTCTCAGCCGGCCGCACCGCCAGCGCATGCACGGTCTTGGTGTGCTGGGTGAGGCTGCGAATGAGGGCTCCCGACGCTACGTTCCAGACACGCAGGGACTGATCCGCGCCAGAGGACACCAGTGTCTTGCCGTTGTCCAGCAGGCAAATCGTGTTGACGCTTCGTGAGTGCCCTTTCAATGTGAGGACGCTCGCCTTCTCGTCGAGAGCCCACAGTTTGATCTCGCGATCGATACTTGCGGTTATTAGCTTTCTGTCATCGAGCCAAGCGACAGACCGAATGGCGTCATTGTGTTCGGTAAACCTGGCGACTCGAGTTCCGGTCGGCCACGTGAAGACTTCGAGAATCCCATTTTCGGATGGGTCTCCGCCGCCAACCGCGAGTTGTCTGCCATCGGGTGAAAACGCCAGACAATGCAGATTCAAGGCAGACGCCTTAATGGTCCTTTGCCGAATCAGATCCGGCCAACTCAATACATGCACGCCCGATTGGCTTGCGGCAACGACGGATTCTCCATCAGGAGTGAAGACCAGGGCAACTACGGGCGGTTCGTTTGCGTTGGCAATCCTGGTTAGGGCGCAAAGTATGAGGAGTACGCTAGAAAGCCATCGGTGTTGATTGAATGGATTCATCGAGAATGGTTTCAGGGGGGGACAAATTGTGTGTCGGTATCGTTAGGCCGTCAATTCTGTAATGACGCGCGCGCCATCTGGAGCGATTCGAATGGGGCGTCCATCGCTGGTATGCAGTTCAGCTTCTGGATTGATGCCAAGCAACTTGAAGATCGTCGCCGAGAGATCCGGAGGGGTGATCGGATTATTCGCTGGAAGTTCGCCCAGCGAATCGCTGCTACCGATTATTTGACCACCCTGCACGCCGCCGCCGGCCATGGCTACGCTGAACACGGAGGGCCAGTGATCGCGGCCGCCCCTCGAGTTGATTTTGGGAGTTCGCCCGAACTCACCCATGACCACCACCAGCGTCTCGTCGAGCATGCCTCGGTCTGACAGGTCAGTGATCAGCGCACTCAGGGCCATGTCCAGAGACGGGAGTTGGGCGCTCAGGTCGCCTGGATTACGCTCCGTGAGCAGGCGGAGGTTCTCATGCGAATCCCAGCCCGTGCTGTTTACAGTAACGAATGGTACGCCGCGTTCGACCAGCCGCCGGGCCAACAGGCACCCGTTGCCAACTCCGCCTCCACCCTGTTGTCCACTGCGTCCATTGGCTCTTTTAACGATTGTCCCATATCGCTCGTGAACTTCCTTGGGTTCTTCAGTCAGATCGAAAGCTTTCTTTGCCTCGTCGGAGGCAATCATATTGTAGGCTCGTTCCAAATTAGGATCCGACTCTGACGAGGCGGAAGCGTCTTTGGCGCGGCTGAACTGGTCGACAGCGTTCACGAATTGTCGACGGCGATCAATCCGACCAAGGTCGAGGCCCTGGTAAAAGTCGAGATCGCGGACTTTGAAATCAGCGCCAACTTCGAAAGGCGCAGTCGATTTTGGCAAATAGCCGGGCCCCAGCGTTGGCTGGCGCCTGTCTCCCCCCGTCGTGGTGATGAAAGGCGGAAGAACCCCCGTTTGTTTTAGCACTTGAGCTACGGTCGATCCGATATTGGGATAATCCACTGCGGGCGTCGGTATGTAGCCTGTCATCAAGTATTCTGATGCAAGCACATGTTCACCGAGCGGAGATGTCATCGAACGAATAAGGGCGATTTTGTCCATCACTTGCGCGGTGCGCTCCAGGCATTCGGGGAGCTGAATCCCGGAAACATTGGTGCCAATCGCCGCAAGGGGCCCGCGAACTTCCGACGGCGCGTCCGGCTTCGGATCGAATGTTTCGATGTGACTGGGGCCGCCTTCCAGCCAAATCATGATGCACGATTTAGCTTTGGCTTCTATCGAAAGTTTCTGTGATGCCGCGACACTCTGCAGTCCAAAGAAGCTCCCGAGGCCCAGTCCCATGGCGGAAAGTCCACCGATACGGACAAAATCTCTACGTGTAATTCCGTCGCAGTAATTGTTCGTTTTCATGTTTTTAATTCCTAGCCGTTAGTGGTTGGTCGAAAACTCGTCACTAGCCAATAATCCCCAGACAACATCCTCAAGCAAGGCTGTCGAATCAGTCACCGAGGCGAGCAACTGCTCCCAGTATTGTTTCTCGTCGCTCGTTGGACGGCGCCCAAGGGCCACCAAATAAAAATCATCTATGACTTCCTGCGGACTCTGACCGGCAGCGAGCATCTGGCTCAACCGGCTTCCCTCCGCAGCGATCCGCGCGTTCAACAACGAGCCGTTAAACATATGTAACATTTGGGGCAGAGCGCCTGCATCGGCGGGCGGGGTTTTAGTGTCCTCGTTGGCGAGGCCCAATACGTCTGTAATGGCGTGGGCCAATACTACGGAATCGAGCGGCCGCCGAAACGCGTATGAATAGAAACGGTCGTCGTTCTTGTTCTCCTCGTTGGCGTTGGGGCTGCGCGCGTAGGTCGCGCTATTGGCGATAGTCCTTAGCGTATGCCGAAGCAAGTACCCGTTCGCCGCAAAATCCTCGGCGAGTTTATCAAGCAGCGCCGGATGTGTCGCTGGGTTCGTGCTGCGAAAGTCATCGATGGGTTCGACGAGCCCGCGTCCCATCATTCGCTCCCACAGGCGATTGACAACCGTCTTGGCGAAGTAGGGGTTCTCATCGGCGGTAAGCCAGTCGGCCAGTTGGCGTATCGCCTCGTCGCTGTTTACTTGAGCGGATTCTCCAGGGATGCGTGAGATGGCGGGCTCAGACGTGACCGGATGAATGACCTCACCGCCAGGATTGCTCCTGATAACCTTGCCACTATCGACTTTCGCAAAGATGTTGGCGAGACCGTGATAATCGTCCTGGGTCCAACTGTCGAGCGGATGATTATGACAGTTTGCGCATCGCAGCCGGCTGCCCATAAACAACTCGCTGAAGAACTCCGCCTGTTCGCCCGGCCCCGGGGTCGTCCGGTAAAAGCTGGCCGGGCCGACTTCGTGTGTGTCTCCCGATGCGGTGATGAGCGTACGAGCGAGTTGCCGGTAGCTGACCTTCGTACGGATCTGTTCCGCAAGCCATGCTTCGTAGGTCTGCACGGCCTTTTGGTCCCTCTGCGGTTCAATCCTCAGCCACTCGGCGAGTTGCCGCGCCCAATGTTCGGTGAATTCTTCGGATTCGAGGAGTTCGTCGACTAGAGCCTGTCGCTTCGTCTCGGCACCGTTCGCCACGAACATCTCGACATGTTCGGGCGACGGTATACGGCCGGTAAGATCGAGTGTGACCCGGCGCAAGAATGCCGCATCGTTGATCGAGGTTGAGGGTGGCAGTCGCAGTGTTTTGAGCGAGTCAAGAATTTCCTCGTCGATGAAGCTGTGGCGAGGTTCGGCCGCCAGTTCGATGGCATCTTCTGACAGAGGAACGATCAATTCGATTGGCACGACTTCCGTCAAGTAGCGCGCCACGACAATGTGGCGTCCACGGCGCAGTACTTTCGATTCGCCAGTCTTCGCGTCAACCTCAACCGACGATGAGTCTTCGGCCGTAAAGACAGTCCACTTCGTCACGTCCCTCGATGTGCCGTCGGAATAGTGAGCTATGGCGCGAAGTTGAACCACGGAATTGAGTGCTTCGGAAAAATCCCGAGTGGGAGTGACCTCCACACGCTGGAGTCGCCGATTGCTGACAAACAGCGCCCCCTCTTTAATCCACCTGAGAAGAAGCAGCGTGCCTTCGTCATCATCATCCATCAGAAACTTGCCTTCATGATCAATGCCAAAGGTGGGTTTCAGAATGATGAGGCTTTCCTCAGGGTTCGCCAGATTGACGCGGCGCCCGGCCACCCGTTGCACAATCGCCTCAAAGTCCGCCCGAGGATTGCCGCCATAGAGCGACAGCTTGAACCCGCCCCGACCAACGGCCGCTCCATGACAGCCACCGGCATTGCAACCGATCTTGGTGAAGACCGGAATCAGGTGATTCTCAAATTCAACGGGCTGAGATTCAAGGGCATTGGATTCAACGGCATTTTCGCCCGCCGCCTGTGGGGCCACGAGAAGCAGTACAATTAATATGCCTGAAAGTGCTTTCATTTTACCTCCATTGATACTGGACTATCAGAAGTCATTCATTGACGCGCTACCGTTCAGATGCACGGTGGCCACACTCGGTCCTATTCTTACTCAGGTCTCACGCTTGCTCACTAGTCTTATCTTTGAAAGTCGGCTAACGGCAGCGACACGTAGAACCATTCGTCCGCCACATAATTGGGCATGTTGGAGATGGCCCCATAGTTAATTTCGACCCTCCTAGGACCGCCACGGCCGTTCGGGGCATCTACTCCGTCGTTCCGGAAGCCAATTCCCCAATTGGCGGAGTCGGTACCAAGACCCGTGACCTTCATGTAGAAGTTCACATAACTATACGCCGAGTAGTCGCTATTATTGTCACCGCTAGAGTCACCCCAACTGATCCCAGCGGCCGTGCCGACGGGGATAGTCAATTGATGCGAGCCGGGCGTTGCGCTCCCCGGAGGTGCGTCGTCCGATAGGGTATAGGTGGGATCGTCGCCAGCCCAACCGGCAATACGCGCCCCGGGATCCACGTCCGGTAGGTCAACCCACACCACCGATTCGCCCTCGCCACCCTCATCAAGCATGCCTCCTTCGGGCGTGGTGGAAAATGTGGCATAGTCTACAAAGAGGTTCACCTCTGTACTTCCATTATTGCCGCTGTGATAGAACCAAGCCGAGCCAACTGAAGTCCAGGTGAAGTCTTCGTCGATCTTCTTCATTTCCTTGTTCTTCATTCCCTTCTTCCTTTGGAATTCATTCCAGGCGCTCTTTGGGTTCTTCCTATGGAATTCATTCCAGGCGCTAATATTGTTGTTCAACCACGAATCGAACGTTTCCCGGTCTACGCCGACAGCACCCGCGATACCGCCCAGTACATACGCATTCGGAGCATCTGGTGGTATTTCTCGGAATGGAAAGTTGTAGAGCACTTTTCCTTCTGCATCCGCAAGTATAATGGTCATAGGAATGTTTCGGTTCAGGCCGTAGGCACCTGGTCCATCGCGTCCGTCGGCCGAGTAGCCCATCCGGTAAGCCGAATTGAAAATTTTCCAAGCATATTCTGCCATGTTCGTGAATGTAATTTCTGACTTTCGGTCGTGGGACAGGATCACGACCGTAGCGGCTAGCCCAGTCTGTGAGAGCTCATCGACCAACTTCGCCGCGTTCATAAACGCTCCAACACCTTCTGCGATGTCTGAATCATCGATAAAAATTAAGAAGTGCGGTTTGCCCGCCGCGAGGGCCACTGGATCGAATTCCTCTTCTGGGTGGTTTCTTTTGAGAGGTTTAACGGTGAAGCCGGTGAGTGTCTCTCCGGGTTGTGGTCCGGAGTAGAGCGGGTCGCCGGTTTGAAACTTGGTCGGGTCTTCTGCCTTATGAACATGCCCTGATTTGTAAGGCTCTTCTGCTGACGTTACGGCGGTACAAAGTGCCATGACCAGCACAGTCGTTGTCCAAATGTTATTCATTGTCCAAATGTTATTCATTTTAGATCTCCCTTTTCTTCCGTTGATGCTAATAGCTCTTTGGTTCTTGGCGGATATCGCCAAATCCTCTTCGAAATCTGACCGACGATTGCCGCGTAGCTGGCTGTCGGATTCTTACTTTATATATTTATCTCAGGGGGGCGGATGCACGATCTTGCATCCACTCGACATCTTTGCTGTTGGGTGCTGCTCGGTTTAAGCCTCCTGGAGGAGAAGGCATGCCGTTAGAGTTTTTGTGAGGTACTATGGTACGAGGATCCAACCATTTTTTAATTTCAGCATGACCGTCACCAAATGCAAAACCTCCTGCGCCATTATGGAAACTTGCAGGCCAATCTATCATTCGGGCACTACTTCCTCTAGCGTCGCATTTAACAGCAAAAGCTGCGTCGTTTATGCTGTTGGGATGCTCGTCAAGAAAGACAAATAGATTTGAGGCCCCGGGTATACCCATATCTGCTTCTTTGGCGTAGGTTCTAAATGAGCTGTAGGGTAACCAGTGTCCTGCCCGTCCCCCTTGCCTTGGATTACGACCAAATGACTGACTCATGGAAATACTTCTAATTCTAGGTAGTGTTTCTCGTCCAATCCTTACAGTGCTCTTATCGGCAGGGCATTTAAAAACCTCAGCATTTTGGAGATATTTTCCAAGAAGTGCTCCACACTTCGGGTCTAACAATAGCGAAGTATCCACATTATCCTTGCGGGAACTAAAATCAAGGTGTCCAGGAACCCAAATCTGCCTTTGTGTTTCGCCAAATGTCTCATCACCAAGGCTACTAGCCAAGTAACCATCATTGTCAGTTGCATACATCAACCAACCTAAAGCAACTTGCTTATTATTACTCATACAACTAATACCCGTAGCTTTAGCTTTGGCATTTGCTAAAGCCGGTAACAACAAACCTGCGAGAATTGCAATAATAGCAATTACAACGAGTAGTTCGATCAGAGTGAACCCAGAATTATGTTTTTTCATTTCCAAATCTTTTATAAAGCATAGCCGCTTTTGCGGTTTGTTGCGTAGTGCTCCTTCATGTACATGATATCTATATTGTCAGAATCATGCATGCCAAAGTTAAATGAACCGGGCCTTGAGGGAGTTCCCACGGTATCTCTAGCAGCCTTCGATGTTTTGGGAGATAACCATCGTTTGGTTGTTGCATGCCCATCTTCCCAACTCAGGGTACTATAGTCATTGTGCCATGGTGCAACAGGGTAAATCCAGTTCTTACCGGGTCCCATGCTTATGATCCATAAACCCATATTTTACTGGCGCGGGTCAGACTCTTTCTCGCTGATCTGCTTAAATATCTCTGTGTATGTGCGTAACTTGTCCATGTCCAGCCAGTCAGCGACTGTGTACAGATTTTCGCCGATAGCGTCAGTTAAACCGCCCATTACATGCGGATCCGGTCGGTCTGGCGGTATCTCTCGGAATGGAAAGTTGTAGAGCACCTTTCCTTCGGCATCCGCAATCAGGATGGTCATGGGAAGGTTTCGGTTCAGGCCGTAGGCACCTGGTCCATCGCGTCCTTCGGGCGCGTATCCGATCCGATAGACCGAATTGAGATATCTCCAGTTAGGTTTGTAATCCTCGTATTTCGCGTTTTCTCGCTCGCGGGCCAGGATCACGACCGAAGCTGCTAGCCCAGTCCGTGAGCGCTTTCCGATTGCCTCTACCGCGCGAGCAAAGGCGTGAAAACCTTCCCCGATGTCTGAATCATCGATAAAGATTATGATGTGCGGTTTGCCCAACCCGAGGGCTACTGGATCAAATGAGTCATCTATGATGCTTGCTGTAGGGGGGATAACGGAGAAGCCACGGAGTTGCTCTCCGGGTTGCGGTCCGGAGTAGACCGGGGCGCCGACGAGAAAGTCGGCTGGGTCCTTTACCATTTCTGCCGCTGCTGCCGCTTCGTGCGGATGCATTGAGACGACAGCAAGCGCCGATTCGTAGCGGAGAGCATCTTTTATGGAGATCTCCCCAACCTCTACTGCATTCCTGAATACATCATGGATTTCGATGCGGGAACTCAGCCATATATCCTCAAGGCGATCCTCTGCGCGATTGGCCCGCGACGACTGGTTTCCGCCCTCCAGGGGATTTGCCACCCACTCACCCACTTCATCGATTCGGGCGAGCGCCTGTCGATTCTCCGCGACCTCAATCTCGCGACTATCCGAGCTTCGGGCCATCAAGACGCGGCCGTTTTCAACGGAGAGTCGCGTAAGCGCTCTTTCCGACCGGACGGAGAATTGCGATCCGATCACGCTGAGGTTAGCGGACGGTGTGCGTATCTTCATCGGGCTTTCAAGGGGTTGGGGCTTCACGTTCGCCGTAAAATCGCCTTGATGAAGTTGCAGTATCTTCTGACGGCTATCGTATAAAGTCAGCCTTGAATTGCCCGAGAGAGTCCATTCGGTGCCATCGGGGTAAACGCCTTTCGCCCACGCGCTCGAACTCATCGTCTCCAGCGTACCCCTGCCAAAGGAAAACCCGGCCCCCTGAACCTCTGTTACGTTGCCATCGACTCCAGTCCAATGCACAAGGCCGTCCGATTCTACCAACTCAGCGACAATCAGAGGTTTATCCGGCGCAGACCGTAAAAGACTGGAGACTATCAGAGCAACCATAGAAGTGGCTGCAACCGCCCAAGAGGCGATCAACAAGGTTGACCGCTTCCGCCTCGATCGAATCTCGCCCGAGACACTTGAGACAAATAGGGCATCAGGCTCAACAACACCATTTTGAATGGAGGGCACATTTTCCAAATCACTCCCAAATTCTTGTAGCTGATAGTCTAAGCTGAGGTAACAGCGCATTCTTTTTCTGAGCTCAGGGCATCCCTCCATCCGGTCCTGCAACTGTTCGAAAGCTTCAGAAGATATAGTGCCATTAAGGTACGACTCGAGCCACTCGCTTTCCTGATAGGTCAAAGGCTTCATTGTGCTGCTTTGAGTTCAGCGTTTTTTAAATCAATGCAATTTACCAACTTCTGCCGCAGTCGTTTGAGACGCATGTAAAACGCGGCAGAGGTAGCCCCCGACTGCTCCGCCAGAGCAGAGATGTTAACACCTTTCGTATAGGCCAAGGTAATGAAGCGCCGCTGTTTTGCGGGTATTTCCTCAAGGCAGGATTCCAGCGCATCCTGTTCTGCCTTGCGCTCCTCCAGCTCTTCCTCCCCTTCTTTGGCCATGAGTTCCAGGATATCCTCACGAAACACCAACCGGTCACGGGCGATTTCTCGGCGATATGCCAAGGCTTCAAACCGAGCGATCACCATGGCCCATTTTAGAAAGTTAGTTTGGGGATCAAAGCGCTCAAACTTCCTCCACGCGACGATCGCGGTTCGCTGCACCACTTCTTCCACGTCATGTCGAGTCGGCAAAAGCGAACGAATGAACCGCCGGAGGTCCGGTTCGTTTTGAGTAAGGCACTGCACAAAGGTTTCGCATCTCTCATCATTCAGTGCTTTTTGGCCGGAATCGCACATGTTCTTACCCTACTACTACCACCTCCGGAGAATACTAACGCATTTTCCCGAAATTAATCCTGGATACACCACTATCTACCACCCTCGACCACCATTCCTATTCTCCCGCCATTATAATTCTTGCCAACCTTTACCGCCACGCTTTCGGAGCAAATAATACCCCCGTCCGGACTAACGAAAGCACTGGACCAGTTTGGGTAACTCGATCAGCTGTTTTCTGTGTAACCAAACGGCTGCCCGATCGCCGAGATGTTGCTGTAGGACTTGCTCACGGAAGCGCCACCAGCCGAATCCACCACATGCGCTGTGTTTACGAGGCTTTGCGCCTGCACGCCCACAGCGAGGCCCAGAACGAGCAGGAACGCCCATATGTGGCGGTTATTCTGGAGAAACGGGCGATACATCGGCT
>DUBL01000293.1:4267-10099 GCA_012960345.1 Gammaproteobacteria bacterium | reverse complement strand
TGCCCGCCAGCGCATGGGTTCACAGGGCCGCGGCAGAATGTGCCGGGATTTCTCGGAGAAGTTGGTCATTCAACGTTACGTTGACGCGGTAAGACGATTGGGCGTAATCAGCAATGTGGCGTAAAGCCACACAACTCGAGAACCCCGATGCTTTCGATACGCGGTTGGCCCGCATCGCACGACCACCCATAATGCAGCCCGTCGGCACGGCAAGCCACCCTTTCTGATTTCGATTGAACTAAAGCAACACCTGATGGACCCACAAGACTTCTATGCTTACGCGGCCGCTGGCGGCCTATGCATGTTCCTTCTCTACTTTCTGGGGCCCATTGCCCAACGTGTGGGCCTGGTTGATCGACCGAGCGGACGCAAGCAACAGTTAGGGCCAGTGGCACTCATCGGCGGTATCGCGGTCGTGGTGAGTTTCTTTCTTGCGACCTTGTTAATGCCTATTTCACTGACAGAGTACCGTGTGCTCTTTTTTTGCATCGCGCTACTGTTTGTCACCGGTGTCGTCGATGATCTTCGTGAATTACCACCGGCAGCCAAGTTTGTCATGCAACTCGCTGTTGCACTGGCATTGGTTTTCCTAGACGATCAACTGGTACGCTTTGTCGGCGATATTCTTGATGACAGCGGCTCCAATGCGTATGAGCCACTTGGGCTGGATATTCTGACGATACCCTTGACGGTCTTTGCCATGCTGGGTGTTATCAACGCGTTCAATCTGATTGATGGCCTCGACGGGCTCTGCGGTGGAATTACCTTGATGGCTTTGGCCGCGCTGATGGGGCTTGCCTTTCATCACGGCGGAGCGGTCACCGAATTCAAACTACTGGGAATGGTTCTGGTGACCGTTGCCGCATTTCTCATCTTCAACCTGTCTATCGTCGGTGCCACGCGGCAGGTCTACCTCGGCGACGCGGGTAGTATGGTGCTCGGGTTGATTCTTGTTTATTTTCTGATCAACCTCTCTCAACGCGGCATACCCATCGTGGCGAGCGGGGTTCCTGTCATCAAACCCAATTCGGCTCCGTGGCTGATTGCACTGCCATTGATGGACACCGTTAACGTTATGCTGCACCGGTTACGTTCGGGACGTTCTCCACTAAGACCGGATCGCACTCACATTCATCACCTGCTGCTGGACGTGGGTATACACCACTACGCTGTGCTCGCTATCTTGCTTGGACTTCAACTCTTCTGCACTACCATCGGCGTGCTAGGAACTCACCTGTCCTGGCCAGACTGGGTCCTTTTCTGGTGCATGTTCCCCGGCTACATCGGCTTCGCGCTAACAACCTGGATGTTGGCCCGGCGACGCCGGGCAATCAAAGACCTTGCAACTAGTGCCAGCGACGTCACTGACCTGGACCGCCGACGAGCCCGCGCACAACAAAACCGTTAATTACCTATCCCTACCCTGATACCAGCGCCGCCCCCATTCGGCGGCTCCGGCCCCAGCGAGCACTGCAATCAACGGGAAGAAATGGGTCAAGAAGCGTCCGTCCCAACTGGCGACCGTTAACCCAACCACTCCGAGGTGCAACACAATGGCAGCGACCAGCAGTTTGACCGCAAGGTGTCGCCAATACCAAATCAATCCCAGCAGCAGTAACCCATACATAACGGTGTAGCGGATGCCGATGCGAAGATTCATCTGCCACGGGTAATAAGGTCGTACTCGAGCCAGCACAATACCAACCCGTGCGGCAACCAGCGTCAGGGTCTCCACCGGATAACGCATTGCGTACCTTCCTATGTTGCGCCAATCGCTCATGCTGTCCTTCTCGGTGGGCGGCATCTCGCGGTTCCATGCATCGTAATCCCAGATAACGATGCCCTTGGACAGGAAATCCATGGGATTCTCGTTCTGAATCCCGCTTTGCAGGGGTTTGAGCAACAAAACAGCCACCAACAGCAAAACAATCCCCGGCAGCGCGACAGTCAACACCGCTTTCCAGGCGCCGAGGCGAAAAGCGAGAAACAATACCATCAAGGGCAACAGTATCCAGCCATTGGGCCGAATGGTCATTGTCCACAGCAATAACATCACGGCGGTGACCAACGGCACCGGTTTCCATCGCACCACCGCGCGATGCCAGGCCCATAGCGTTATCACGAGACTTGAGATATAGAGTGAATCGGTCAGCAGATAGCGATTCCAGATGGCAATGTCAGGATTCTCGACAAGCCATAAGGCGGCCAGAAACCCCGCCAGTCTGCCGGCCACATCACGACCCAGCCCGAATGCAGCACACGCCGCGGCTGCTGTGAACAAAAGCTGGATGGGCATGACCCAGTCATAAGCCAGCGACAAAGTCCGAAGACCCGCAAGGACTAGGATGTACCCCAGATAAGAGGCTTGCTTCCCGACCAGCGGCTCATTCGAAACCCAACGATCCGCTCCACTTGTGTATCGCCCGCTGTCACCGCCAAGATCTGCGGGAAATTCTGCGACCCCAAAGACCAAAGCGCCGACCACGTGATAATTGCGGATCAAGAAAACCGTGATCAATACCAATAGCCCACACAGTTCAAGGTGCCGCCAGTGCAGCAGCCGCTGAAGGAAAAGATTACGCACCCCCAGTCCTTCCAGCATTCAATCGTCCCTATCGATATTCAGGCCGCAACGAATTTCGATAAGCCTGCTCGCGCTCATAGATGTCTCGAGGTAATCGACTACGCGTATACGGCCAACCCGACCCGCCGAGGTTTCCTTTGTAGTACAGATTGCCCGGGTCCAGATCGGCTTTAACCTCGACTGCCGGGAATTTTCCAGCACGGAACAGATCGTAAAACTTTGTACCTTGGTAAGGCGTCATGATGGTCGAATCCACGTGGTTTCTCATTTGCCTTCCCTGCTCATCCGTCCCCTTTACATCGTTGCCTGCAATAAACTCGACAAGCGCGGTGGTCTGGCGAAGATCCTCCTCGTCCTCCCATGGAAAGATCATGGTAAACGCATCAACGGCAACACCATGGGCATTAGCAATCCGCACGGCCTCGTAATGATCCGACACGGACTGATGCTTGCCGTTTCGTTTGTTAATGAGATCTAACGATCTTTGCGAACCGGTCTCCAACCCCATACCTATCCGCCTACCACCCGTTCGAACAAACGGCTCGAGAAGATCGCTCTCGAATTTTCGCACCAGATACGCATGGGTAAACGCCCGCCACGTGTCGTAACCATGGTGGTTAACCAATTCAGACAATCGACCCACCTGCTTCGGATTCATCAAGCCAACATCATCGAAAAACATGACTGATTTTTGCGCATGGCCCAACTTGGCATGCGTCGCCGCCATCACTTCGAGATCGTGGTTGATCATGGCCTCCGAAAAACGACGCACACTCTCGATCCCAGATTCACAGAAATGACAGGTGAACGGGCATCCGAGCGCGCTAACGGTATGAAAAGCCGGCGCACCGGCGATATCAAAATGGTAGCGCTGCATCAGCGCTACCGGCCTCGAAGGCGCCGGCAAAGCAGTCAACTTCGGCATGTTGTCAACGATCAGCGTCGATTGCCCGTTTTTCTTTACCTTGCCGGAAGCAATATCTAACATGGGTTGCCAACCATCCTGCGGCACAACAAAGTCGAATGCCATGTTAGGCGGTAACGCAACTACCTGGTCCTGGTAATAACGCGGATGAGAGCCTCCAATGACAGTAGTTATCTCGGGGTACAGGCGCTTGATTGTCTTGTTTAATAGATAGGCGTCAGGCGCCTGTGGACTCATCACCGAGAGCCCGACTATGTTGTAATCACCAACGATTTTTACATCAAACACGTCGTCCACTACCCTCCCATCCGCTCCCAAAAATAACATGTTGAGATCGTCGAGGGAAAGCGCTGACAAGATGCCGCTCTCGCGCTCTTGCCGAATGGACAATCGCTCGTACAACACCAAAAGGTCAGATTCAATACCATGTAGTTGCAGAAAAGACTGCAGGTAATGCGGCCCCAACTGCTGATAGACGAACTCGTTCTCAAGGAATCGATCCGGTGGCTTAACAAATAAAACGCGATGGGTCACAAAGCACTCAGACAGATTGATTATTTGACAGTATGGAGGAAGTCACCGAAAACTTTCCAGGGGCCTTTACCGATCAAGCACACGGCGTAGGCGGGTGAGAATCAAAACATAAAAAACTCGAAATATGTCGCTCGGACGTATCTTCTTACCTTCCGCGTAACTCCGACCTCGATAAGAAACCGGCACTTCGTATAAGACTTTCGCCTTGCCAACGGCAAGAGAGAGAATTTCTCCATGTTGCTCCCAACTGCGGGTGCGTATCGACTCGACCGGAACCAGGGAACGCTGGTAAAGCAGGTAACAACTGTAAATGTCGGTAAACGTCGTGTTGTTTAGCAAATTGAAAACCAGCGTAATCAGGCGGTTACCCATTTTGTGCCAAAAATAAAATACTCGCGTCATCCGTGGAGCGATAAACCGGCTACCGATAACAACCTGGGCACCATGTTCGATGATCGGCGCAATCAGGGCTGCGTAGTCCCTCGGATCGTATTCGAGATCCGCATCCTGAAACAGCACAAAATCTCCCGTTGCGCGCTGCAACCCTTTTTGCACAGCACCCCCTTTCCCGTGCTGATGATCGAGCACAATCAGATGATCGTACAACTCCGGGGCGGCTAGCAACAAAGCCCGGGTTGTGTCCCTGGAGCCGTCATCGATGACGATGACCTCAAACATCGCGATGGAAAGCGCCTCAGTCGCAGCCCGCACGGCCTGTAATAAAGAGACAATAGTCTGCTCCTCATTATGGGCCGGCACAATAATCGAGATTTTCTCCATGACTTAAGTTTATAGTCAAAATGCTTCTGCCATTCGAAAGGCGCTTGCCAACTTCAAAACTGTGTGAGCGACGCTAATCATTACCCAAAAAAGCACTCGCTCTATCTAGGCAATATCATGGGACACGAGCCGCAAGTATTGGCTATCGATCAGGGGACGACCAGTTCACGCGCCATCGTATTCGATCTTGATGGCTCAATGGTTAGTACCGCCCAACAAGAACTAAATCAAATCTACCCCCAACCCGGCTGGGTCGAGCACGATCCAGAATCGATCTGGAATACTACCCTCGCAGTCTGTCGCCAGGTCATCAACCAAGTCGGCAACAACATCGCGGCCATTGGCATCGCCAATCAACGCGAAACAGTAGTGCTTTGGGACAAGGTCTCTGGCCGGCCGATTCACAACGCGATCGTGTGGCAGGATCGGCGCACGGCCGACCGCTGCGAGACTCTGCGCGCTGCGGGGCATGAAGCCGATGTCAGTGCGCGGACAGGCCTTTTGCTCGACCCGTATTTCTCAGCCACCAAACTCGCCTGGCTGCTGAGTCATGTGCCGGGCGCCCGTACCCGGGCAGAACGCGGTGAACTGGCGGCCGGCACCATCGACACGTTTCTTCTGTGGCGTCTTACCGGTGGGGCCGTACACGCAACCGACGCCACCAATGCGTCGCGTACTGCCTTATTCAATATTCACAACCAGATGTGGGACGACACATTGCTGGAACGCTTCAACATACCTGCCGTCATCCTGCCAGAGGTACGGGACAGTGTGTCTGATTTTGGGCAAACCATTAGCGAGCACTTTGGACGATCGATTCCTATCTTCGGTATGGCCGGTGATCAGCAAGCTGCACTGATCGGACAATCATGTTTTTCACCCGGTATGCTAAAAAGCACTTACGGCACCGGCGCCTTCACCATGCTGAACACCGGCACCACCCCCGTCACTTCAACAACACGATTATTGACCACTATTGGATATCGTCTTAATGGAATACCGACCTACG
>DUBL01000293.1:0-4222 GCA_012960345.1 Gammaproteobacteria bacterium | reverse complement strand
CGAACTCGGTGTGATTGAAAGCGCAGCAGCGAGTGAAACCATTGCCGCCGCACTGCCATCGAACGAAGGGGTTTATTTCGTGCCTGCGTTTACCGGTCTGGGTGCACCACACTGGGATCCACACGCACGTGGTGCGGTGTTTGGCATCACGCGGGGAACAGGCGCCAATGCACTAACCCGCGCGGCCATAGAATCGGTCTGTTACCAGACTGTCGACCTGCTCACCGCCATGAGTACCGACTACCCCCAGAAAGTTCATTCCATCCGCGTGGACGGCGGTATGGCAGAAAATGCGTGGTTCATGCAGTTTCTCGCGGACATCACCGGGGCACCCATCGAGCGCCCCGTTGTGACAGAAACCACCGCACTCGGAGCAGCTGGCCTAGCGGCGCTTGGAGCCGGCCTCGTCGATTCGATCGACGCACTCGCTCAACGCTGGCAACGCCGAAACGTCTACACACCAGCCATGAAAGAAAACGATCGGTCCCGCTTGTTGGCAAACTGGCGCCGGGCAGTCTTAGCGACTCAAGCCTTCGCTCAGTTACCGAAAGGGTCTCACCATGACGTTCCATTGGCTTAACACAACACACAACCGATGAAAGCGCTGCACTACCTCGGGCCCCAAGAGATGGTCTATTCCGAAATCTCTGACACCACTGCAAGCGCTCAGGAAGAGGTTGTTGTTGCCGTTGACGCCAGCGGCATCTGTGGCTCGGATTTGCACGTCTACCGAGGCAATAATCCCGAACGCTCGGTCCCCGCCATTCTCGGCCACGAAGCCGCGGGGCACATACTGAGTGGCCCTCAAACAGGCCAACCGGTGGTCATCAATCCACTGATCGCCTGTGGCAGCTGTAAGCTGTGTGGCTCGGGGCGGAGCAATCTGTGTCAACAACGTATCGCGATCGGTTGGCACCGACCGGGCACCTTCGCTGACCAAGTGAGGGTCCCCCAAGACAACCTGATCCCCATGCCACAGGACATGAATCCTGCTCACGCCGCCCTGACCGAGCCTGCGGCAACGGCCATTCACGCTATCCGTCTGGCCGAGCGGGCACTTATCGGCGACATAGAAAACGCAGCGGTATTGGTGATCGGCGCTGGATCAATAGGACTGCTCAGCGCCCTTGCATTGCAAGCGCAAGGGGTCGAGCAAATCGCGATTGCAGAATCTAACGCCATGCGCCGCGCCTCTGCGGCCAGCACTGGCAATTGGGAAACCATCGACGGCGCAAAAACCGCCCCGCCGCCGGAGGCATACGACCTGATTATCGATGCCGTCGGAAGCCACACTTCCCGTCACATCGCGCTCTCCGCCGTCAGCACTGGGGGCGTCGTCATACACATTGGCCTGGCGGACAATGACGGGGGCATCGATGTTCACCGCCTGACCCGACACGAGATTACGCTGATGGGTGCCTACACCTACACTGCACAAGACTTGGAAGACGCATTACACCAACTCCATTGCGGATCGCTCGGCGATCTCTCCTGGATCGAAACCCGTCAGCTCCGCGATGGCCCCAACGCTTTTCGGGATCTGGATGCCGGGCGCATCGCGGCCGGGAAAATCATTCTTATACCCTGAGCGCGCAACGCTTCTCAGTCCATGGTGAAGCGGTAAAAAGCCTCATTCAGATAGGCAACAATATCTTCCACTTCGTGATCGTTAAGATCCGCCCGAGTCTGTCGATTACAGAACGCGACCTGTTTCATTAGCCCTTCAATCGACCGCACCCGCCGGGGGCTCCGCTCGTAAATACTCGAACCATCCCCACCAAACTGAGTCTCGTGACAAACAGTGCAACGCGCCTGATGAAGCGCCTGGCCATTTTCAGGGTCACCCGGCAAGAGGTAAAGATCGGATGCCCCGGCACCGCCCGCACAGCCGATCGCAATCGCAAAACCGACTATCCAGTGACTTATTAATCTTCGCATTCACCCAATGCCTCTAACCGGTAACGGGCAATGCAATGTACTTGATCCATCGCTATTCCGAATTCGGTGTCTGGTTCATTTTCAACTCGCCGCCGAAATGTCTCAAGAATTGTGGCTCGCTGACTCCCCTTGACTGCCATGATAAATGGAAACGCAAATTTCTGTGTATAGCGGCTGTTGAGCTCTTGAAACGCATCAAATTCGGCTTCACTGCACTCGTCCAACCCAGCACCCGCTTGCTCATCACGAGAAGCATCGGTCAAACCGCCGGCGCGGGCAACACGGCCCGCAAGGTCAGGATGGGCTCTTAGAAGCGCCCTCTGCGGGCCCGATCCAGCCTCCTCCACGACTTGCTTCATCCACCGCAACAAGCCATCGGCATGATCCGCGCTCTGGGATAGCCCCTGGTCCCAGACACTGGCCGCAATCCACGAAGACTGCTCATAGAGGCCACCGAAAACCGAAATAAATGTGGCCCGATCCATGCCACTCGGCGGATTCCAACTGAGGAACGATCCCATGGAAACAGGCGACTCAAACCGGTGCCGGGTGTTGTCGCTGCCAATGACGCGCAATATCGATTCGTCGGCAAATCCATACTCGATCAAAACCGCGCACGTAATCAATAAACCGTTCTAGGGCCCGAATGCGCCCGGGTCGACCCACCAGCCGACAGTGCAGCCCGACCGACATCATGCGCGGTAGCGTCGCACCCTCAACATACAAGGTGTCGAATGCATCGCGCAGATAAGTAAAGAACTGCTCGCCGGAATTAAAGCCCTGTGGCGTCGCAAACCGCATATCGTTGTTGTCGAGAGTGTACGGCACGACCAAGTGGCATCGATCACCGACACGAGTCCAGTAAGGCAGATCGTCATCGTAACTGTCTGCGTCGTAGAGAAAGCCCCCTTCCTCCACCACCAGGCGACGAGTATTCTCACTGGTACGGCCCGTGTACCAGCCAAGAGGACGCTCACCGGTCAACCGAGTAATGATGTCAACCGTCTTCTGGATGTGTTCGCGCTCAACCGATTCCGATACATGGCGGTAATCGATCCAACGATAACCGTGCGAACAAATCTCGTGGCCATGCTCGAGGGCCATGTCGGCCACTGCGGGATTGCGCTCAAGTGCCATGCCCACCGCGAACACCGTCAACGGCAACTGCTTTCGCTTAAACAATTCCAGCAACCGCCACACACCCACACGCGAACCGTATTCATAGATGGATTCCATGCTTGGATGTCTCTGACCTGGCCACGACTCGGCACCAACGATCTCAGACAGAAACGCCTCCGATCCTGCATCGCCATGGACAATTGAATTTTCACCACCTTCTTCATAATTCATCACGAACTGCAACGCGAGCCGGGCACTGCCGGGCCAATTAGCGTCTGGGGGAGTCGGCCCATAGCCAATCAGGTCTCGCGGGTAGGAATTGGGCATGATGAATGATTAATCCTGGAATTTGAGTGCAATAGATCAAGACGGGACCTAGGGGATATTACCCCCAAGGCCCGGATGTGGAAAAATAGTCCTCGGCGCCCGCACTCCCGTGCCACGTGCCAAACCATCGGCTAGTATCAAATCATGGACCTGATCGGAGAATCGCGTGGGACAACTGACAACACATGTTCTCGACACCACCCATGGCACTCCAGCTAAGGGAGTAAAATGGATCCTGCGTCACGTGACCAATGAATCGCTTGAAGTCGCCCGTGGTCAAACCAATGCCGATGGGCGCAGCGACACACCACTGCTGTCCGGCCCAACACTCATTGCCGGCACCTATGAGCTGGAATTCCAGGTGGCATCTTATTTTCGCGACCAAGGCATTACGTTACCCGAACCCGCATTTTTGGATGATGTCGTGATACGGTTTGGCATTGCCGATGTGAGCGATAACTACCATGTCCCATTGTTGGTATCACCCTATGGTTACAGCACGTACCGTGGCAGTTAAACGCGTCTACCGGCGGTGAATACCTCTCGTCA
Source organism: Gammaproteobacteria bacterium (assembly GCA_012960345.1). Taxonomy (GTDB): domain Bacteria; phylum Pseudomonadota; class Gammaproteobacteria; order Arenicellales; family UBA868; genus UBA11791. The sequence continues at coordinate 289 of DUBL01000293.1, read as the reverse complement.
CCAGGTTCGATTTCTGCTCGGTCGGAAAATCATAGAAACCGAACTGGACGATCCAACCACAACACTGCTTGAGTACCTGCGCGAACACGCCGAACTGAAAGGCACAAAAGAAGGCTGCGCCGAGGGCGACTGCGGCGCGTGTACGGTACTGATTGGTGAACTGAAGGACGGCCGCCTCCAACACACTTCCGCCAACGCATGCATTTTGCTCCTCGGTATGGTGGACGAAAAACAGATCATCACGGTGGAGCACGTTGCCTTGCCCGAGCCACATCCAGTTCAGCGCGCC
>DUBL01000292.1 GCA_012960345.1 Gammaproteobacteria bacterium | reverse complement strand
AGATCGAGAACGCGCCCGAGGAACTGCGTTTTGTCGGGGCTGAATTAGATGCAGAAAGTGACAGCGGTGAAGTGCTGCACTTTCGAGTGACGCATATTAACGGTGATGAGATCACGATTGATGCCAATCACCCGCTGGCCGGTGAAGACGTGACATTTGTTGTACGGGTCACGGAAGTTCGTGACCCGACGCTGGAAGAAATCGTAGAGATTGGTGACACCGTCGTTCATTGACGCAGTGTCGAAAGCCTTAGTGGTCCGGATTTCCTGTCGAATTGAAGTAATATCCCCGCATGACTATTGAAGTGATCGTACTCGCGGCTGGACGGGGTACGCGCATGGCCTCCTCCTGCCCCAAGGTGTTGCATACACTGGGCGGACGGTCTTTGCTCGATCACGCGCTTAACACAGCGCAAGCGCTGGAACCCAGCCACATTCACGTTGTCGTCGGTCCGGAAAATGAGTCCTTGGCTGAGGCACAAACCCGCGGCACTTTAATCTGGCACATTCAGAAGGAACGACTAGGGACGGGACACGCGGTCGAGCTGGCAATGTGCGCTGTGCACGAGCCCGCAACCGTGTTGGTGCTCTATGCAGATATGCCTTTAGTGCGGGTTGATACGCTAAGAGCGCTTTGCGCGCAGGCGCAGGATAATCGAGTGGTTATGCTTACAGCCTGCCTGGATGTGGCGGATGGGTTTGGTCGGATTATCCGGGATAAGACCGGTGCGGTTACAGGTATTGTTGAAGAAGCAGACGCTACGGTAAAGCAACGGGCAATTCGGGAGGTGAACACGGGGATTCTTGTCGCTCCCGCTAGGCGCTTGGGCCAATGGTTGGCGGGGGTCGGAAATGGCAATCAACAGGGGGAACGATACCTAACGGATGTCGTCGCCATGGCCGTGGCTGATGAGGTTGACGTGGTGGCGCATGCGGTTGCTGATCTTGATGAGAGTCTCGGTGTTAACGATAAGGTACAACTGGCTGCGGCCGAGCGGGCGCTGCAGCGCCGTCAGGCACACCAGCTTATGCAGGTAGGACTGACACTGCGCGACCCGGCGCGATTTGATCTACGGGGCCAAGTGGTATTTGGCAGTGATTGTGTAATTGATATCAATGTTGTCCTAGAGGGGTTGGTTGAGCTGGGCGAGCGCGTCACGATCGGCCCACATTGCCAGGTGAGAAATGCGCGACTGGGGGATGATGTGGTCATCCATTCGAATTGTGTAATCGACGGCGTCAAGGTGGGTGCTGGTGCTCAGATTGGGCCATTTGCCCGTCTTCGCCCCGGGACTGATCTGGCGGAGAATGTGCGCGTTGGTAATTTTGTCGAGATCAAAAAATCGCAGATTGGTGCTGAAACCAAGGTTAACCACCTTGCCTATATTGGTGACAGTGACATAGGAGACGCGGTCAATATTGGTGCCGGCGTCATCACCTGTAATTACGATGGTGTTGGCAAGCACAAGACGGTAGTTGGCGACGGCGCTTTTATTGGCTCAAACGCCCAATTGGTGGCACCAGTCACCATCGGTGCGGGAGCTACGATCGGTGCGGGTTCAACAATACGGCAGGATGCGCCGAGCGGAAAATTAACCCTGACACCGGGGCGTCAAAAAACAGTGAGTCGCTGGCGTCGTCGACGAGATGATTCCCAGTGAGCTTGTCAGCTAAAAGCAGTAACCCGGAGACGCGCCTGTGTGCGGCATAGTCGGGGCAGTCTCGAACCGGAATGTAGCTCCTTACCTGCTGGAAGGTCTGCGTCGCCTGGAGTATCGGGGCTATGACTCCGCCGGCGTGGTAGTGATTAACTCCGCCGGCAAGCTTGATCGTTCCCGCGCAGTGGGTAAGGTGGTGGATCTTGAAAACAGCTTATCAGGCCGGATACTGACCGGATATACCGGTCTTGGACACACGCGCTGGGCAACGCATGGGAGCGCAACCGAGCCCAATGCCCACCCCCACATCTGTCGAAACTCTCTGGCGTTAGTGTGCAACGGCATTGTCGAAAATTACGAGAGCCTGAAACACGCCCAGCGAGAAGCGGGGCTTCGGTTTTCATCGGACACCGATACCGAGGTGGTGGTGCATCAGATCTATCTTCACGTAGCGAGCGGCCTGGATCTGGTGGCTGCGGTGCGCGCAACGATGCGGGAGCTTGAGGGCAGTTATGCACTGGGTGTGGTTTACGTGGGTGATCCGGATCGTTTGGTGGCGGCGCGCCAGGGGCCGCCGCTTCTCATCGGTCTCGCCGACGGCGAACACCTGATTGCCTCTGATATCTCCGCGTTGTTGCCGGCGACCTCGCGCTATCAGGTGCTCGAAAACGGTGATATTGCTGATATTCGTCAAGGGGAATGCGTTATTTTTGACCGCAACGGGAACGAAGTCGACCGACCAGTGCACACCAGTCGCCAGAGCAATGGCGTGATTTCGTTAGGTAACTACCAGCATTTTATGCAGAAGGAAATCTACGAACAGCCGCGGGCTGTAGCCGATACGCTCGAAGGGCGGCTGGGGGGTGATCGATTGCTCGAAGAAGCATTTGGCCCAATGAGCAAAAAGGTATTGGACCGCGTTCAGGCGGTGCAAATTATTGCGTGCGGCACCAGTTACCATGCTGCGCTTGTCGCGCGGCATTGGCTCGAGTACGTCGGTATGCCGTGTAACGTTGAGGTCGCGAGCGAGTTTCGTTACCGCCGTCACGCATTACAAAAAGAAACGCTGGTGGTGACCATTTCTCAGTCCGGTGAGACGGCAGACACATTAGCGGCGTTGGAGGAAACCAAAAAGCTAGGCCTTCGCGACTCGTTGACGATCAGCAACACGCCCGAGTCTTCTCTCGTTCGCGAGTCGACACTGGCGTTTTTGACACATGCAGGACCGGAGATTGGTGTCGCCTCGACCAAGACATTTGTTGCTTCATTAACTGTGCTGATGATGTTGTCACTAGCGTTGGCTCGCCGGCACGGTTACGACGAGGGGTTTGAGGCCCACATCGTCAACCAGTTACGTGCGCTGCCGGCGGCGCTTGAGGAGGTGCTGCGCCTTGATTCGGAGATCAAGCGCTTGGCGCCAGCGTTTGCCCGTTGTCAAAACGCCCTCTTTGTGGGTCGCGGCGCCCATTACCCCATCGCATTGGAGGGGGCATTGAAGCTTAAGGAGATATCCTATATCCATGCCGAGGCCTATCCAGCCGGCGAATTGAAGCATGGACCCCTGGCGCTGATCGATGAGGAGATGCCCGTTGTTGCCGTGGCCCCCAATGACCAGTTACTCGAGAAACTCAAGTCAAACATCCAGGAGGTTCGGGCACGCGGCGGGCGGTTATTTGTTTTTGCCGACCCCCAAGCTGGATTCGAGGCCGAAAACAATATGGATGTGTTGCATGTCGCTCCGGTAGACAGCGCCGTTGCGCCGATCATATACAGTGTGCCGCTGCAGTTGCTGGCATATCACGTGGCATTGATTAAGGGGACCGACGTGGATAAACCGCGCAATCTCGCTAAATCGGTTACGGTGGAGTAGTTTCGTTTGGCGGCAAGTTAATCCACCAATCTAACACGACCGATGTATTTTTTACCTTCATTGTAGAAGTCCGTATATCTAATCTCTGGGTTTCACCATATTCCTCGTGTCAGCAGTTTCTATACAAGACCATATGCGGTTTTCGTAAGGATGGGTGGAACTATCAACAGATTGCGGATTGGTTCAATAGCAACGATTACAAGACCACCCGGGACAAGAAGTTCTATAACTCCAGTGCCCATTCCATCGTCAAAAAGAAGAATGCCAGGGATGCGACATTGTCTAAAAGGCACCCTTGGACAATATCAGATTTCGCAATATCCTTTGTGGATAAAACTTTGATCAACTTAGACTGAGGGTTGGAACAGAGAGCACAATCCAGATTTCCCTAGCCTCGAATTTTGTGCCAAACTATTTCTAGGAGATTCCGAACCACCACCATCTGCCTAATTCTTGTGGTCCTTCTTGGTTCAACTGCCAAAGCAGAAATAGTCCTTTATTGCCAATTAGGTTGTCTTTTGGATTATTACAGACTATGTTTTATCGAACGTTATACCGTAGTATTTTCTTAATTGGAGGATAGAAAAATGGCAAAGAAAATAAGTATTAAGCATGAACAAAGTGGAATGGTAAAAACCGGGTTTTATGGTTTTAGTTGGACATACCTTTTCTTTGGTTGGTTTGTGCCCTTGTTCAGAAGTGAGTTAGGTGTGGGTGCACTTCATCTGCTATTTACTTTTGTTACCTTGGGATTTTGGCAGTTTATCGTCTGTTTTTTATACAACAAGCAGTATATGACAAGAATGTTAACAAGTGGTTGGGTTCTTGCTGGGTCTGATTCTGACAACGTTCTTGCTGGTAATGCACTAGGTGTATCCACTAAGTAGACCAACCGTGGTAATGGAAGACCCCAATTATGAACTAGTGAGCATGAAGTCTTAAGGGGAGCGGAAAATGGCAGATTCGGTACCGAAAAAAGGGCAGTAGTGGTACTGACCTTTTCTGGAAGGGGCATATCTGTCTGGGGCAGATCTGATGGATCCAGAGACATATAAAATACTTTACCGTACAAAATTCTTGGGGGGAGAGCACAATTCAGGTTGCTAGCAGACGATTAAAATAGAAGAAACCACCAAGGACATCCAACCCCCAGGATGTCCTTTATGTTGTAGATTAAATACTATTAACCAATAGGTTATATTCTCGGATCGAAGAATATTCCTCTAGGCAGAAACAGGTAAAAAAATGACCCGACTTGCTACCAAACGAAAAGCATTTGTGACGGTGGAGTAGTTTCGTTTGGCGGCAAGTCAACTATGGAAAACAAAACAATTTCTGCCAGGCTAGAAACAATTTACGAGCAAATAAAGAACTATCCAACACCCATAGCAGGGTGTGATGAGCAATTCAATTTTCTACTGTCAGAACGAGACCGACTGCGGAATTTACTTGCCACCGATCAACAACAATACGTCACCGCCGACTAAGCGCATCCTTACGAGGAGCGCTTCCGGGACTTACCAGACCTTGACAACGAAAGTGTCGGAGATCCTGCCGAACGATTCTGGAGTGTTAGACTGAATCGACCCCGCAAGCGTTTTGGGCAACACTTTCTTACTGACAAAGGGGTTGCTCGCCAGATTGTCGAAGCGGCAGTCATCTCGCCACAGGACACCGTGGTCGAGATTGGTCCTGGGCGCGGAGCGTTGACTACTCATCTCGTGTCGAGCACGCCACAGCTTCACCTGGTGGAAATCGATCGTGAGCTCGCGGCCGCACTGAAAGAAAAACACGGCTCGAGCGCCCAGGTGCATGCCGCTGATGTGCTCCGTTTTGATTTCAAGCAGGTGCTTGGCGCGAATGGCCAACCGCTCGTCTTGATCGGTAACCTGCCTTACAACATTTCGACCCCCCTGTTAATTGCCATCCTGGGGCAGCTTCAGGTTGTCGGTCGAATGGTTTTCATGCTCCAACGCGAGGTCGCCGTGCGACTCGCCGCAGGACCGGGCACACGAAGTTATGGTCGTTTGTCCGTGATGGTGAACCGGCATTGCGCCATTGAGCGGTTGTTTGATGTTGCTCCGGCGGCTTTTGTGCCCCCACCCCAGGTGTTTTCAACCGTGGTGCGCTTGGTGCCGCATCTTCAACCGCTGGGGGGCCCAGTCAATGAAGGGGGCTTTGCTCGCGTGGTCCGCGATGCTTTTTCAATGCGGCGCAAAACGCTAAGAAATGCGCTAAGGCATTACTGCCCCGATGCTGCGTTAAAACAATGCGGCATTGATCCTGGCTGGCGGCCGGAACAACTGTCGGTCGAGGCTTTTGTTGACCTCGCGAATGCTTTGGGGATAGATGAAAACGGGCGGGTAGCGAAGTTGGACGGTTAAGGTTGTTCAAGGAGGCGAACGGCTTCTGTTTCTATCCATTGCATCGCTTGATCGTTAATGGCACGTGCCTTTTTTCCTTCGGTTATGATCGGTGGACCGATCGATACTCGAATGGTGCCGGGGTGCTTGATAAAGCCGCGCCGTGGCCAGAAGAGTCCGGCGTTATGGGCCACCGGAATAACGGGCACACCTGCTTTAACTGCCAGCATCGCGCCGCCCGGAAAATAAACGCCAGATTCCCCGGGTGCCAGGCGCGTTCCCTCAGGAAAGATCACGACGTAACGGCCTTCGGCCAAGCGGTTAATCCCTTGGCCAAGGAGATCGCCCAGTGCGCGGTGACGCGCGGCGCGGTTAATAGAAATCGGGTGGGTAGCCGCCAGGCCCCAACCAAAAAATGGGATCCACAACGCCTCTTTCTTAAGCGCCCAGGTCTGGGCGGGAAAGATGGTTTGGAATGCGATGGTTTCCCAAGCCGATTGATGTTTCGACAAGATGACGCTGGCAACGCCGGGCAAGTGCTCAAGGCCAACGACTTCGTGTCGTAGGTTGCAGGTTAATGCAAGCCAGCCCGTAATGAAGCGGGCCCACAGTCCAATCACGCGCATCCGCATAATCGGTGGTAGCGGTCGTGCTAGGAGCGCGATGGGACAGAAGGCAATGGCCGACAGCGTCATGCCCACAAAGAAGATCGCTGAGCGTATCCAAAGCGTCATTGTAATGTGGCCCAAAACCGTGGCATTTCGGCGCGAGTTAGCCGGGAGCAATAATGGGAGTGGTGGCGAGAGCGGCCATGCCTTGTTCGTGGGCGCCGGCCAACAGGTCGTCGACAAAGGCCGCCAAATCGCTATAGGTCAAGGCCTCCTCGTGGCGCGCTTCCCGTGGGTCGGCAGGGCGGGTGCGCTGGATGAGTATCGGTAGGGCGTTAACTGCGCGCGCAGCGGCGAGATCGCTTGTTTTGTCGCCGACGAAGGGGACGCCGGCCAGTGACACACCCAGGCGACTAGCAGCTTCTAGTAATAGACCGGGCTGTGGTTTTCGGCACAAGCACAAGTCTTCTGGCCGGTGGGGACAGAAGAAAACCGCGTCAATCTGGCCTCCTTTTTCATTAACCATGGTAATCATCTTCTGGTGAATGCGATGCAACATGCTGAGGTCGAACAAATTACGCGAGATCCCAGACTGATTAGTGGCCACAATGACCCGATAATGATTTCGGTGGAGCCGAGAAATCGCTTCCAAACTGCCCGGGTAGGGTTGCCATTCGTCCGGCGATTTAACGTAGTCGGGTGAGTCGCGATTAATGACCCCGTCCCGGTCTAGGATCACGAGTTTCAAGCTGATTCGCCCTCCTCGAATCTAGAGACGCGTCGGCGCCCGTGTATGGTTCGGCTGTGGCGTTGATCCAGTTCTTTCATCTTGTCCCAAAAAGCCTGATTAAGGTCAAACTCAGCTGAGATAGCGGTGCCGATTAGCAGAATCAAGAGATCGGCACATTCCTCGCTGAGCGCGCTCAGTGGTTGACCCTTGGTAACACAGGCTGAAATCTCACCCAGCTCCTCCGCCATCAAGGCAACCCGGTAGGCAAGCTCCTCGCCACCGTTTGAGTCCAGGTCGTGCTTGTCATGGAAGGACTGTACCGCCGCCAACATGGACTGGTAACTGTCCTTGTGCGCTGGATTATTCACCGAGCTGGAGGCGTGAAAAATCCGCAATGGCAAGAAAGAGATCTGCTAGGTGTTTCAGTAGCGCAAGCCGATTTTGACGCAGCGCGGAATCTTCCACCATGACTCGAACCTCGTCGAAAAAGCGGTCGGTTGGCGTTTTGAGCTTAGCTAAGTGCCTAAGTGCCTGAGCATAGTCGCCTTGTTGTAACAGTGGGCTAACGACGGAGGCGGCTTGCAGCAGGTGGTTTGCCAGGGCATGTTCCGCGTCGAGCTCCAGCAAGGAGGAGTCGATGTGGGCGGAGCGTTGTTCTCCAGCTTGCCGCAATATGTTGCTGATCCGTTTATTTGCCGCCGCTAGACTTGCCGCCGCCGGATGTTGGCGAAAACGGGAAACTGCTTTAAGGCGCCGATTGAAATCGAGCGCGTGTGCGGTACCCGTTGCGGCGATGGCCTCAAGTTCGTCGGCCCGATATCCCGCTGCTTCATAGAAGGCCCGGTAGCGCTCGGTGACAAAGGCGATACTTTTGTCGCAGGCCTGTGTTGTGACGGGGCGATTTTGGGCAATGTAAGTTTCAGCGCCTAGGCGGAACAAGGATTTGAGATCTAAATTCATTCGTTTTTCAACTAATAGGCGGATAATGCCAAGCGCAGCGCGGCGCAGTGCATAAGGGTCTTTTTCTCCCGTTGGCGCTTCGTCGGTGGAAAAGATGCCAATGATTGAGTCGATCTTATCCGCCAGCGCGACGATGCGCCCTGTTCGAGTCGATGGCAATCGATCGCCGGCGTAGCGCGGCAGGTAATGTTCCTCAATTGCGGTAGTGACATCGCTTACCTCACCCTCCTGGGCTGCGTAATAGCGGCCCATGATGCCTTGCAGTTCTGGAAATTCGCCTACCATGGAAGAAACGAGGTCTGTTTTGGCCAGCCGTGCAGCCCGTGCAGGGCCTTTAGGTGAGACATGGAGCGCGCCGGCAATGGCACTTGCCAGTGTCTCTAAGCGCAAGGATTTGTCGAAAAGACTGCCGAGGTCGCGGTGAAACAAAACATCCTTTAAGTCGGCTAGGCGCTGTTCAAGCGTGTGCTGTCGGTCCGCTTCAAGGAAAAAGTGCGCATCGTCTAGGCGTGCTTTTAGTACGCGTTCATTACCTTCGCGAACACGACCACTGCGCGTCAGAGGAATGTTTGAAACCGTGATGAAATGCGGTAGGAGATGGCCCGCCTCGTCTGTCACGTGAAAGTATTTTTGATGATCTCGCATCGACGCGATCAACACTTCTGTAGGCATTTGAAGATAAGCGGTGTCGAACCCCCCCAGAAGCGCGTGCGGCGACTCGACTAATGCGGTGACGAGATCTAGCAATTCGGGTGAGAGAACGACGCGCCCGTTGACTCGACGAGCGAGGCGGGTGGCTTGTTGTCTGATCAAGTTTCTGCGTTCATCAAAACTGACGATGACCGAATGTTTTTTCAGAGTTTCTACGTAATGATCTGCGTCGGTAATGGGAAAAGACGTGTTGGAGAGAAAGCGGTGACCCCAAGTGCGATTGCTGGATCGAATACCAAACACTTCACATTTGATCGAACGTTTGCCATGAATCACTACGGTCCAGTGCACGGGGCGAACGAACTGCGCCGTTCCCCTGCCCCAGCGCATGCGTTTTGGAATCGGCAGGCCGGCGGCTGCTTTTTTAATACAGTCGGGGATGAGGTCGATGGCGGCGAGTCCGGGTAGCGTACTTCGCCAAACCAGATACTCACCGCCATCTATCGTCTCCTTGGCCAGGGTCGGGACATCGACTCCGCAAGAGCGGGCAAAGCCCTTGGCCGCGGGGGTCGGTTGACCGGCGGCATCGAACGCTGCTTTTATCGATGGACCCCGGCGTTGATGAATCTGGTCGGCCGCCCGGCGCGCAACGCCACCTAGATGAACGGCAAGCCGTCGGGGCGTGGCATACCAGCGCCGCGGGGCCTCGGTTGCCAAAAGCCCTGCCTCCTCAAGCGCGACGGCCAGTTGCTCGGCAAAAGCGTCACCGAGTAACGGTAATGCCATCGGAGGCAGTTCTTCAGTTCCGAGTTCGACCAGAAGCGGGGCGCTGTGTATTGGCATGGCTAAGCTTTTGCTCCAGCGCGGGGAAAGCCGAGTCGTTCGCGGCTGGCCAGATAACCCTGTGCCACACCCCGTGCCAACGCCCTGACTCGGCCGATATATCGTGCCCGTTCGGTGACACCAATCGCGCGTCGAGCATCGAGCAGATTGAAGCTGTGTGAGGCCTGCAGGACCTGTTCATAGGCGGGCAAGGGCAATTCACTATCAAGCAATGTGCGGCACGCGGATTCGCAAGCATCGAAGTGCGAAAACAGGGTGTTAACGTCCGCTTGTTGGAAGTTATAGGCCGATTGTTCCACCTCATTTTGATGATAGAGGTCACCGTAGGTGAAGTGGGCATTCCAGCGAAGATCAAAGACGTTGTTAACGCCCTGGAGAAAAAGAGCAAGACGCTCTAAACCATAGGTGATCTCGCCTGTGACAGGACGGCAGTCAAGCCC
>DUBL01000291.1 GCA_012960345.1 Gammaproteobacteria bacterium | reverse complement strand
CATTCGAAGATAAAGGACTCGAAGCAGATGCGCCCGAAAGATCGTTGGGATCAGGCCCGTTTGATTCGAGAGTCGGCGCCTGCATGGGCGATAGCAATGGCCAGCGTGGAAGAAATCGATCAATTAAATATCCATCAGGCCAGTTTATTGGCTATGAAAAGAGCAGTAGAACTGCTCGGCACCTTGCCGGATTTTGCACTGGTCGACGGCAAGTATTATCCAAAAATCAAGGTGCCAGGCGAGGCGCTTATCAAGGGCGATAGCTTGATTGCCGAAATTTCGGCCGCATCCATATTGGCGAAAACAGCTCGGGATGCCCTTATGATTAAACTGGAATCGAGCTACCCGGGGTATGGCCTTGCGCAACATAAAGGCTATCCAACAAAGCTCCATCTTGCAGGACTGTTGAGAATAGGTGTTAGCCCTTGTCATCGGCGGAGTTATCGGCCGGTCGCGCGAATGATGGAACAGCCGGTGATGGCAATGCTGGGTTCGATAGGATGAGTTTCGTTCATCTTCAGGTCCACTCGGAGTATTCAATTAGTGATGGATTGGTGCGTCTGCCGCAATTGGTGACTTCGATCGCCGAAAATCACATGGAGGCGGTTGCCATCACAGATGACTCCAATCTGTATGCGGCGGTTAAGTTCTATAAAGCAGCTGTTAAAGCAGGAATTAAGCCGATCATTGGTGTCGAGTTAACGATCGAAACCGATGAAGGTGGCGGGGCGGCGGGACAACTAACTTTGTTATGCCGCAATAACACGGGTTATCAGTTCCTTTGTGAGTTGCTAACGCGAGCCTACCTGCAGCGCGGAACGTTACACAAGATTCGAGTCCCGCGACAACATTTAGTTGATGGGGCGTCGGATCTGATTGCCTTGTCAGGCGGTGTTGAGGGTGAAATTGGACGGTTGCTACTCAACGGGAACGAGCACGGTGCGGCAGTGTGCCTTGAGCAGTACCGCGAGGTATTTTCTGACGATAATTTTTTTCTGGAAATTTCCCGGGTGGGTCGCCCCGAAGATGAGCGGCATCTGGGATTGACTCTATCCTTCGCGGGTATCCATTCAACACCTGTGGTTGCAACCAATCTGGTTCGATTTCTAGACGTGGATGAGTTCGATGCGCACGAAATTCGAGTTTGTATACACGAAGGATCTCGGTTGGGGGATCCCAAGCGACCCAGGCGATTTGGTCGTGAACAGTGGCTCCGTTCGACGTCGCAAATGACCAGTCTATTCGAAGATGTACCGGATGCGATCGAAAATGCTGTTCAGATTGCCAGGCGATGTAATGTATTTTTGGATCTTCAGGGCACCCACATGCCAGCGTTCAAGGGCATTGAAGGTGAGGACACGGGTCGGCTCCTAAAGAAAGACTCTCGGCTGGGTCTGGCGGGGCGCTTGCAACATGAGGCCCCAGCAGGAGGGGTGGTGCGCGATGAGATACCTCCAAACTATCTTGATCGCCTGAACAGTGAAGTTGAGACGATACTGTCCATGGGGTTTGCTGATTACTTTCTTGTTGTTGCGGAATTTATCCACTGGGCTCGGGAGCAAAAAATCCCCGTTGGGCCTGGGCGGGGTTCGGGGGCCGGATCATTGGTAGCCTGGGCGCTTGGTATCACCGAGATTGATCCGATTCGTTACGATCTCCTTTTTGAACGATTCCTTAATCCGGAGAGGGTGTCATTACCGGATTTCGATATTGATTTTTGCATGAATGGCAGAGATGAGGTGATTGACTACGTTGCCAAGCAGTACGGGCGTGATCGGGTGGCGCAAATCATTACGTTTAATACCCTCGCGGCCCGTGCGGTCGTCAGGGATGTAGGACGGGTGATGGGACACAGTTATGGGTTCTGTGATGCTGTGGCAAAGATGGTTCCCTTCGAAGTGGGAATGACGTTGGATAAAGCCTTAATTCAGAGCGCGGAGTTGGTGCAGCGATGCAAGGACGACCCAGAGGTTAATCAGCTCATTAGTAATGGAAAACTGCTCGAGGGACTCGCTAGAAACCCGGGCAAACACGCGGGGGGATTGGTGATCGCGCCACAACCGCTAACCGCTTATACCGCGCTCTATTGGGAAAGGGGGATGAGTCAGGCGGTCACCCAATTTGATAAAGACGATCTTGAATCCTTAGGCCTGGTTAAATTTGATTTTCTTGGGCTGCGGACACTCACGGTGATCGACTGGACGGTGTTGAGTGTTAATTCGGGTACTGTGGGTAAAGGTGATGGGCTAGATATTGAAGCCTTAGCCCTGGATGACGGCCCGACCTTTGATTTGATCCGGTCTGCGCACGCGACCGGCCTTTTTCAATTGGAATCTCGGGGCATGCAGGATCTCATTCGTCGGCTGCAGCCGAGTTCTTTCGAAGACTTAATTGCATTGGTGGCGTTGTTTCGGCCGGGGCCGTTGCAGTCAGGAATGGTGGATGACTTCATTAATAGGAAGCAAGGTCGGGAAGTTGTTAGATATCCTCACCCAGGGCTTGAACCCATTCTCGCTGCTACTTATGGTGTGATTCTCTATCAAGAACAGGTTATGCGGATTGCTCAGGAGCTTGCCGGCTATACCCTTGGGGCGGCCGATGTACTACGTCGTGCAATGGGTAAAAAAGATGCAGAGGAAATGGACCAACAGCGGAGCGTTTTCCTTGAAGGAGCGATTGAGCGGGGCGTCGATACACGGGTAGCCAGCCACATTTTTGATTTGATGGAGCACTTTGCCGGCTACGGATTCAATAAATCGCATTCTGCAGCTTACGCCTTGTTGGCGTATAGAACGGCTTACTTGAAGGCGCATTATCCGGCGGAATTTATGGCCGCTTCGCTCTCCGCTGACATGGATAAGACGGATAAGGTGCAAACCTTAATTACCGAAAGTGTCCGGTCAGGCGTTGAGGTGTTGCCACCGGATATCAATGTATCGACTTTTCATTTTTCTGTGCCGGGCCCTAAACAACTACGTTACGGTTTGGGCGCGATAAAAGGGGTTGGTGAAAAGGCGATTGATGTCGTTATGGAAGAGCGATTGACGAATGGCAAATACCTGGATCTTTACGACTTCTGCAATCGGGTGGAGGGGCATCAAGTTAATCATCGAGCGTGTGATGCATTGATTGGCTCAGGTGCCTTTGATTGCTTGGGAGAAGATCGAGGCGCATTGGGCGCACAACTGCAGGAAGCACAATGCGCAGCAGAACAAACGCATGACAACAGTCGTTCTGGGCAAGACGATATGTTTGGTTTGGAGCCCCGGAGTACGGTTAAGGAACAGCATCAACTCATAGCCCGCTGGTCCAATACCAAACGCTTACGGCGAGAGTATGAGTGTCTGGGTCTTTACTTGACCGGCCATCCAGTAGACGAATATCAAACCGACCTGGCCCAATTGACAGAGGGTACGATTTCATCGATCGTTGCTCATCCAGAACGCCCTATTTCTCTGGCAGGCTTGCCTATAGCCACTCGTGCATTTACCACGAGAAGAGGTAACCGAGGAGCGTTTGTCACGCTGGCAGACCCGACAGGCCAGGTTGACGTTATCCTTGAGGCAGCGCTCTATATGGCACATAAAAGTGAACTGGACCCGAGTGTATTGTTATTGGTAGAGGGAGTGACTGCGACGGACGATCGAACAGGGGATCTCCAGATTAAGGCATCGGCGGTGGCTCCGATGGAGCAGGTGCGCGAACAGCGCCTAGCTAAACTGTGTTTGCATATATCAAAAGGCTGCGAGCCACAACAATTTGTTCCCGCTCTGCAAGATTTGTTAGCAAGACATCGCGGCGGGAACACTCGTGTATCAATCGAGTACGTCAACCCTGATGGGGACAGTGTGGCGCTTAATTTGAATGAGGCGTGGGGTATTCGAGTCTCAAATGATTTGTTGGAAGCCCTGCACACCTCTATTCCAGCGCAGTCGATCGGGTTGATTTATGACCGACGCCCGTTAGTTTTCGCGTCAAACTGACAAAGAGGCCTCACTGCAATGAGCTCATCTGAATTTTACGCGCAGACGCTGGGATCTATTGATCGTCGTTACCTTGGCTTTGAGCAGCCTATCGGTGAGTTGGAAGAACAAATTAATGAACTGCAGCGACTGAACTCAGGAAAGGACCTTAATCTTGATGAGGACATCAAACGCCTTGAGAAAAAGCGCAACAAACTAACAGAAACAATTTTCTCAGCATTAACGCCCTGGCAGATCACTCAGTTGGCGAGACATCCTGGACGACCTTTCACTCTGGACTACATTCCAACCCTTATGGATAATTTCGTTGAGCTCCATGGTGATCGAATGTTCGGTGACGATCACGCGATCGTCGCGGGACTAGGCAATATAGATGGGCGACGCATCGCGGTGATTGGGCATCAAAAGGGTCGCGACACGACGGAGAAACTATATCGTAATTTTGGTATGCCAAGGCCGGAGGGATATCGCAAGGCACAGCGGATAATGCGCATTGCTGAACGATTTGGGCTTCCGCTGCTAACGCTGATTGATACACCGGGTGCTTACCCAGGAGTTGATGCAGAGGAACGTGGGCAGAGTGAGGCGATCGCCAGTAGTTTGTCGATTATGACCGGGTTAAAGGTGCCGATTGTGTCAGTGATTATTGGTGAGGGCGGGTCTGGCGGTGCGTTGGCGATTGGCATCTGTGACCGCTTGTTGATGTTGGAATATTCAACTTATTCAGTGATTTCCCCGGAAGGCTGTGCTTCGATTCTGTGGAAGAGTGCTGATAAAGCTGAAGAGGCAGCCCAAGCGTTAAAATTAACCTCCAAGGATCTAACTGAAAAAGGCGTGGTTGATGAGGTTATTATGGAGCCCCATGGGGGAGCGCATCGAAACCCCAATGAAATGGCAGTGGCACTGCGTGCCGGCGTCATCCGATATTTTGACGAATTGGAGGCCCTCCCAATCGAACATATCTTAGGGGCCAGATATCAGCGGCTCATGTCTTATGGGCAGTTTAAGCAGGATAGCTGAGGGTGTTGTTGAGTGGCTATGGCAAATCCTAGGCAGGATTCGCTAGAGGCCGCGGTCGGGCGCCTTCTTCAACGTCATGTTGGGGCCCGTGTGCTGGTAGCCTTCAGTGGCGGTGTGGATTCGACCGTATTACTACATGCGCTAAGCCAACAACTGCCGCCGCATCGACTGCTTGCGCTCCATGTGGATCATTCGATTCAAGCAGGGTCGGGTGGATGGGCGATCCACTGTGTGAAGGTTTGCGGTCAATGGGGCATTCAAATCCGCAAGACCGTGCTGATACCGGCGGCACGGGACCATCTGGGCGAAGCGGCGTGCCGTGACGCGAGATACGCCTGGTTTGCAAGTCTGATACGACCTGGTGATGTTTTGGTGACGGGGCATCACCGAGATGATCAGGTTGAAACAGTCCTTTACCGATTGCTTCGCGGCAGCGGGGTTCACGGGTTGGGCGGCATTCAGCCTGAACGATCGTTTGGGTCGGGTATTCTTGCGCGACCTTTGCTTGCCTGTAGCCGGTCCGATATTGCAGCCTACGCGGCTAAACAGGGATTGTCGTGGGTCACCGATCCCAGCAATGAGGATCGTCGCTACGACAGAAATTTTCTCCGACACGAAATCATCGCCCCTCTGGCGGCTCGCTGGCCTGCTAGTGATCGCAGTATCGATCGTGCTGCTAGACATCTCCGTCATGCGCACGCATTGCTCGAGGAGATCGCACGGCAGGACTATGATGAATTCTGGGAGCCCGCCACCAATTGCTGTCTGGGGCACCACGGCTGTATGGAAGTTGTGCGTCTTGAGAAGTTATCCACTAGCCGTCGTTTTAATTTGTTGCGATATTGGATGTCCCGCAACGGGTATCAACCATCGGGCGCCAAGCGGTTGGATGAACTATGGCGACAAGCTAATTTAGCTCGTGTGGATGGTAACGTGCGGGTCGCCTGGCCCGATGCCGAATTTCGCCGATTTCGTGGGTATTTATATCTCTTGCCCCGTCAATCAATGGGACCCTTGCCCGACTCAATCAGTTGGACTACCCATATCCCGATTCAATGTCCTGGCGTTGGGCTTCGACTCCATGCCCGGGTTAGTCACGAGGGGTCTTTACGGCTTAAACCCGAGTGGTCAACCCGGCTAGAACTGTCCTGGCGACGGCGACGAGCGAGACTAAAGCCAACGGGTGGACAACATCGCAGGCGCCTTAGAAATATTTTTCAGGAAAGTCGCATTCCGCCTTGGGAGCGCAGACGATTGCCGATGATTTATCGAGATGGTGTGGCGATTGGTATACCCGGCGTAGTATTGGCTGAGGGTTTTTCGGCAGCAGTGGGACACGAGGGGGTCGAGATTTGTCTCGAGGACCTGATGCTTTGTAGAGACGGCGGTCGCAGTGATCCCTAAAGTCTCGTCATTATTGTTCTTGGGTGACGGAGGTGGTAGCCTCCTCCTCCGTCATGCCGGAAAAATACAGTGATGGACGCCTTTTTTGCATAAGCAACGGCGCATGAAAAATTCATTCGGTACGGCAGTTTTGTTCACTCTCTCCCGGCACTGGTCGACGGCATTATGACTAAATACGCGTTTGTTTCAGGCGGCGTTGTATCGTCGTTAGGTAAGGGGCTTTCTTCGGCGTCGTTGGGAGCGTTGCTTGAGTCTCGCGGGTTTCTCGTTACATTGATCAAGTTGGACCCTTATATCAATGTCGATCCAGGCACCATGAGTCCGTTTCAGCACGGCGAGGTGTTTGTTACAGATGACGGAGCAGAGACCGATCTGGACCTAGGCCATTATGAGCGTTTCGTTCGAACAACGATGACGCGAGCAAACAACTTCACCACCGGTCAAATCTATGATCAGGTCATCCGTAAAGAGCGGCGTGGCGAGTATCTCGGGGCAACGGTGCAAGTTATTCCCCATATTACGAATGAAATAAAGCAGTGTATTGTCGAGGCGACCACGGGCTACGATGTGGCGCTAGTCGAAATCGGGGGGACGGTCGGTGATATTGAATCGCTGCCATTCCTTGAGGCGATTCGCCAGATGCGGATGGAATTGGGGCGTGAGAACACGATTTTCCTTCACCTGACGCTAGTTCCTGAACTTAAGACGACGGGTGAAATAAAGACCAAACCAACACAACATTCTGTCAAGGAATTGCGCAGCATCGGCATACAGCCGGACATTGTGTTATGTAGGGTAAGTCATTCTTTGCCGAATGAGGAGCGTCGAAAAATAGCGCTTTTTACCAATGTGCCAGAAGACGCAGTCATTTCGGCGCGCGATGTTGATAACATTTATTCGATCCCCCGGCTTTATCACGAGCAAGGCTTGGACGAGATTGTTATTAGCCATCTTAATTTGTCTGGCTCGCCGGCGGATTTGAGCGAATGGGACCATGTACTTGAAGTCATGGAGTCATCGAAGCGGCAAGTAACGATAGCGATGGTTGGTAAGTACGTGGCGTTGGCCGACTCCTATAAATCACTATCAGAGGCGTTGGTTCATGCGGGTATCCGTAACGAATGCAAGGTAACTGTGCGTTATATAGACTCAGAAAATCTTATTGAGGGGGATGGTGAGTCATTCGATGGCGTCGATGCCATTCTTGTTCCGGGGGGATTTGGTGGGCGCGGTATAGAGGGAATGATTGCGGCCGCTCGATACGCGCGGGAGCGGCAGATTCCTTACCTCGGTATTTGCTTGGGTCTGCAGATTGCGGTGATTGAGTGCGCTCGACACCTGGCGGGGCTGACCGGCGCGCACAGCACGGAGTTTGTCTCCGATTGCCCGGATCCGGTGATCGCTTTGGTCACCGAGTGGATGACAGACCACGGCTGGGTCGAAAAGCGGGATAGCTCGGTTGATTTGGGCGGCACAATGCGATTGGGAGCGCAGGAGTGTGTGCTGGAAGATGATTCAATCGTTGCCAGTTTGTATCAAACCAACAACATCTTTGAACGACATCGACACCGTTATGAGGTCAACGAGGCCTACGTTCCGATTTTGAAGAAACATGGGCTGCGCATTGCAGGGCGGTCAGGTGATGGATTAGTCGAGATTGTGGAGCGGAGCGACCATGAGTGGTTCGTGGCCTGTCAGTTCCATCCGGAATTCAAATCGACACCCAGAGACTGCCACCCGCTGTTTGCCGGTTATATCCGTGCAGCGCTCGACTACCAAGATAGCAGCCGATCAAGGTCACAGGCGAGCAACGACTGATGATCGATGACAGGCCATTGGGTCGACATCAGCCCCTGTTTGTCATCGCAGGGCCTTGCGTGATTGAGTCGCGAAACGATGCGATGGCCATTGCCCGACGCCTTGCCAAGGTGGCGAATTCGCTGGACCTTCTATTGATTTTCAAAGCGTCCTTTGATAAGGCCAACCGAACGTCCGAGTCATCGTATCGTGGTCCGGGACTGGTCGAGGGGTTGGATATCCTGTCGGAAATTCGTTCGGAAACCAAGTTGCCAATCTTGACAGACGTTCACTCTCCAGAACAGGTGCCTCAAGTGGCGGAGGTGGCGGATGTACTCCAAATCCCCGCTTTCCTGTGTCGACAAACGGATCTCATCCAAGCCGCGGCCCGCACGGGTAAGTGTCTAAATATCAAGAAGGGTCAATTCCTCTCTCCGCACGAAATGGCGGCAGTGGCCACAAAGGCGCGGGAAGCGGGCGCGGAGAAGATTTGGTTATGCGAGCGGGGGAGTAGTTTTGGTTACAACAACCTCGTTGTCGACATGCGTTCGCTGGATATCATGGCGGAGACCGGGTTGCCGGTGGTATTCGATGCGACCCATTCGGTGCAACTGCCAGGTGCTCGGGGAACACACTCTTCTGGTGAACGGAGGTTTGTCCCGGTTCTCGCGCGTGCTGCGGTTGCGGCGCGGATTTCAGGCGTTTTCATGGAGGTGCATCCGGACCCCGATAATGCCTTAAGTGACGGACCTAATTCGCTTAAGCTCGACGATCTGGAGCCATTACTACACGAGTTAAAAGCAATCGACAGGACCGTCAAAGCAGACCTCGCATGACCAAAATTGTCGGATTGACCGCATTGGAGGTATTGGACTCAAGAGGCAATCCGACGGTCAGGGCAGCTGTGCATCTTGATAGCGGTCATCGAGGGGTCGCCATGGTCCCCTCGGGTGCATCGACCGGTTCCTTTGAAGCGGTTGAATTGAGAGACCAGGACCCGGCGCGCTTTCATGGGCAGGGAGTGACACGTGCCGTTGAGTATGTCGAAGGCGAAATTGCCCGCCGCCTGATAGGCTGTGATCCGCTTCAACAACGCGTGATCGATAATCACTTGATCGAGCTTGATGGTTCGCCGAACAAGGGGCGGTTGGGAGCGAATGCGATTTTAGCGGCTTCGCTCGCGACGGCTCGTGCAGCCGCGCAAGTCGCAGATCGTCCGTTGTATGTTTATCTACGAGAGTTGTACGGACAGGTGCCCTCAAAATGGATCATGCCTGTGCCGCAAATTAATATATTGAACGGTGGAGCCCATGCGACCAATGGAATCGATTTTCAGGAGTTCATGATCCTACCAGTGGGAGCAGCATGCTTCTCGGAAGCGATCCGTATGGGGGCCGAGGTCTTCCATTCACTGAAGGGTATTCTTACCCGCGAAGGGATGGTGACCGCGGTGGGTGATGAAGGGGGATTTGCTCCTAATCTTGAGTCCAATCTGGCGTGCATTGAGGTGGTTTCGGACGCCGTCGTAGAAGCAGGTTATCAATTAGGCGCCGATATAGTATTGGGGCTCGACGTTGCCAGTACTGAGATCTACCAAGACAATTACTATCGACTAAATGCAGAAGGTCTATCCCTGGATGCCGAGGGGATGGTGGCTTATCTTGAAAAGTGGTGCGATCGATTTCCGCTGGTGACCATCGAAGATGGCATGGCTGAGGATGATTGGGCGGGTTGGATTGCTTTGACTTCGTGTTTGGGTGACCGAGTTCAATTGACGGGTGACGATTTGTTCGTTACGAATAAAGAACGCTTGGGCAAGGGAATTAGGATGAATGCTGCCAACGCCATCTTAATTAAACCAAATCAGATTGGTACGTTGAGTGAAACACTGGACGCGATCGAGATGGCGCAAGAGGCGGGGTTTGGTATT
>DUBL01000290.1 GCA_012960345.1 Gammaproteobacteria bacterium | reverse complement strand
ACACCTGGCACAGTTCATCGGTCCAGTAGACCAGTTGGCTGCCAAGGGCACCCGATTCTCTACCTGCATCACACCAAACAACGTCTGCCAGCCGTCGCGAGCATCTATCCTCACCGGATTATTGCCCAACACTCATGGTGTCCACGACAACGGCATCGATCTTGATCCCGCCCTCGGTGACCGCGGAATGGCTGGCACACTTCAGCGCGCCGGAATCACGACAGCATTCATCGGTAAAGCGCATTTTTCCACTCACCATACGTTTACACCCACCGGCACACCGGAATGTAAATTTTCCCAACAAACTTATTCACCCGATTGGTTTGGCCCCTACATGGGGTTCGAACACGTCGAACTCGTGGTCAACGGACATAATCACGACCTCCCGGCGGCCCCACCTGCCGGGCAACATTACGAACGCTGGTACTACGGAGACGGCCAGGGCGAAGACAAGAACCGACTCTACCGATCACAGCTTGCGCCACATACCGGTGCTGCTCATACCTGGCACTCGGCACTGCCATCTGCCTGGCACAACTCCACTTGGGTTAGCGATCGAACCATCGATTTCTTGCGCAACACCGGGCAACAACCGTTTTTTCTCTGGGCATCGTTTCCGGACCCTCACCACCCATTTGACGCACCCGATCCCTGGTCGCGTATGCATCATCCTGAGGAGATTGATCTACCCCCACACCGCACAAAAGACCTGGATCGACGACCTTGGTGGCACGCAGCCAGCCTGGAACGGACGCCAAGAATTCAAAAAGATTTTCAGCTATTGAGGGAAACACGTAGCCGAGTGCCTGATCAAACAGATGTGCAGTTACGTCAAATGATATCTAATTACTACGGAATGATTTCCTTGATCGACCACAATGTTGGTCGCATTGTTGACTATGTGAGTCGTATCCCCCAGGGCAGCAACACAATAATTATTTTCACTAGCGACCACGGGGATTGGCTCGGCGATCACGGGTTGCTCCTGAAGGGTCCCATGATGTACGAGGGCCTAGTCCGAGTTGGACTCATCGTCCAGGGTCCCGGTATTACGCCTGGGCTAACACTTGATCACCCTGTCTCCACACTAGACGTGGCAGCCACTGTGTTGGATTACTTCGAGGCCAGTGCGGATCTACCAATGCACGGAAAATCTTTAAAGCCATTGCTTAATGGAATGTCACAACAACGGGACTTTGCCTATAATGAATGGAGCGTTAATCCCTCACGATGTGGCCTTGAGCTAGAGTTACGCATGGCTCGCACACGGCGACATAAATTGACACTGGAATTGTTGTCTGGCGCTGGAGAAATGTACGATCTGTTTGATGATCCATTGGAAATGAACAATTTGTTTCGCACTGATCAACGCGTTCCATTTCAAAACGAACTGTTGGACATGATTAATAGCCGACCAGATGACGCCATGCACCCCAAAACCCAACCGGTCGGCATGGCCTGATATTTACCATTTCGTGGGCCTCCACACCGAAACTCATTGCAGTAGATTCAAAACCATCCATGACTGAAAGACTTCCGTTACGTCTTTCTGAACTGTACTTATACAGCGTTCCCGTATCGCTGAAGACTCGATGGATATTTCTCGTTGGGAGATCTATCGATGGCCTCACAGGATTTGGAGAAGTAACTCTTCAGAACCAAGATACCGCGATAGTCGATGCGACTCGAGAATTGCCTGGGGTGATTACCCATGCCACTCTGCAAACGCTTCAACAGCGGCTTCCTCTCCGCGTTGGCTATGTCCTAGCCAGTGCTGTGGAACAAATTTGGCTCGATATCCAAGGGCAAGAGCAAAACGTTTCCACCCGTCGTTTACTCGAAATTAAACCTCGCTCGAAAGTCTTATGTTACGCAAACATTAATCGAGGCACTATCGACCGAACCCCGAACTCTTTTACTACTCGCGCAGAGGAAGCGTTAACCCTTGGCTTCAGTGCGGTAAAAATCGCACCATTTGATGAGGTTTTAACACAGGCCTCCGATCAACACGCCAGGTCTGACGCCATCGATATCGGCATGGCCCGTGTTGAAGCCGTGATGCGGGTATCGGGGGATCATGCTGTTCAAGTGGACTGCCATAGTCGATTTCAGCTAAACGAGGCGAATCAGATCATTGCTCGCCTCGGCCAATTAGGTGTCCAATGGATTGAAGAGCCTGTGGTAGAGACCGCCGAAACAATACCCAAACTGGAAGTGCTCCGTGCTACTGCAAACCGCCATGGCGCACTGCTGGCCGGGGCAGAAAAGTTCTCAGGACTGGATCAGTTTCAGTCGTTCATCGACACCGGCGCCTACGATGTAATCATGCCTGACATCCGATTCTGTGGAGGATTTTCGGAAGCTATCCGGATCGCAAAATACGCAGACTTACACGGAACCCAGGTAAGTCCTCACAATCCGTGCGGACCCGTGATGGCAATCGTTAGCGCACAAATGGCAGCCTGCCTACCCTCACTGCATTCCTTGGAAATTCAGTATGCCGAATCACCCTTATTTGACAAGCTGTTATCCACATCTCATCAATTAACCCTCGGTCACTATGAACTGGCCGAGGAACCAGGTCATGGGATCAGCTTGTCTGCGCAATTTAACGAGTATGCTCGGAAAGATTTTTCTCAAACTTTCCGCTAAGCCACTCCACCACGATTTTCCGATACCGCAAAAACCAACACGCGGTGGTTGCGCTGCAACGAGGTCCGTGTCCGACATCATGCGTATTCCACGATACCCCCAAATAATGCTTTCAATCGAGAACTATGCGCACTAATCAGTTTAGGGTTTTCAAGACACCTCGCATTGGCGTTTAAGTGCTCAATAGAGGATGTGCCTGTTAGCACAGTGGCAATACCAGGGGGCTCCGCAGCAAACCGATAGCCAGCCTCGATAACCGACTCAACATCGCCCTGGATTAGCCAGTCCAGTGGATTTTTGTCCGGCAGTGCATCCCGAGCGATCAACCCACCCTCTTTCCACTCCCTTATTAGTGCTTCCAACAATACTGGATCTGGCAATTTAATCCTTACCGCCGCCATATTCATTACACCGACGTCATATCGATCAGCCAACGTTAAGATGTGATTCGCTGCGTGTTGATTAAGAATTCCATACTTCAACATGACCACATCCCACATTGCAGGATTCTCAGTCAAGGCTATTCGTGCGACCTCCTGAGCAGGATCGTAAACAAACGGAGTGCTCAGTCCAACAGAGCGAACCTTTCCAGCGTTTCTTAATGCATCCAAAACTGGATATAGCTGATCGACGACTGCCCCATATTCCGCTGCTCGTGGACCATGAAAAAACATAATGTCGATATAGTCAGTGCCAAGGCGTTTCAGACTGCGCTCAACCGACGCCTGTAACGCCGCTGGATCTGGAACAAACGCTTCGCCGATCCTGGGCGCCCACTTGGTGGACAAGAAATATTGGTTACGCGGGATACCACGTAAACACCTTCCCAGTATCGACTCTGATTCTCCATATTGTTCAGCCGTGTCAATAAGATTGACACCCAGATCAATCGCGTGATGCACGAGCGCTTGTTGATCTATCAATGTCATGCCCGTTGCCTGCCCTAAGCGTCGCGCCCCGCCCGTGCCTAGGCTGAGAAGCGACACATTCAGATCGGTTCTGCCGAGACGGCGATAGATCATCTACTGTGTCACCGCCCAAAGGCCGCATTAATAGCTGCACAATTATCTTGCGCATAGTAGTTCGCTCCTCGGCTTGCGGACCAGGCCCGCATGAAACCATGGGTTAAATGCGCAGCGTGAACATGCGTTACATCGATGCCAGCGTTAGTTAACGCACCCGCATAACGAATCCCATCGTCCCGTAATGGATCGTACTCCGCAGTAACAATATAGGCCGGTGCTACATCCGCGAGATCTTGGGCAACTAACGGCGCCGCGCGGAAATCAGACGTATCCGACTCACGGGGAAGATAAGATCGCCAAAAATAAATCATCTCTCTCGATGACAATACCGGTGCGTGTTCATTTTCCTGATACGCCGCGCTGCTGAAATCAGGCGCGAGAGCGGGATAATTTAACAACTGGAGCCTTATAGGAGGTTGATCCAGACATCGCGCCTCAAGTGCACATGCGGCGGCCAGGTTCCCACCGGAACTCTCACCGGCCAACGCAACCCGTTCTGAATCAATGTCGAGCACTGTCGTATTGTCATACAGCCACCGCAACACGGCGAAACAATCATCGAACGCTGCCGGAAACACCCACTCCGGCGCCAACCGATACTCCGGACTGACCACAACCGCCTGGGTGCAACGGCAATATTCAATTGCCATCGAGTCCGACTGCGCCGGGCTCCCATACATCCAGCCGCCACCATGAATATAGAGAATGACGGGTAATAAACCGCGAGCGCCACGAGGACGATAGGTCCGAATGGGAATCGAGCGCGTCGCCACGTCTACCGTACGACTGCCGATAACCACATCGTCTGTACCCATTAATGGTGTGCTTAAACGCTTGTGCTTCATCCGAACTCGACGAGAAGCCACATCATCCAGATCAATTGACTGTTCGCGTTCTCGAACAAGCTCCTTCAGATAAGGGACAAAGGTCGAATCAATGTCCATCGGCCGCATCGGTGGCCACTCAAGACGGGTCACTCCTCCTACCATCACCAGTCCCTGAATACCGGTTTTTCCGTATCATCCATTCCGTCAGGACGCAGTCTTTCGTGCTCGATCAATATCGCGTCTGGCACTTGCTTTCAGATCGCCTATATCAATACTGATATCCAGGACATCTCCACTATGCACAATGCCACCAATAGCAATGTGGTTGACTCCTGTTTTCGCGACTTCAATCACCGTGGCCTCAGAAATTCCACCGGTTGCCACGGTATAGGCCCGGTCTCCCACCAGAGCCACTGACTGGATCAGAACATCCAAATCCATGTTGTCGAACATGATGCACTCGCAGCCACAATCCAAAGCCTCCTGGACTTGCTCCAGCGTCTCACATTCTATTTCAATCTTCAGTGTATGCTGCAGCTTCGGCCGCAGGCGTTCCACCACTGCGGTAATACTTCCCACCATTTTGATGTGATTGTCTTTAACCAAGATGGCATTATGCAGACTGTACATGTGCGATTTTGCGCCCCCCATCGCAACCGCATATTTCTGCAAATAGCGAATCACCGGGATCCCTTTACGTGCGTCGGTGATCCCAACGCCGTACGGTTCAACCAACTTCACATAATGATGGGCACGTGTTGCAATGCCAGAAAGATGTTGCAGGTAATCCAACGCTAACCGCTCTCCCGCGCCAAAGATCCACGACGCGCCGGTAATCCGCATCAAAATATCACCGGGTTCGCAGGGCGCACCGTCTTCAGTTAAGGTCTCGACGACGCAATCCGGATCCAGCAATTTCCACGTCATGTTCGCAACCGGCAATCCCGCGACGATACCACTTTGCTTCGCATAGACCTGGGCGGTAGCAGTGTCTCCCGGCTCCCACAAGTTCTGCCCCGTATGGTCACCGTGGAGTAATTCTTCGCGTATCCCCCATTCGACAATGGGTTTGATTAAGCTATCGATCAATTGCATGAACTAAGAAACCCCCAGCTTAAGGATCCGATCCCGCTCATCCTGGTAATAGAACTGACCAATCACTTCAGGAGCGTCCGTCTTCCATGTGATGGTGGCTCGAATCTCGCCGAGTTCTTCATTATTATCGCGCTCGATACTGATCGCGCCAACACCGCCGCTGTCTAGGTTACACAACATCGTTTCACTCTCTTCAAGGCGCATCAGGTTGTAGCCTGATAGGTGCCGAACGACCAAACGCTCATCTCCGCCCAAAGACCCATTCAGATATCCATCGAGGTAATACTTGAATTCGGAATAAGACTTTTGGGCACTTCCCGCCTGATAACCAAAAGACTCGGAAAACAACAACACCACTTCGTTATCTGTCTCTGGATCAACGACATCAAATACCTGATCTGCATAGTTCAATCGTTGAGTCCGTTGAAGCGCACGCTTAACCGCATCGATCACAACCTCCTTTGTAATTGATACATCTCTAATTTCAATACGAAGGCCTGTCACCCCCCCTTCTGCCTGTAACAGATTCACCATAATAGATTACCTCGACTCTTGTTAATTCCGTTGATCGAAGCGGTGCGATAAAACGCCTATCACTCCGCTAAATTAAGCCACACGGTCACCGGACCGTTATTAACCCGCTTAACCGCCGGCTTTAATTCGAGCGATCTGGTGCCTCTTTTGGAGTCAACCACGCAAGATCCACGCGCTACCCGTTCCCCTTGTTCACTCGGCTACCTATCAGAAGGTCACAACCAGTTTGCCTAAATGCGCTGCTCGTTGCATCGCATAATAAGCGGACGCAGCGTCCGCGAAGGGAAATGTCTGATCGATGACAGGCTTCAGCTGATCTGAGCTTATCGCCTCATTCATGCGTTTGAACATGTCGTGACTCCCAACGTAGATGCCCTGCAATCGAATGGATTTTCGCATCATCATGGTCGGATTCACTGTTCCCCCAGTCAGCACACCGATCAAGGCGATCCGTCCAGCCACTCGCGTTGCCGCCACCGACCGCTCCAATGTACCCGCTCCCCCCACTTCGACAACCACATCAACGCCGACTCCATCAGTCAATTCCATCACTCTCTCGTGCCACTCTGGTGTGGTCTGATAATTAACCGATCCCACCGCTCCCATTGAGCGCGCGCGTTGAATTTTTTCATCGCTGCTGGAAATCACAATTGGCCGTGCGCCCAACATACAGGCGAACTGCAGCGCAAATATAGAGACACCGCCAGTTCCTAACAACAGCACTGTCTCTCCTGGTTGAATATCCGCAAACTCCACCAACGCGTGCCACGCGGTCAAAGCGGCGCATGGCAACGTCGACGCTTCGTTATAAGACAGGTAATCTGGAAATCGAATAACACCTTTTTCTCCCAGAACAACCTGCTCTGCCAGCACACCATCTAAGGCTCCACCCAACGCGCTGTCCATCCCATCAGACGTAATGGTGCCGCTATCCCAACGTTGGAAAAAACAAGTCGCCACGCGATCCCCTGCCTTTACCGCACTCACCCCGGGACCCACGGCAATGACATCACCGGCCGCGTCCGAATTCGGTATCGTGGGATAACGTACCCCACGAGGCACGGGATCTTCGATCATCATCAGATCTCTATAATTGATGGACGAGGCACGCACCTGAACCAGGACCTCTCCGCGTCCCGGGGTCGGGTGGTCTCGTCGATTGAGAGCCAGGCTTCCAATGCCGTCCGCCGAGGCAATCTCATAACATCGTATCAATTTCTTCGCTCCTTTATTGCTTCGCTAAGGGTATTAACCCCGTCATTGGCACCAACCAAGCACTCGTGCCCATCCAAACAATTCTTGCGCCATGATACTTTACTCACCACCAGAGAGCGCATCAGGTTCACGGCGCGATGCGCTCACTGCAACTAATTGGACACATTATCCACTGCGAGTTCAACCATGACACTTCCTGAAACCCACCTCACTGTTAAATCCGAATGGATAGACCACAATGGCCATATGAATGTCGCTTTCTATGTTCTCGCATTTGATCAAGCGACAGACCAGGTGTACGAAACCTGGGGCCTGGGCCTTGACTACCCGGACAGGGAGCAACATTCAATTTTTACCATCGGCATGAATGTTGACTATCTTAGCGAAGCATTCCAGGGTGATCCGCTCCGAGTAGAGACGCAGTTGATTGATATGGATCACAAGCGCATTCATTATCTTCATTCGATGTACCACGCGACGGGCAATCAATTGCTGGCTCGCAATGAGTGTTTGTGCATGAACATTGATCTCGCTACGCGTCGCAGCGCGTCTTTTCCAGCGAGCGTTATAGCGCTACTGAACCCGGTCATGACCGAGCACCGCCAATTGGCTCCACCCGCCAACGTGGGGCGCCTCCTGGAGATACGAAAAGACAGCGCGGCGGTCAAATAATGCCTCGTTCGTCGGTTGCATTTCACCAACGAAGAGTCTAGTTGCCATGTCTGCGATGACCGACTCTCGTCATGCATTTCACTCGATGCAGACACCTTGGATCGTTTCTCGGCGACCCTAGAAACCAAAGATGCTGTTCGTGCCATCCGCTCGATGCGCGATTTGTCAGCGGTGTTTGCGGCATAATGCGACCGCCCGGCCAGCTGATGCAACCGTTCGCGCAACCGGCCACTGACTGTCACTCTTGGATGCTGTGTCTTTCTCATGTTGAAAATTACTGACCTTTCTCTCAGACGTGGCAGCCGCCTGTTGCTTGAAAATGTGAATCTTGATGTATTCCCAGGTCAGCGGGTGGGTCTAACTGGCGCTAACGGCTCCGGCAAGTCCAGTTTGTTTGCCGTCATTGCCGACCGATTAGAGGCGGACCAGGGTAACGTGGCATTGCCTCGTCACACTTTGATTACCGAGGTTTTACAGGAAACCCCCGATTCGACCCGCACCGCCATCGACTACGTCATTGATGGCGATCACGCTTACCGATCGCTTGAAGAGAAAATTGCACGGGCGGAAGACAAGGGTAACGGCACGCTACTGGCAACGCTGCACGAGCAGATGAACGACATAGACGGGTTTCGCGTCTCAGCCCGCGCCGGCCAACTACTGCATGGATTGGGATTTACTGCGAAAGAGCAACGCCAGGAAGTAAATACTTTTTCCGGTGGGTGGCGCATGCGTCTTAATCTCGCGTGTGCACTCATGACGCGGGCTGACTTGCTTTTGCTTGATGAGCCCACCAATCACCTGGACCTCGACGCCATGGTCTGGCTGGAACGATGGCTGACGAGTTATGCGGGGATCGTGCTGGTGATCTCCCACGATCGGGAGTTTCTCGATCGATCAGTCACCCGCATTGCCCATATTGAAGACCATACGATTCAGGTCTACGAAGGAAACTATAGCCTGGCGGAAGAACGGCGGGCCGCCTGGATTGAAATACAAAATAAACAACACCAGCGCCAGCAAAAACAGGTTCACCACATGCGCGCCTTCGTCGATCGATTTCGTTATAAAGCTTCCAAAGCAAGGCAGGCCCAAAGTCGACTGAAGGCCCTCGAGCGTCTGCAGATCGTTTCTCCGGTCCAGGAGAAAAATGCGTTTGTGTTCGAGTTCGAAACACCAGAACATTCTCCTCACCAATTGATCGATCTCAGGGAACTGGACGCAGGTTATGACGAAGCTGTCTTATCAAACGTCACCTTTCGCCTGTCAGATGGTGACCGCATCGGCTTACTCGGCAGAAATGGTGCCGGGAAAACCACCTTAATGAAGACGCTCGCGGCCCAACTGCCCCCGCTTCAAGGGCAGTACACCGGTGATCCCAAGTTGCGTATTGGCTATTTTGCCCAGCACCAACTGGAACTCTTGAATCCGGCTTGGTCACCGCTTGATCATCTAACGGACATCTCGCATCAACAAAGTGAACGTTCCCTGCGGTCATTCCTTGGCCGCTTTGGGTTCTCGGGTGATGCTGCGACCGAACCGGTTGCGATCCGCTCTGGCGGTGAGAAAGCCCGACTGGTACTCGCGTTGATTGTCTACCGCAAGCCCAACCTGCTGCTGCTCGACGAGCCGACCAATCATTTGGACATTCAAATGCGCGAGTCTATCTCGTTAGCGCTTCAGTCCTACAATGGTTGTCTGGTCGTGGTGGCTCATGACAGACACCTGCTGCGACTGGTCACCAACGATCTATGGCTGATCGACGATGGCAGGCTTCGCCCGTTTGATGGTGACCTTGATGATTATGTTAAATGGCTCCGCCATCGACAAAAAGGAACAGAGAATCCTAGTGAATCACCATCAGGTACGAAGAACATAAACAAAAAAGACGTCACTATCAAACCTAAGCAAAATATTCAAACGTCAAAACCTACTCGGCAAGAAAAGGCTCAACATCGAGTAAAGATCAAACCACTGCGCGATCAACTCGATCGAATCGAAAAAGAAATGAACAAGGTGGCCGAGGTACAACAGGGTCTTGACCAGAAACTCGCTGATTCAGAGATCTACAGCGAAGCCAATCGAAGTCAGCTACGTGAATTACTCTTCGACCAGGCGCGAAACGCACAGCTTCAGCAGCAACTGGAGGGCCGCTGGCTCGCGGCCTCGGAATTACTGGAACAAGCTGATGTCCC
>DUBL01000289.1 GCA_012960345.1 Gammaproteobacteria bacterium | reverse complement strand
GCTCAATAGTCGATCGATGTCGTCCAGCGTTCTTCGCCATGGGCTTCCCAGTACCGTTTGCGAAGTTTCTCAGTGATTACGCCCGGGTTGCCGTTGCCCACGGGTTGTCCATCAACAGTGGTTACTGGAATCACGCCGCCTGCGGTACTCGACAGGAAAATTTCATCAGCTGCGCGCAGTTCATCAGCGCTCAACAGGGAAGCGTTTGCGCCAATTCCCTGTTCATCGGCCAAATCAAGTACGGTCTGGCGGGTGATGCCCTGCAGTACGCCGCTGGCCGGTGTGCGTAACGCCTGATCTTTTACTGCGAAGACATTAAAACCAGGTCCTTCCGTAATATTGCCGTCAGCATCGGGCAAAACGACGGTGTAGCCGTTGCGTTCATAAGCTTCGTAGATGCCTTGGGTTAGATCGCCCCATTGGAAATTCTTAACCGTTGGGTCAAACGCGCGTGTTGGTGTACGGATGGTTTGTCGGGCTATCACCAGATGAATCCCTTGCGCCTGCTGATCCACGCGGGCGAGCCAAACGTAGGGGATTGCAAATCCATAGAATCGGTTCTTAAAGAGCCGCGGGTCACGGTTACCCTTCTCGCTGATGCCACGCGTCATGATCATATTGACGTAAGCGTGCTGTAGTTCCGCCCGACGGACGCACTCAATAAGCACATTGCGAATACCTTCACGATTGATGTCTGGCGACATGCGTAGGCGATTCCACGATTTCTCGAAGCGGTTTAGGTGATCTTCCAATCGAAAAAATTTGCCATTCCAGACCCCCACAACATCGTAGGTAACGTCGGAACGCAAGAAGCCCATATCGAGTATGGGGATCGCGGCCGCGGCGATAGGAACGTACTCCCCGTTAACAAATGCGCAGCCATCGGAAAATTGATTATGGGTCATCAGGGGTTCCTAAACGGCGACTTCGGTGATCCTCTCATTCTACAGATTTGTCGATTACTCCCAAGTGTTGTTTGTACGGACACGAGTAACTGATAATGCCGCTTGGTGCCGGAGAAACAGGGATAAGGACACGGTGACACAGAACATCACTTTTGATGCAGGCGTAGGCCAGACATTCCTTCGTTATGCGGGTCTTGTTGCTAACCGAGGGTATATCCACACTACGCTTGGGAACATGGTGATCCGAGTCCCCTCTGACGGGCATCCACATGGCGTGGCTTACACCAAACCGGCCGGAGTGTCGCTCGAAGAAATGGGCATGGAGGATATTGTTATTACTGATATCCCGACGGCTGACATTCTGGTCGGCTCGGAGATGACCAGTGTGGGTCACAATCTTAACCGCGAAATTCTTCGGCTGCGTCCGGATGCGAACGCCGTCATTCATGTCCATGATAACGATACCATTGCATTGTTTTCCTCTGGTGGGTTTAACGAGGTCGGTGTCTTGTCGCTTGACTTCCCATTTGTTCATGGCAAACCCCCGTATTATCTGTCTGCGCACATTGACGTCGAGCAAGATGCACGATTGATTGGTCCCTTTATTGGCGACACCAATTGTCTGGTCATGCTCGGGCATGGAGTCACGACGATCGGTCGAACGATCTCCGAGGCTTACCACCGCATGACTGCATTTACTGCAGAGGTAAAGCGGGTGATCCTGGCGGAACAGTTGGCCGCTATCAAGGGGACGGCGGTGCAATACCGATCACTCGAAGACATAAATCGAATGTATCGGTTATCCGACCAGGTGATTTACCCGGATCGTGCGGTGGACGTCATGGCGCAGGAT
>DUBL01000288.1 GCA_012960345.1 Gammaproteobacteria bacterium | reverse complement strand
GCATTGTCCAGCAGTTTAAATCCGCTGCCGCGTTTTAGCGTGACTTTGCTGACGGCCCCGGTAGGTTGGATGCTAACGGTCAAGATGACATGACCTTGCAGGCGCCGTTTGATCGCGAGACGCGGATAAACTGGCTTAGGATTGCCGGCTGCGGGTCGCGGCTGTTGGTTTGATGATGCATTACCCAGTGGTGTCGAAGCGGTTACAGTCGTTGTTGCCCGTGTTGTTGGGGCCGGGCGACGGTTGGCATTTGCAGGGAGTATTTTTTCTAAACGCTCAATTTCGGTTCTAAGTTTTTTTTCGGTAATACCTGCGCGGCGCACTCGAACTGTTGTTTGTTGTTGGTGTGCCCACAATTGTTTGTTTTCGGTGTGAGCGAGTGCTAGCTGCGCACGAGTCGCATGCCGCTCCTCGGTTCGATTCGATTGATCGCGTTTAAGCTCGGCACTAAGCTTGTCGGCGAGTTGGGTCGCTGCTGTATGATGCTTCGTCAGGATATTG
Organism: Gammaproteobacteria bacterium; assembly: GCA_012960345.1. Taxonomy (GTDB): domain Bacteria; phylum Pseudomonadota; class Gammaproteobacteria; order Arenicellales; family UBA868; genus UBA11791. The sequence goes on along the minus strand of DUBL01000288.1, from coordinate 9,770 downwards.
ACGTCCTGCATGATTCGTTCAAGCTCGTTTTTGTGGCGTGCCTCTTCCTGTCTTGAGGTGGTCGATATAGCGGCCAGTTGAGCGCGCAGAACGTTGTTCTTCCTGGTACTTTCAGCAGCAGCATCTTCTAGCAACTGCTTACTTGATTCCAGTTTCCGGGTGGCGTTGTGCAGGCTGTGGTTCGACGCTTCGAGCGTAGCGACTGATTTTGTTAGACGGGTATGGTCGAGTTTGATCAGAGTCTCTCGCTCTTTGGCAGCCGCGATTTGATCAGCCTGGCTTTTCAACTTTTGGTGTTCCTCGACTTGTGCCCTGTGGGTTTGTTTTTGGTGATTGCTCGTTTGATGAAGTTGCGCGTTCTGTGCAAGTGTGCTCTGGTGCGAGAGAGTCAACTCCTCATGTTGGGCTTGAAGGGTTTCCTGGGACCGAGTCTGGCGCGTGATTTCAAGACGTAATCTGGAGTTGTCACGTGTCATTGTTGCCTTTTCGCGTTGCAGACTTTCAATCCTTTGCGCCTGTAGTCGGTTGTGCTGTTTCATGACGACAATTTTTTGAGTCTGGCTATCCACCGCTTGGCGTAGTCGTGTGTGGTGTGATTGCATCGCTGACAGGGTGGGTTCTAATGAGTTACTGTGCGGCACGCTCGATGCTTGGGTAATTTGGTTGCCCATGGCGCGACTTTCGATGGTAATAATGGCCCGCAGATCGGTGGCGAGGGCAACTGGTATGGGATCGGGAGGATGGAGTCGATCAGCACCAGCAAACATCGCGGCATGAAGGCCTGCCGACAACACCAAACTCCAGACGATCGGATGTTTTAGCGTTCGCCACCTCGCGTGCAGGTGTGCTATCGCAGAATGTGGCTTTTTGGCTGTGTCGGACTTCATTCCACCAACGCGCGCCTCATATCGGAACCAGTGATCGTTTCGACGATACGCCGCCAGATGGGTGTTGGCCCACACCCTGGACATTTCCCGGTCCCGGATGAGCGACGCAGGCACTGGCAGGTCTCCTGGCTTGCGGATCAGGGCGGACCGATTGACCTTCCCGGCGTGATGCCAGTGGTCATCATCATCTTCCGCTAGCCGCTTACAGTTGCGGGTACAGCCCGGACTGTCGTCAGTGTGGACGTTTCCGGTTCCCTATTAACCCCAGTTGGGGGCCAATGCCTAAGGGGGTTAGTAAAAACGAAAAGGGTGAACAATTCAAGCCGGTTTCCACATAGCCATGGAGCGCAGGTAGAACATCTCGCTATACTTGTCGGCTGCTTTTTTCATCACCCTATCTTGCGCCTGCTCATGCCTGCTCGACGTGCCTATTTCTTGCCGTTGCTTTGCTTGGGAGTCCTGGTAGCCGCCGGATTCTCTCTCGCAATCGGTACGATCGAGGTGGATTGGCAACAGGTTTATCAGGGGCTCGTTGCGGGACGGCCGAGCTTGCACTATGAAGTGGTCATGGGAATTCGTTTGCCAAGAGCGGTGAATGCTTTTCTGGTCGGTGGAATGCTTGCGGTGGCTGGAGCGCTGATGCAGGTTCTTTTGCGAAACCCATTGGCTGATCCATATGTGCTGGGTGTGTCTGGCGGGGCGTCAGTCGGCGCGCTGCTGGCAATCATGCTGGGCTGGGCCGAGGCTGGGATTTCTGGAGCAGCCGCTGTTGGTGCGTTGTTTTCACTGCTGGTGGTATTCAGTTTAGCGCGTGGCGCGGGTCACTGGTCTTCAACTCGGTTGCTTCTCACCGGCGTTGTGATGGCGTCGGGATGGGGCGCTATGGTGAGTTTCTTGCTGGCGGTGAGTCCGGAAGCACACCTTCGAGGTATGTTGTTCTGGTTAATGGGTGATCTGACCGAACGTTTGCCAGGTGGTTTTCGAGTGGGCTTGTTGGCACTCGGGTTGGGCGTTAGTGTTTATGTCGCCAGAAGTCTGAATCTGTTAGCGACCGGTGAGCAGCGCGCCGCGAGTCTGGGGGTTAATACGGTGTTATTGCGTTCGATTCTCTATTTCACCGCTGGTGTGCTCACTGCGAGTGCTGTGACACTGGCGGGGGCGATCGGGTTTGTCGGCTTGGTGGTGCCCCATATCGTCCGGCTCGTGATCGGTGCGGATCATCGCTTGGTTGTTCCTGGCTCTTTGCTCGCTGGCGGTATATTGCTCATCGTCTCGGAGCTGGTTGCGAGAACTATCATGGCTCCCAATGAGTTGCCTGTCGGCATAGTGACCGCGTTTATTGGAGTGCCTACCTTTCTATTTTTGCTGCGACGTAGTGCAACCCCGCGATCATGACCGAATTAAGTGCCCACGATCTGCGCATTGAGATAGGAGATGTGGTTGTTTGCCGTGATTTGTGTGCGACATTTATGCCGGGGCAGGTATGGACAATTTTGGGCCCCAACGGAGTAGGCAAATCGACTCTGCTCAGGACTCTGGCAGGCCTTTATCAACCCATCGCTGGTAGAGTGGCTTTTGATGGGCAGTCGCTTGTCGACATGCCGCGACGCGAAAGGGCGCGGCAGATAGGCATCCTATTTCAGGATCATGCCGATGTGTTTCCTTTGACGGTGACGGAAACAGTACTAACGGGAAGGCATCCGTGGTGTTCTCCTTTGCAGGGGGAAAGTGCCGTGGATCTGGAGCGGGTAGATCAAGTTCTCGACGAAGTGGGGCTCGATGGTTTTCAGGACAGGAATCTCTTTTCCTTATCTGGTGGGGAGCGTCGGCGGGTTGATCTGGCAGCATTGGCTGTCCAGGATTCGGCCGTACTATTGTTGGATGAACCCAGTAATCACCTCGATCCTCGTCATCAGGTTACATTGCTCGGGGGCATGATAGACAAATGGCGTCGTGCGCGCCGTGCAGTGGTCATGGTGTTACATGACATTAATTTGGCTGTGAGGTTCAGTGATTATCTGATCTTTCTCTATGGTGATGGCAAGGCATCCCAGGGCTTAGTGACGGAAATGGCGACTGAGGCACATTTTTCAAGACTCTATGATCAGCCGATGGGCCATTATCAGGCGCATGATCGTGATCTATTTTTCCCGCTTTAATTGACCCGCAAATCAACCATATGTTCTAACGCCAGAGAATATGGTTGACAGTTACTGAGGCGACGTCGTAACGTGCAGCCTCTCGATGTGGGTACCGTGTGGCTTCTCAGACGCACGGTGAAACGGGAAGCCGGTGCGCTAAAAACGTTGATTTGTGCAAGGCCGGCACTGCCCCCGCAACGGTAAGTGGTAGGGGTTCAGCACATTGTCACTGCGGCGCTCGCCGTGGGAAGGCGCTGAATTCTTGGCAGCGGCAACGCCGCCTGACCACGAGTCCGGAAACCGGTCCATATCGAAACCATTTAGTTGCCACGGTGGGTGGTGGCTGGGGTTTTCGTGAGAACTCCTCAGTACCACTCATCCCGCATGAAACGCGCACGGGTGGTGCGTAAGGAGTTAAAAATGCTTTATATGAAGTACTGGCGCGGTGTCCGATGGATTGGGTTAATGGTGCTGGCGTTCCCCGCTTACGCTGCTGAAACTGTGATTGTGACCGCAACACGAACTGCGGAAATGGTTGATGAGACGTTGGCGCCAGTTACCGTCATCACGCGCAAAGAGATTGAAGACCTCCAAGCCAGCAGTGTCGCAGATGTTTTGCGCACTGTCCCCGGGGTGATCCTTACCAACAACGGAGGTCTCGGTCAGGCAACGTCGTTGTTTTTGCGTGGCACCAATTCTGGTCACGTTACCGTCTTAGTCGACGGAGTTCGTGTCGGTTCGGCAACCCTTGGCACCACACCGTTCGAACTGATTCCATTGGCACAGGTGGAGAAGATAGAGATCGTTCGTGGTCCACGATCCAGTTTGTATGGAGCAAACGCCATTGGTGGGGTGATTCAGATTTTTACTCGACCTGGTGCAGCAAACAAAACAATGTCTGCGAAGTGGAGTTTGGGGACAGACGGTTTTCGAGAACTAACGGCAGGTTTTGTTTCGGACTCGAAAGCTGGGATCAGTGTTCGGTTTAGTCATCTTGGTAGCGATGGTTTTGATGCCTGCACCGGTGCCGCGGGTGGTTGTTACGTGGACGAACCTGATCGTGACGGGCATGAGAAATCGGCGTTGGCAGTACGTTTTGACCGTCAGTTATCGGCAGGCGCTGAACTGGGTTTGCATTTTATGTATTCGAATGCCGATACGGACTACGACGGCAGTTTTTCCAATCAAACCGAGACCGCAATGCGTGTGATCGGTGGTCGTCTTGTCTTGGATCCAAGCACAAACTGGCGATCGACTGTCGCCGTTGGTCAGAGTCTGGATGGGGCCGAAGACTTCAAGGACCGTGTCTTCAGTAGCCGTTTCGAAACGCTCCGAAATTCACTGTCTTGGCAGAACGATATAGCAGTGGGTCGCACTGGATTGCTGACCGCCGGTGTCGATTATCAGAATGACACGGTAGACAGCGACACGGTCTTTGCTGTGACCTCACGTGATAACACCGGAGCGTTTATCCAATATCAAAAAGACGTCGAGCGATATGGTGTCCAGTGGGCACTGCGATATGACGACAACGAGCAATTCGGCGACTACACCACGGGTAGCGTCACGCTCGGCGTTGACACAGCTAAGGACCAACGGGCCACCGTATTTTACGGTACCGCTTTTAAAGCGCCGACTTTTAATGACTTGTACTATCCCAGTTGGGGTAATCCCGCATTGGAACCGGAGGAGTCGAATACGGTAGACCTGGGTTATCGTGTGTTGCTGCCCGACGGACGCTGGACTGCTAATGTTTTCCAAACGAGCATTGATGAATTAATAGCTTACGATCCGATTGCTGCAGGTCCGGCTAACATAAACGAAGCGCAGATACGTGGTGTTGAAGTGGGTCTAACGATGAGCCGTGAAGCGTGGCGATGGTCCAGCGCGTTGACTCTGCTCGACACCGAACAAAAGAGTGGCGCTAATCGAGGACGGGAGTTACCCCGTCGGCCAAGTGAAGCGCTCTCTTTAAATATTTCGCGCGACTTGGGTCGGTACGGGACAGGTATGCAGATCACATTCAACGGAAAAACCTATGACGACCTCGCCAATACTTCGTTGCTGGATCGTTATGTCGTCGTCGATCTTGTTGGCCACTGGAAGATGACTGATAACTGGTGGCTAAATGGCAAGATAAAGAATGTGTTTGACGAGGACTATGAGACAGCGGCGTATTATCGACAGCCCGGGATCGGATGTTTTGTTTCTGTCAGTTATAAGAAAAGCGAATGAAGACGTTTTTCTCAACGGTGTTCGGGCAGGAAAGGGTTGTTTGTCCAAACAAGCGGCTATTGAGGGTTCATTATCAGTGATAGACGTCGCGACGGTGGTTAGCGGTGACAACAATAGTCATTGATATCGCATTTATTGGCCCGAACGGGCTCGTTGGATAAGTTCACACAGGGTTTGCATGCCTGCAAGAATCCTGGGTGTTGCCCGATTAATAAGATCAGGGTCAATGGTAAACAAGTGCTTATTCTCTACCGCGCTTAGGCCGGACCAGCGCCGCCACGATACTAACCAGTCGCGTGCCATTGATGCCGGCGCTGCCGCAATAATGATTTCGGGGTCTGCGCCAATAACGGCTTCGCGTGATACGGTTGGCGCAAGCGAGTCCACATGCTCGAAAATATTTATCCCGCCACAATGACGAATCAGGCGGCTCACCAAGTGTTTGCCATTCAACGTCATTAGTGGATCCTGCCACACCTGATAGAAGACCCGCATCGGAGAACGGCCGCTGTACTGTTTTTTCAATATTAAAGCGTCAGCGAGAAATGTTTTGGCCAGGTGATGGCCCCGATTTTCCACGCCGGTTAAGCGACCCAGACGGCGGAGTGTGTCGGCAATATGTTCGAGTCGACTCGGTTCCGAGAGAAAGATTGGGATGCCCAGTCGATCGACCCGAGTGAGTTCGGAATTAGGGTTTCCGCTGTGCCAGGCTAAGGCCAGATCTGGTCCCAGGGCGATGATCGCTTCCAGATTAAATTTTTGGTGGGAACCAATCCGAGGGATTAATTTCGCCTTGGCGGGATAATTGCTGTAGTCCACTGCGCCTACGATCTGATCACCGACACCGAGGTGGAACAGGTATTCAGTCAGGTGTGGGGCAAGACTAATAATACGTTTAGCCGGTTTTGAGAGAACCATCGTGACGCCAGTATCGTCTTGAACCACGATCGGGAGTTCTGCACTGGCCGGCCCGGTCGCGCATAGCAGTAACAGGGCGGTGAAACCCCTGAGAATGGGCCTGTGCATCGCCCCGAACAAACTCCGGCCAGTCAGGGTGTTAAAGCCGGTATGCGGTCGAGGTCATGATTCGACTGGCAAGGCGCATGATCGACCGGATCGGTCCCGGCAGGGTAGTTGCACCGGCACGTCGGGCCATACGAGCGTGGCGCTGCTCGTCGACGCGCATTTGCGTCAAGACGGCATGACTTTTATGGTCGGAACGTGGCAATTGTTTAAGATGATTGCTGAGGTGTTTCTCGACCTGTTGTTCTGTTTCTTCCACGAAGCCGAGATTGGCGCCGTCTCCCATTACCCCCGCGACAGCACCCATCACAAATGAGCCGCTGTACCACAGTAGATTCAGGCGGCTTTCGCTGCCCCCAAGCGTCTCAATCCGGCTTTTGCACCATCGCAGATGATCATTTTCTTCTATCGAGGCCTGTTGCAATGCTTGCCGCACGGTCTCGTTACGTGAAGTCAGTGATTGTCCTTGGTACAAAGCCTGTGCGCAGACTTCGCCCACGTGGTTTACCCGCATTAATCGCGCAGCTTCTTCCCGTTCGACTTGTGTTAAGGCGTCTTGCTTCACACCGTCGGCTGGATTGTCGCGTCCGCTACCGGTAGGCATGCCGGCGACCGTAACCAGCGCGTTGTCCAGTGCGATCAAAAGGCGGTCAAGCGATGTCAGGTAGCGATGATGGGTTTTCAAAGTCGGGTACCTCGCGGTGTTCATTCTATCGATGTGGGTCAGCCATTGCAGATTCTCGCGATTAAATAATCAGCCGCCGTCGAATGAGGATGATAGTCAACCCCGTGCCTACGGCGCCAAAAGCGATCAGTACGAGCAGGTGTTGGAACGGCGCAATCAATTCCTGACCGGTTACAAGCGGTCTCACTAAGGCAACGGCATGAGTCAGTGGCAGAAACTGTATCACTTGTTGCATTCCCTCCGGCAGTGTTGTTGTCGGATAGAACACTCCGCACAGTATGAACATTGGGGTGATCACCAGCGTAATGTAGTAACTAAAGAATTCGTAGCCGTTGGCCAGTGCCGTAACGATCATTGCTAGGGCTGCAAAACAAAAACCGATGACAAACAGTAATGGAATGGATAGCAATGCGGACAGATCGCTGACGGCACCGAGAAAAACGGCAACAATTAGAATAGCGCATCCGGCAATCGTGCTCTTGGTTGCACACCAGAGTAACTCACCAACAACGATATCATTCACTTCAATGGGTGTCGCCAGAAGTGCTTCATAAGTGCGTTGCGGCACCATTCGGGTATATACCGACCACATGGCTTCGAAGCTAGCCGTGTTCATCGCGGAGGATGCGATGAACCCGGATGCTAGAAAAGCGAGATATGGCATGCCTGCCATCTTTCCGATGAATAGGCCAAGGCCATAACCTAGCCCGAGTAGATAAATTAACGGCTCACCGAAGTGGACCACCAGGCTAGGGGCAATCAGTTTTCGCCAGACAAGGAAGTTTCGTTGCCACACAGCAAAGGCTTGATGACGAACCAGCGGTTGCCGACGGCGTTTCAATCTCGTATACCGCGGCCGGTTAGGCGAAGAAAAACATCCTCCAGAGTGGCCTGACGGTGAAGCACTTGCTCTAACCCCAGGCGATCTATTGCTGTGGTCAGTGCTGTTGGGTCATCTGCATAGGCATAGGTGGTATCACCACTGTATTCAAGTCGTGTTGCTGCATTCTGGATGGTTTTTTTCTGCAATGGATCCAGTGTGTTCCTGATTTCCAGTACCGTTTTTTCACAATGTGTCGCAATCAGTTCTTTAGTGGTCCCACGGGCGACGACGTAACCGTGATCGATGAGTACAAGGTTGTCACACAGTCGCTCTGCTTCTTCGAGGTAATGGGTGGTCAGAATGATCGTTTTGCCTGAGCGTTTCAGGCCATTGATTAAGGCCCATACCAGGTGGCGTGCTTGTGGATCAAGTCCGGTGGTGGGTTCATCAAGCACCAGGAGTTCAGGATCATTGACTAGCGCGCGGGCAATCGTGAGTCGCCGTTTCATCCCGCCGGATAACGTACTCACACGACTGTGGCGACGATCACTGAGTTCGACCAGGTTCAGCAATTCGTCAATTTCATGTCGCATAACACCTGGACGCAGTCCGAAATAGCGAGCATAGATAGTGATGTTCTCGATCACGCTGAAATCCGGGTCGAGCGTATCGGCCTGGGGTACAACGCCGGTTCGGGCACGAATGTCGCGACCGTGGTGGCGAATGTCTTTGCCGAACACTTCAAGAACACCGCCGCTCGGAGGCGACTGACCCAATATCATTCGTAGAGTAGTTGATTTTCCCGCACCGTTCGGTCCGAGCAGCCCGAAACAGGTGCCTGCTGGAATGGCCAGATCAAGATCATGGACGACCGTTAATTCGCCGAAGGATTTGCACAGCCCTTTACATCGGATGAGGGCATCGCCAGCAGAAGAGGTCGGTGTTTGTGCGTCGAAGGCTGTCTTTGACAACATGGTTAGGCTTGGAATGTCTGTCGATACCATTTCGGCAATGCGCCAATCGAGGGCAGTTCCCAGTCGCTGTCTACCGGGCTCGGCGCATCGGCATTGGCACCACTTCGAACGAACAATGTTTTTAGACCAACGGATCGGGCGCCCCGGATATCCGCATCCAGGCTGTCACCGACCATGATCGTATGTTCAGGATCAAATCCCGATTTGGCCAATGCTAATTGAAAGAATCCAGCGTTGGGTTTGCCGATGGTGGTAATCGGAACATCAGTGACGGACTCTAGCGCTGCAACGATACCGCCAAGCCCAAGACGCATGATGCCCCCGTCAGGAAAGGTAGGATCCCGGTGCATGGCAATCGCTTCGGCGCCGTCTTCGATCAAGTGCCAGGCAGCATCGAGTTGTCCAAAATCGGGCCATTTACTGATTCCCATCACGACGACATCGGCGTCGCGTGGTGAGGCATCCTGAATTACCGTATGACCGGCCTGTCGAAACATAGTCTCAACCGAGTCATCGGTGATTAGGAAACAACGTGCTTTGCTATAACGGCGGGTCACGTAGTCGACCGTTGCCTGGGAAACCGCAAAAATTTCTTCACCGGGGATGTCATAACCGAATTTGGCGAGTTGCTCTTCCACCCGACTGACCGACATGCGTGTCGTGTTGGTGACCAGCAAAATCTGGCCACCGATACTGCGGATGAAGCGAATTGCTTCGGGCCCGCCTTCGATCGGGAGATTGCCGTCGTATAAGACGCCGTCAATATCGATAAAAAAGTCAAAATGAGGCAAGGTCAGAGTCCTTGTCTGTACTACGGAAGCCTTAGTTTAACGACGACCGGGTCGTTCAGGTGTTCCTGTGTTGACTTGGTGTTGATGTATGCCGCCAGACCTGTCGCGCGAGTGGTGATCTTTGTCATTCAAGCGGGACACGTCGGAGTTGTCTGTGGTTGCTATCTGTAGATCGCGATCTCGCTGCTGTTGTTGGCGCAGCAGCAGCCAG
>DUBL01000287.1 GCA_012960345.1 Gammaproteobacteria bacterium | reverse complement strand
CCGGTTGGTGCCGGTTATGAATCATGGCGTCGTGGTGGCGCAGTCGAAGCGCCATGCCATCTGCTTCGCCGCGGACACGGGTCACTCGATCATGCGCAAGATCTGTTGGTGGTACGGGAAGCCGCGCGTCGTGTCCGGCAAGTCCAGTCTTTCCGTCAGCGAAAGATACGGCCAGGTTGTTATCTCGGGCGATCGCCCGCATCGTGCCGGCGGTCGCGTGGCAGAAGTTGTCGACTGGGGGTTGCCGGTCCATCGTCCCTTAGGCCTCCGCGACCTGAACGCCGGATTCTGCCAGTTCGGTACCAAAACAGCGTTGGTAGAATTCAGCCACGACAGCCCTCTCAAGTTCGTCGCACTTGTTTAGAAACGTAAGACGAAACGCCAGCGCAAGATCCGAGAAAATACGAGCATTCTCGGCCCACATAATGACGGTGCGTGGAGACATCACAGTGGATAAGTCGCCGGCGGAAAAACCAGCGCGGGTAAGTTCGGCCACTGCAATCATGGCACTGACGGTTTCGTGACCTTCCGGGTTATCAAAATCTGGTGCCTTGGATAATACAATTTGTCGCTCTGCTTCCAACGGTAGATAGTTAAGTGTGGCGACAATATTCCAGCGATCCATCTGACCTTGATTAAGTTGTTGTGTGCCGTGATAGAGGCCAGTGGCATCGCCAAGGCCGACCGTATTGGTGGTTGCAAACAGCCGAAAATACGGGTGGGGGCGAATGACCCGGTTCTGGTCGAGTAGGGTCAAACGTCCATCTGCTTCTAGCACGCGTTGGATCACAAACATTACGTCAGGTCGACCCGCATCGTACTCGTCGAAAACCAGTGCGCACGGATTTTGTGCTGCAATAGGTAGTAAACCCTCTTGAAACTCTGTCGTTTGATGACCTTCTTTCAATACGATGGCATCTTTACCCACAAGACTCACACGGCTGACATGACTGTCCAGGTTGATGCGGATACATGGCCAGTTCAGCCGCGCTGCTATCTGTTCCAGGTGAGTCGATTTGCCAGTGCCATGGAAACCTTGCACCATAACGCGGCGGTTGTGGGTAAAGCCGGCAAGAATAGCGAGTGTCGTATCGCGGTCGAAGCAATAGGTATCATCAATATCAGGAACATGCTCGCTTCGTTGGCTGAAGGCGGGCACTTGCAGGTCCGCGTCGAGGCCAAAATGCTGACGCACAGAGATATTAATGTCAGGTTCGTCAATCGGGTGACCTAAGTCACTGTTGCCATAGGTGGGGTTTGCCATTCACAGGATTCCTTACGATCGTTATAGCCAGTTGTCCGTCATGTCACGGCACGCTGTTTCACGTCTCAAGCAGATTGTAGACTATAGCGGTGGTGGTATTGCCAGACACGATAATCTCAGGAGAGGTGAAGGCGGTGACGAGCAATCAACATCCAAGTACACGGATTGAGGTGTCGCACACTGCATCGCCAGGCTTGTCGAGAGAACAGCGTGCGGCAATCGATCAGCCGATTGAGCATGCGGCCGGCTTGCCGGGCGAGTGCTATACCAGTGCTGAGTGGGCGAGAATCGAGCGTGAGACGGTGCTGGCTTCCGCATGGACTTGTGTCGGTTATTGCCATGACCTTGCGCTTGGTGCGGTCCGGCCGGTTGATTTGCTCGGATTGCCACTGGTTATTGTCCGCGACGAAACGGGTAACGCACGCGTTTTTCATAATGTCTGCAGACATCGTGGACACCGATTGGTGACAGAGGAGGGCGTGAGGCGAAAAGTCATTCG
>DUBL01000286.1 GCA_012960345.1 Gammaproteobacteria bacterium | reverse complement strand
CTGTGGCGGCACTGTGATTGTTCTGATATGTGCGCTGGTTGATCGGACTGTTGTCACTGATCTGTATCGCTGCCAGCAGCAACGTAAACTCGTAGCCCTGTTGATTCATTGCGAGAACGCGGAGCAAGTTGTTTTCATTGCCGGGAAGAAAGATGCCAGCCTTCGCGCAGTTGGTCTTGACCCGACTCAGTTGCATGAGCGCTTGTTGAGTGGGGTCAGTGGCACCATTCCGGTAGGGGCAGGGCAGTGGTTTTGCCGGGTATTTATGCCTTCCTTGCGCTTAGTCGTTATTGGAGCTGTGCATATTTCACAGGTATTGGTGCCAATGGCGCGACTGGCGGGATTTCATGTCACATTGGTTGATCCGCGTATCGCGTTTGCTACAGCCACGCGCTTTGTGGATACAAGAATTGTCAGACAATGGCCCGACCGCTATTTTGAGAATGAACCCCTGGATGCGGACACGGCAGTGGTATCTCTCAGCCACGATTCGAAGATAGATGACCTCGCTTTGATTGCAGCTCTGAAATCACCCGCCTGTTACGTGGGCGCCCTGGGCAGTCGAAAAACACATGCTCGACGATTGAGTCGCCTTGAGGATGCCGGTATGACTCCGGCGGCGCTGGCGCGCATCCATGCACCGATCGGCCTGGACCTTGGCGGCAGGAGCGCCTCGGACATCGCGATCGCTATTCTTGCCGAGATAGTAAGTGTCCGCAGCGGCCCTGGGCCGGTTAGCAAGCCCAAGGAGCAACATGACTAGACTCGGTGTTGGCAATGACAGTCGTGCCACGTTGGTAGCGGCGATAGTCCTGGCGGCAGGTTGTAGCCAACGCATGGGTCCTCAAAACAAGTTGCTATTGCCTATCGATGGCGTGCCCATGATCCGGCGGACCGTGCTGGCTGCCTCGGCGTCGCATGCGAATATGGTGATTGTCGTAACGGGCTTTGAAAGTTTTGCGGTCCGTACTGCGCTGGAAAGATTGGAGTTGACCGCCTCCCACAACCCGAACCCTGATCAGGGTCTCAGCAGCTCTTTGCGGACGGGCTTGTCTGCCTTGCCGGACAGTTATGCAGGGGCGCTGATCTGTCTGGGTGATATGCCGTTGGTTGAGGCCGAACATATGAATAAACTTATTCGAGCCTTTAAAGAGAATGGGGCGCATCCAATCTGTGTCCCGACCTGTAACGGCAAGCGTGGAAACCCGGTCCTGTGGCCAGCCGCATTGTTTACTGAAATGAAAGCTCTGATCGGAGATGCAGGCGCCCGTTCCCTGTTGACTCGCTACTCTAAAGATGTTCTGGCGGTGGAGGTATCAAGCTCGGCGGTATTGACCGATATTGATACTCCGGCCTGTCTTAAGCAGTTGAGCGCCTAAGATGTCATGGTGCACTTGCACTTGCAATCGCGCCTGCTCGGCGATTTCGGCTCTATCAGTGATCCAGATACAGGTAGTTCTGCCAACTTTTCATGCGTAACAGAATCTTGCGCATGATTGATACATGGTGGAAGTGATCCGAATACACCGCGATTTCCGCGGCGCTCCCTTGAGGAAGGTGGTAGTTCTGCAGGTCATCCAATAGCCGAAGTTTTAGCGCAACACGTCCCGCATCGCAGATGGCCGCGATGCTTCGCAATTTCGTAGGGAATGTCGTGGATGACAATAACGCCATAGAACAGTACCAGCCCTGTAAAGGCGAGCAGGAACAAGGCGAAATTATCGAGAAAAATGATCTATTTGTTTAGGGCGTTTTGCGCGGTTTTACTG
>DUBL01000285.1 GCA_012960345.1 Gammaproteobacteria bacterium | reverse complement strand
CCAATACGTCTTGTGGTTGCATGCGTAACTTCTCACGCATATGTAACGGCGAAGTCGCAATAAAAGTATGAATTCGCGGCGACGCTGCCGGCTTGACCGCTTCCGCTGCCAGCGCCACATCTTGTTGGTTAGCTCTGGCAAGTGCGCATATCGTGGTCATTTTTATTTCCGCCGCGATCGCCTTTACCGCAGCCAAGTCGCCAGGACTGGCCGCTGGAAAACCCGCCTCTATCACATCGACCCGCATGCGTTCGAGCTGGCGTGCGATATGCATCTTCTCCTCGGCCGTCATGGATGCGCCAGGGCTTTGTTCGCCATCTCTGAGGGTGGTATCGAAAATAATTAACGGTTCTTGCATGTTGGCCTCCATAGACCACAAGTACTTAGAGTATGGAATCGACCCTGCAGGACTCTGGGACGGCTGTCACGGACCACGGTGTCAATCGTAAACGACACGCCGAGACTGGAGAGTCCAGGGTTGTAAAGTATTGTTTTGTTGGGGAAGATTATGCGCTGCAGCAGCGCAGGAGCAGGCGGAGCGAGGCCAAACCAGTTATCACACCCGCATACGATATGACATTCTTGCCCTTCAAGATCAACCGTGTAGTGTTTGATCTGTCCATCGATTCAGTATAACCGGCCCCTGGATCTTGTCAAAACCAGCCACCCTGCCTCGGATTAAGACGAGTCATCCTCCGCTACAGAGTCCGACACCTCAGCATCATTAGTACGTGCATGCGACCTTCGAAGAACCAACCAAGCGATCGGTCCAGACACGAAAAAGGTCAGTGACAACACACTGAGTACGATGGGCGGATCAAATGAAACGAGAATAAATCCACCGACCAGCACCAACACTGCCACAAAAGGAACTCGGTTCCTCAGATCAAGATCCTTAAAGCTACGATACGGGAGCGTGCTAACCATTGCCAGCCCCAGCAGCAACATAAGGATCATTGCCGCGACCGTTAAGACCTCTCCTTTGATTTGATATGAGGCCAGAGTCCAGACGCCACTCGCCAATACGGCGGCCGCCATCGGGCACGGCAGGCCTTCGAAGTATCGTTCACTCTTAGCGCTTTGCGCGTTAAAACGCGCTAGGCGAAGCGCCGTTGCCGCGACATAAAAGAAGGCGATCAGCCACCCAACCTTACCGAGGTCTTTCAATCCCCATTGGTAAAGCAACAGGGCAGGAGTCAACCCAAAGGCAACCACATCAACCAGGCTATCGTATTCCTTGCCAAAATCACTGACCGTGTTGGTCATGCGCGCAACCCGACCGTCAAGTCCATCGAGCACCATGGAGACCAAAATTGCGATCGCAGCGGCCTCAAAATGACCCACCAGAGATTGAATAATGCCGTAGAAAGCAGCAAACAATCCCGCCGTCGTTAACAGATTTGGCAAGACATAAATCCCGCGCCGGGAACGATCAGCGAAATTCACGTTACTGATTTTATTGGTCACTTTGTCTACCGTTCTTGAAGATACGCAATCGTATCAGTTCCGGAGAGAACCCACTGCCCTAAACGAGTCGCAATGTCCGTCTCTAGCGGCAAATAGACATCAACTCGTGAGCCGAATTTAATGAACCCATATCTTTGACCGGTAGTCACCAGGTCTCCGTGGTTGATATCACATGAAATGCGCCTAGCGATCAGGCCAGCAATCTGTACGACAACGATATCATCGCCGGTCGGTGTTTGGATCCACAGCGCGTTGCGTTCATTTTCTCTAGAGGCCTTGTCCAAGGCAGCGTTGAAAAACTGCCCGGCATGATACCACCTGCCTCGAATCTTTCCGGCGATCGGAATGCGGTTTGAATGCACCGAAAAAACATTCATGAAAATCGACAACTTGAGCGCGTCTCGTTCAAGATACGGGTCTCTCGCCCGCTCGAGGGCAACCACCTTGCCATGCGCGGGCGAAACGATCGCACCCGCGGCCCCCGAGATTTCCCGAGTTGGGTCCCGAAAAAACTGGACAACAAAAAACAACATCAACCACAATGGCCAAGCCCAGGCTACACCTGCAAACCAGTGGATCACGGCGGTGACCGCCGTTACTAAGCCGACAATCGACCACCCCTCGCGCGCAATAATCATAACGCGACGACCTGCATCAACCTGAGGCCATAGGCCGCCTAGTTAACGTCCTTGTCCACCAGTTTTCCTTGTTGGATCCAGGGCATCATTGCTCGCAATTTAGCTCCGACTTCCTCTATCTGGTGAGTTCTGGCTTGATCCCTCAGAACGTCGAACTTTGGCGTATTAGCCCGGTTCTCATCCATCCATTCATTAGCAAAAGCGCCTGACTGAATCTCTCCAAGAATTCGCTTCATCTCCGCCTTAGTCTGGTCATTGACGATCCTCGGACCGCGCGTCAGATCGCCATACTCAGCGGTATTCGAAACCGAATAGCGCATATTCGCAATACCACCTTCATAAATCAGGTCAACAATCAACTTGGTTTCATGTAAACACTCGAAATAGGCCATCTCGGGCGCATAGCCGGCCTCAACCAAGGTTTCGAAACCCGATTGGATAAGCGCCGTAATGCCACCACAAAGTACTGTTTGCTCTCCGAACAAGTCGGTTTCGGTTTCTTCTTTAAATGTCGTTTCGATGACCCCGGCCCTGCCACCACCGATACAGGCGGCGTAGGCAAGTGAAATATTTCGTGCCGCGCCCGTTGCATTCTGCTCAACGGCAATCAGACAAGGCACCCCACCTCCCTCAACATAGGTTGAACGTACCAGATGGCCCGGCCCTTTCGGCGCGATCATTGCCACATCGATATCGCTTTCAGGCTTAATAAAACCGAAATGAATGTTGAATCCATGAGCAAATGTGAGTAATGCGCCCGACTTCATGACCGGCTTGACTTCTGTGTTGTAAATCTCCGCCTGCAACTCGTCAGGCAACAACATCATGACAATATCGGCATTGCTGACGGCATCGGAAACCGTCGCTACCTCTAGGCCCGCTTTTTGTGCCTTGGGTCGAGATCCTGAGTCTTCGCGAAGCCCGACCACAACCTCAATACCACTATCGCGCAAGTTATTCGCGTGAGCGTGCCCCTGAGAGCCATAACCGAGGACCGCCACCCGTTTTTCCTGAATGACAGAGAGGTCTGCGTCGCTATCGTAATACACTTTCATGTGATGTTTCCCTGAAAAAATACGTCTGATTAACTAAAAACCAAACTGTGTTTGGCGCTATAACTCACCACTTTGTCAGGCACCACGGCTAATACCCGACACTCCTGACCGGACTAACTCAATGATCTGCGTTCGGCCACATGCTTCGACAAACGCATCGAGGCGATGCCCGGTGCCCGTTATTTCAACCGTACAATTCGATTGACAGATATCGATGATACAACCATTGAATAACTCTACCAGCACTTTAAGGTCACTCAATGGGAGTTTTGCCAGTGCGATCTTTGCCAGCAACATTTCTCTTTCGACATATGCACCATCGGTCAGATCGATCAACCGCACCACATCAATTAACTTGTTCAGCTGTTTCGTGATCTGTTCAATGACAAGATCCGATCCGTACGTCACGATAGTCATATGAGACAAACTTGCGTCGTCAGTCGGGGCTACCGTCAATGACTCGATGTTATATCCACGAGCCGAGAATAGTCCGGCCACCCGACTTAACGCTCCTGCTTCATTTTCGAGCAGGATCGAAATCACCCTACGCATTGATTAAGCCAACTCACGCTCTTTATGTACTTCCCCATGCCGAGACGGTTTCAAATGCATTTCGTTGTGCCCTGCGCCAGCGGCAATCATGGGATAAACGTTCTCCGTCTGATCCGTGATGAAATCCATAAATACAAGGCGATCGTCTGAATCAAATGCCTCTTTCAAGGCCCCCTCAACATCTCCAGGTTTATCGATGCGCATACCTACATGCCCAAAGCTTTCAGCCAACCGAACAAAATCCGGCAATGCATCCATGTATGAATGGGAATAACGGGACTCGTAAAAGAATTCCTGCCATTGACGGACCATGCCCATGTACCGATTATTTAAGGCAATCACCTTAATGGGCAAATCATACTGCTTGCACGTCGACAGCTCCTGAATACACATCATGATACTCGCTTCACCGGTAATACAGGCGACCGGCATTTTCGGATACGCCAACTGAATACCCATGGCGGCTGGCAACCCAAATCCCATCGTACCCAAACCGCCCGAATTGACCCATCGGCGCGGTTGATCAAACCCGTAGTATTGCGCAGCCCACATCTGGTGTTGGCCAACATCGGATGCGACAAATGCCTCTCCCTTTGTTATCTCAAATAACTTCTGAACAACATACTGCGGCTTAATGAGTTCATCACTCACGTCATAATCAAGACAATTTATCCCGCGCCACGCATTGATGGTATTCCACCAGGCATCGATTACACCCGACACCAGCTTGTCTTTCCGTTGGCGAACCAAGGCGATCATTTCGCGCAGCACCGGCGCCGCCTCGCCCACGATCGGCACCTCGACACTGACATTCTTGCCGATAGACGACGGATCAACATCAACGTGAATAATGCGAGACCTAGGAGAAAATAACTTAAGGTCACCCGTCACTCGATCATCAAACCGGGCACCCACCGCGAGCATGACGTCACACTCGTACATGGCCATGTTAGCCTCGTAAGTACCGTGCATACCCAACATACCAATGAACAGCGGATCACTGGCGGGAAAAGCGCCAAGACCCATCAGCGTGTTAGTGCATGGGTACTGGAGTTCACGCACTAGCTCGGCCAATTCCAATGCGGCGCCGCCCTGGATAACGCCACCACCGGTGTAAATGATAGGCCGCTCCGCCTGCAGCAATAAATCGACTGCCCGAGAAATCTGTTTGGTGTGCCCCTTGTCAACCGGCGCGTAAGAACGTATTTCAATCGACTTCGGATACAGATATTCGGCCTGGGCGGCTGTCACATCTTTAGGTATATCGACCACCACCGGACCGGGACGTCCCGTGGTGGCGATGTAAAATGCTTTCTTTATTGTCATTGCCAGGTCGTTAACGTCTTTGACAAGAAAATTGTGTTTAACACACGGGCGAGTGATACCAACGGTATCCACTTCTTGAAAAGCATCATCTCCTATCAGATGTGTTGCCACCTGGGCGGTGAGCACCACCATGGGTATCGAATCCATAAAGGCCGTCGCAATACCTGTCACCGTGTTGGTCACACCTGGACCGGAAGTAACAAGCACTACCCCTGGCTTACCGGTCGCGCGGGCAAAACCGTCAGCTGCGTGCGTGGCGCCTTGCTCGTGCCGAACGAGGATATGCCGTACTTGCTTCTGTCGATAAACCGCATCATAGATATGGAGCGCCGCCCCACCGGGGTAACCAAATAGAAACTCGACTCCCTCATCTTTCAAACAGGCCAACACAATCTCTGCACCGGTTAGCTTCAACTCACCCCCCCCCTGAACCCTTAATAAGGAAATAACACTAGGTCGACACAAACTACTACGATGAATCAAGTATATACAGCGTTTTTTAAATCTGCAAAATCATTTTATTCTGCACATCATTGAGTAGTCGGCGTTTCTATCGAAATGCCGCTAGTCAAGGTATCGTCCATATCCTCTGTCTACATGGGTTTTCGCTCTTAGCCCAATGCAAGAGACAGGTTGGGAGTACGGTATAGTTCACTCGTACGATTGAGCTCAACCATGGGCAAAACGACTCGGTGCGTTGGTCAACAACACTGTTTTTCACACAATGGATATCACTGGACCCGTTGTTCTGATCTCGGATCTGCACCTAACAGCCGAAGAGCCCTCCGGGCTTGAGCGCTTTGAGGCTTTTACGCGACGTCTCCAGGGCGTCCGCCAACTCTATATCTTAGGGGATCTTTTCGAATACTGGATTGGTGATGACAGTGCCGAGCCCCTGGGTCTTACCGGTGTGTGCACGGCGCTCAAGAGACTGCATGATTCCGGCACCGAAATCACCCTCATGACCGGCAATCGGGATTTCCTGTTGGGACAGGATTTCTGCAAGAACACCGGTTGTCATCTCTTGCCGGAGCCCGCCGAAGAGGACATCTCAGGTTACCGGATACTTCTGCAACATGGCGACAAACTGTGCACAGATGACATCAACCATCAGCAGCATCGTGCCACAGTAGACGATCCTTTGTGGCGCGAATCCTTTCTCAATAAAAGTTTCTCGCAACGCCACTCCCTCGCGCAAGCCGGAAGATCACTAAGTGAATCGGGTAAACGTTACCAATCAGCCGACATCATGGATGTGAACCAGGCCGCAGTCGAGAAGGCCCTTCTCAATAGCCGATGCTCGCTGTTGATTCACGGTCACACCCATCGCCCTGGAATCCATACCATCACGTTGGAGAACCGAACGGCCTGGCGCATCGTTTTGGGCGACTGGACCGCAGGGCCCAGTTATATGTGCGTTGCACCAGAACAACTCGACTTGCACTTTGAGGGACGGGTCCTGTCCCTCCTCCAATCAAAAGAGGATCACACCTTGCGACTGCATCACGACGCCTAAACCAGATTCGGATAGCCGTTCAGCGAATATTTCAAACAAAGGAGGCCACCTCTGTGGAATCAAGACTATTTGATTCTTTTGCTTGTTTAACGTCATCGCGACGCCGCGCCTCTACCGTTGCAAGGTAATCGTCGTTTATGTCACCGGTCACATAAGTGCCATCGAAACACGATGTGTCGAACCGAGTAATGGCCGGATTACCAAATCGAACTGCCTCAACCAGATCATCTAAGGTTTGATAAAAAAGTCGGTCTGCACCAATCTCTTTCGCAACCTGCTCCACGCTGCGCTCCCGAGCCAGCAACTCCTCCGCCGCCGGCATGTCAATACCATAAACGTTTGGGTAACGTACCGGCGGGGCCGCCGAGGCAAAATACACCCGCCGCGCACCCGCATGTCGCGCCATTTGAATAATTTCCCGTGACGTCGTGCCTCGAACAATCGAGTCATCTACCAACAAAACATTCTTGTCGCGAAATTCAAGCTCAATCGCATTCAGTTTGCGACGAATCGATCGTTCCCGCTGCACCTGCCCCGGCATAATAAAGGTTCGCCCGATGTAGCGATTCTTGATAAACCCTTCTCGGTATTTAAGATCAAGGACGTTAGCCATTTGCAGCGCGGCCGTGCGACTGGTGTCCGGCACAGGGATTACTACGTCAATGTCATGGTCAGGCCACTCCTGTGCGATACGATGTCCTAATTTTTCACCCATACGCAGGCGGCTTTTATAGACCGCAATGCCGTCCATCATCGAGTCGGGGCGAGCCAGGTAAACGTATTCAAAAATGCACGGAGAACACTGCGCTCCGGACACACAGGTCTGGCGATGAATGCTTCCGTACAAATCAACAAACACCGCTTCCCCTGGGCCGACATCACCAATCACCCGATAACCCAACACATCCAGCGCAACACTTTCCGACGCCAACATCACCGAAGCCTTAGGCGAGCCTGGGCTCTTCTGCCCGATGACTAGCGGCCGAATTCCGTTGGGATCACGAAAAGCCAACAGGCCGTAACCCACGATTAACACCACTACGGAATACGCACCGCGACAACGTTTAAACACCTTTCGCACTGCCGCAAACACATCCTCTGGTCTCAATTTTAGCGTGCCCGAATCGACTGTATTCCGCAATTCATGCGCCAACACATTGAGAAGGATTTCTGAATCTGACCCTGTGTTCAACTGACGCAGATCCTCACGAAACAACTCGTCTCGCAAAGTATCGGCATTGGTAAGATTTCCGTTGTGACCGAGAGCCAATCCAAACGGTGAGTTAACATAAAATGGTTGTGCCTCTGCCCTGTCATCAGAGCCGGCGGTCGGATAGCGCACATGACCAATGCCGTAATGACCTAAAAGCTGGGCCATGTGCCGATGATGAAAAACATCCCGCACCAATCCGAGATCCTTGCGCAGATGAACGCGCGTGCCTTGGCAGGTCATGATGCCCGCTGCATCCTGACCACGGTGCTGAATCACCGTCAATGCTTCATAGATCGATTGGTTAACCTGTCCCGGCCCAATCATGCCGACCAATCCACACATTGCCCTATTGGCCCTCCTTTAGCAGCACCGAGTCAACTTTTAAATTTCCACCGAACACACGCTCTACCACCATATTCTGGGCTGGTTTTATCAAAGGCTCAAGGTACCGTGCAATCTGGGAATCCTGATACCACGGCGCTTTGGTTGCCCCCACATAGCCCAAGACAGCAACCAGCACTAAGATCAAGATCAGCGCTCTTGCTAAACCAAAAATAGCGCCAAAAAACCGATCCATGGCGGTTAGTCCGCTGATTCTAAACAAGTGGTACACCAGCCGTCCGACGATGGACAGCCCCACTAATGTGCCGAGAAAGACTAACAGGAACGACACCAAATAACTTAGCCGTACAGAATCCAACCACTCGAGCAACCGCTCGGCTAAAGGGCTGGCATAGAGATAAGCCAACCACACGGCCAATATCCAGGCCAAAACAGAAAGCAACTCGCGCACCAGCCCGCGAAACAGACCCAGGCCTAGCGATATCCCGATAATGGCGAGGAGAATCAGATCGAACACGGCATCAGCGGCCACAGGGATATTGTCCATCGGTTCTAGACTCCAGGCCCGCGTTAGGTTGTCAGCACGGCGACCCGCCGCCCGCGCCGCACGGTAACTGCGTTTCCCCGTTGACCAGTGGCAATATAGCACCCACCACCTGGAACGAACCGAAAACGACAACCCGTTCCCCTGGACGCGCGTCTTTGATCGCGGCCCGGTACGCCATCACTGGATCAGTATGAGCGGAGATGCCACCACGGGCGATCTGTCCAATCGCAGCGGCCAACACTCCTGGCGCTACGGCCCGATCACCAGACAACCCGCCGACATACCAATGGTCGATCAACGAATCAAGAATCTTGATAATTTGATTAAGATCTTTATCCCCGAACAGTGCAAACACCGCGTGCGTCTTATTCGAAGGCGGTAATTTCTCAAGAAATTGAGCAAGGGTGCGGATGGCTGCGGGATTATGTGCAACATCGAACAGTTGATCGACCGCACCACGGACCCGCTGCAAACGTCCGGGAAAAGACCATTGTGCGAGCACCTGTCTGACCTTCTTCATCGAGATCGTGGTAATGGGCTCTAACTGAACTAACGCAGTCAGGGCTGTCGCGGCATTTCGAACCTGTGGCTCCAACCACCCCGTTGGCTTGGGAAGATCAGAGGTGTCTCTCGGCGATAGCCCCTTGGAAGCGAGCGGCATGTGCCAATCCCAGCCTTGGGGAGTGACTTCACCGGAAAATTCTACGCCGATAAATAATCCTTGGCAGCGGAGTTGCCGTACGCGATCATACAAGGACAACGGTGGTTTGGGATCACCAATCACTACCGGCCGAGCATAGCGCAAAATCCCCGCCTTCTCTCTCGCAATCGCCCGACGGGTCGTACCCAGCCAGGACTCATGATCATGATCAATAGAGGTGATGACCGAAACATCTGCTGACCAAATATTGGTCGCATCCAATCGACCACCCAAACCCACCTCCAACAAAATGATCTCGACTTGCCACTGGAAAAATAGGTGCATGGCCGCCAGCGTGCCAAATTCAAAATAGGTCAGAGGAATATGTTTTCTCGCCGTTTCTACCGCTCGAAACGCACCAACGAGTGTGTCCTCATCAACCGCCTGCCCATTCCAACAAATGCGCTCGCCGTAATGCACCAGATGCGGTGAGGTATACGAGCCCACTGATAATCCGTGTGCGGTCAGTATCCGCTGGCAAAGATTCACCACCGAGCCTTTACCATTGGTGCCCGCTACCGTTATCACCGGCACAGCCGGAGCCAGTTTCATACAGTGAGCGACCCGTCGAACTCGGTCCAGCGTTAAGTCGATAGAGCGACTATGGATGGTCTGAAGATAGGATAACCAACCGTCAATATTCGAGGGTAGCCCTTTGCGCGATTGCACGGCCATCAGCACTAATCGGTGCCCCTCACAGGGTGTCTCCGGCTATGACGGATCCCCACGGCGAAGCAGTTCCACCGTTCGCGGAGGTGGAGGGCAAAAGCCCAGTAATAACAATACCTCGGCGAGGCGCATTCTGATCTCCCGGCGATCAACGATCATGTCGATCGCGCCGTGGTCCAGTAAAAACTCGGAACTTTGAAACCCCTCCGGCAATGTCTCACCCACAGTTTGTTCAATGACCCGTGGACCGGCAAAACCGATCAACGCCTTTGGCTCCGCCATAATGATGTCACCCAACATAGCGAGGCTGGCCGACACCCCACCCATGGTGGGGTGTGTCAGCACGCAGACAAACGGTAGTCCCGCAGCTTTTAGCTGATTGATGGCGGCGGTCGTTTTTGCCAGCTGCATAAGAGA
>DUBL01000284.1 GCA_012960345.1 Gammaproteobacteria bacterium | reverse complement strand
AAAGCCTGAGCCCATGACGGACACATCCTTCGCGGCATTCGGGGAACTGTGGCAGGCACAGGATAGGCCGTCCGACACACGAATTCTCGCCGCCACCGACTACCAACACGATGGACAGTCAACGGTCAGCGTGATCTGGCAACCGCAGGGCTCACTCCAGTT
The DNA here is from genome assembly GCA_012960345.1 of Gammaproteobacteria bacterium. Lineage (GTDB taxonomy): Bacteria > Pseudomonadota > Gammaproteobacteria > Arenicellales > UBA868 > UBA11791. Next base: position 10,306 of record DUBL01000284.1, on the reverse strand, counting down.
CACTCAACTTGAGCGACATTTCGGTGTGACTCAGAGCTTCGTCCAACTCTCAGGTGCACCCGCCGTGGTCTGCGCGGCGCCGCCTACCGATCTGGATGATCCCCTGGCCATTCCCGTGCCCGCCGATGTGCGGGCATTTCTCATTGATCCAGGCATTGGATATTCGTTCAAGCGCGGTACCTGGCACTCGCTTAACCGACACATACTGAAACCACCTGGCGCTACGTTTATCATCTTGAACTCGTCACCCAACCCAACGCAGTTGGTGGACTACCATTCAGGCACTGCATCCATGTCAACCGACCTGGATGTAGATCCTTCACCGACTGCGCTCCACTACCCACTCGAATCCGGTGTCATATTTGAGATTCGGTCATAAAGAAACACTTTTTCCCTGAAACTCCGTTGTCCTAATTACCGTGACGTCGAAACAGCTTGGCATCATTGCAGATGATCTTTCAGGCGCAATCGAATGTGCTGCAGTGTGCCGGAGAATGGGCCATCAAGCGGTCGTTTTACCGAGCATTCCTGAATCGAATCAGCCCGGGCAAACTCACGCCAGCGTTATCGTTGTCGTCACGGACAGTCGGCATCTGCCATCGATAACGGCCAGTCACCGCCTGAATGCTGCAGCCCGCTGGCTAATGCGTCAGGGTATCCATTCGTTTTACAAGAAAACTGACTCGGCGGCTCGAGGGCCGCTTGCCGCTGAACTCGCCGCGCTGGCCCGAGTTGAACCGACTTGTGCCGTCTATTTTGTGCCAGCCTTTCCGCGCTTGGGACGCACCGTGACGGATGGGGTTCTTTACATCGATGGCGTACCCGTTGCGGAGACTGCCTTCGCGAAAGATCCCCGCTCGCCCATCCATACCAGTTCGCTACTTACCTTGCTCCGCCAACAGACCGATGTACCCGTAACTCAAGCCAGCGGGAAAAGGGAAGCGTCTGCCACACTGGTACTCTGTGATGGCACGACCGATGACGATGTCCATACATCCGTTGATACCGCTCAACGCTGCGGCGCGCGCCTCGCGGGTCCAGCGGGCGCTCTGGAGGCACTTCTGCCACACCTTGATCTTGACGTAAGCCAACCCCTGGAAAGCCGAATGGACCGAAGTTCCGTATTAATCGTGGCTGGCAGTTGTCACCCCGTCACTCAAGCCCAGATTAACCATGCAGAATCTGCTGGGGCCTGCGTCATCCATCTGGTTCCACCTTGCTCCATGGAAAACCACCCGCTGCCCGATTTATCTAACACCTTCATCACGATGACACAGGACGCTTGGCGTCAACGCCGGCCCGTCATCCTATGTACCGCCCGCCGTCCTGTCGACGTCGATGTCGCTGCCGGGCGTCAACAGGGCCTTGATATCCATGTGTATACCGAGCAGATCACACAATATCTCGTCGCGACGGCCACACACCTTCTCCATACTCTCCACCCAAGCTTGATCACGGTGTGCGGCGGAGCGACGAGCCAGGCCATGATTGATGCCCTGGGAATTGACCGATTGACCTTGCTGAGGGAAATCGAACCGGGAATAGGCCTTTGCCGAGCACACACTGGCCACATGCTAGCTATCAAGAACGGCGCATTTGGTAAAGTAGATGCGTTAACCAACCATTTTTCCCCCGCACCACTGGACTGATAACAGGACGCTAAATCGATGCCATTTGGAATTACCATGGGCGACGCCTCTGGGGTCGGACCCGAAATCCTCCTTCGCGCTTACCATGCGAATCTATTGGCAAACGATGTCTTCGCTTACGGTGACGCCGCGATCCTTGCCGCTGGCGCCAAACTGCTCGAATTAGACATTTCGCTTAATGTGATTCAACAACCCAGCGAACTCATACCCGGTACGCTCAACGTGGTTGATCTTGATTGCCTGACCTCCGAGGATCTGACACCGGGAAAAGTCAATCGAAAAGCAGGGGCTGCGGCGAGAAACTATGTGCTCCGAGCGACGGCCGATGCCCTTGCCGGAAAGATCAGGGCCATAGTCACCTTGCCAATGAATAAGGAGGCCACTCGCCTGTCTGATCCCACCTTCTGTGGACACACCGAGTTGATCGCTGCTGCTTGTGACACAGACAACTTCACCCTAATGCTGGCGACACCCGAAGTGGTGTGCACGCATGTCAGCACACATGTGTCGATGGAAGAAAGCATCGCCCGTTGCAAAACCGATCGAGTGCTCAACGTCATTACCTTAACCCATGACACACTTCAGCGGTTTATCCCCAATCCGCGTATCGCGGTTTGTGGTCTCAATGCCCATGCCGGAGAAAACGGTCTGTTCGGAATGCAGGATCTGGAGGAAATTAAACCTGCTGTTGATCAAGCAAGAATAAACGGCATTGATGCTGAAGGCCCCTTACCGGGCGACACTACTTTTTATCTCGCTGTACACCAGGATCGCTATGACGGGATCGTTTGCCAATATCATGATCAAGGTCACGCGCCTATGAAACTGCTGGCATTCGAATCTGGCGTTAATGTAACCGCGGGCCTGCCAATCATTCGTACGTCAGTCGATCATGGCACTGCCTTTGACATTGCCTGGCAGGGCAAAGCCTTCACCGATGGACTGACACACGCAATAGATTACGCTCGAAAATTGGCCAGTGATTAGCGCGCATCCTTGATGGCCTTACCTGACTCTTCCAGCTCTGCCCAGCGCTCCACTACCGCTTCCAGTTCAGCTTCGGTAACCTGCAGCCGATCCAACACCGGTCGGGTCATATCGTACGGGTGATCGTAAAACCCGGGCGCAGCGACTTCTTTCCGCAACACCTCGACCTCCCCTTCCAGGCGACTAATCGTCCCGGGTAACTTGTCGAGTTCCCGCTGAAGTTTGTAAGTGAGCCGGGGCTTAGCGGTCTGCCGACCCGCTCCGGACACAGTCACCGACGGCTCGTTGAGCTTTACTCCCTGTCCGTCGACTGCCGCTAAGGATCGACCGTGCCTCAACCAATCTCGATAACCACCGATATACTCGCGGACTCTTCCGTCTTGCTCAAATACAACAATGCTGGTCACCACGTTGTCGAGAAATTCGCGGTCATGACTGACCGCAATCAGGGTGCCACTGTAATCCAACAAGCGATCTTCTAACACCTCGAGTGTCTCGACGTCCAAGTCGTTAGTCGGTTCATCCAGCACCAGGAGGTTACTCGGCTGAGTAAATAAATGCGCCAAGATCACTCGATTACGCTCACCACCGGACAGTGCACCAACGGGCGTCATCGCTCGTTTCGCTGTGAATAAGAATCCCCGGAGATACCCAATGACGTGACGTCGATTGCCTCCCAATTCGATATAGTCTTTCCCTTCACCGACCACTTCGGCTACTGTTTTTTTCGGATCAAGCGAGCGACGATGCTGATCAAAATAACCAATCTCAATATTAACGCCCCACTTGATGCTGCCTGATTGAGGCTGCAATTCGCCAGTCAGTATTCTTAATAACGTGCTTTTTCCAACGCCGTTGTTACCGACCACGCCAATCCGATCCCCGCGCAGAATGCGCATAGAAAAATCGTCCACCAAGCGAGTATCACCATAGCCGTAACAAACACGGCGCGCCTCGATTATTTTCTTGCCGGAACGCTCTGCCTCCTCAATATGAATTCGCACTTTTCCGTCCGGCACAACTCTCGCTGCCCGTTCACGCCGCATATCGACCAACGAACGCACTCGCCCCTCATTGCGACGGCGTCTAGCCTTAATGCCCTGACGGATCCAAACCTCCTCTTCAGCCAGTTTTTTGTCAAACACCGAATTGCTTCGCTGCTCCTCACTCAAAGATTGTTCCTTATCAAGTAAGTAACGGCGGTAATCTCCTGGCCAGCTTCTCAATTTTCCACGATCAATTTCAACAATGCGGGTAGCAACATTCTGGAGAAACGAACGATCATGGGTAATAAACAAAAGCGCGCCCATGAAATTATTCAAACGACGTTCCAACCATTCGATGGTATCCAGATCGAGATGGTTTGTCGGTTCATCCAGCAACAATAAATCAGGTCGTGATACCAGTGCCCGTGCCAGACAAACTCTCCGACACCATCCACCTGATAATTCGCTCAGTGATCGATCAGTTGGCAAGTCCAACTCAGAACAAACGGTGTTGACTTGTTGCTCTACGTTCCAGCCGCCGTGGGTTTCGATCTGATCCTGCAACAGCTGTAGTTCTCGCAAACCCGCCGCATCAAGTGCCTGCTGAGAGCGCTCGCGGTATTCGCGGCATAACGACTGAATGGTATCGAGACCGCCAGCAACAAATTCTGTAACCTGTTGATGAAGGTCGCGAGGCAATGCCTGCTCAAGCTGACTGATGCCGATTACACTTGGCATATTGATTTCCCCACTGTCAGGCTCCACCTCGCCGGTGACCAAGCGAAGCATCGATGTTTTACCGGCACCGTTCCGCCCGATAAGACAGACCCGCTCGCCCGCATCGATTATAAAATCTGCCTCGCGTAACAACGCGTGCGCGCCAAACTTTAAGCTGACAGAATCAAATCGAATTAATGGCATGACCTATTCCAAAGTAAACTGGGGTTACTAGCCCCAAACAGTCGGGGGGCGAAAGATAATCGATTCCGCTCATTATTGCCGAAAAAAGGATCCATCCAATGACTCACCGAGCCAACTCGATCGCCGCCCGCGATATTGCGAGCGTCATCCATCCGCAAACGAACCTACAGCAGCATCGAACAGCAGGGCCAGAAATGACCCAACGTGGGGACGGCGTTTGCATCTATGACGACGACGGTCGTGAGTATATTGATGCAACATCAGGCCTGTGGTGTGCCAGCTTAGGTTTCGCCACCAAACGCCTGGCAAAAGTGGCTTACGACCAGATGTGCGAATTGAGTTATTACCATCTCTACCGCCACCGCAGCCACGAACCGGCAATTGAACTGGCCGAACGACTGTTGGCCATCGCTCCTGTTCCCATGTCGAAAGTCCTATTCCAATGTTCTGGTTCGGAGGCCAACGATGTAGCTATCAAACTGGTCTGGTATTACCACAACGCCATTGGCAAACCAGAGAAACGTAAGATCATCTCTCGTCACATGGGTTATCACGGTAGCACCGTCGCTTCGGTCAGTCTAAGCGGGAAACCCGATATGCATGCAGATTTTAATTTACCTCTCGATGGGTTTCTTCATACTGAGTGGCCACATTTTTACCGACATTCCAAGCCCGGTGAAAGCGAGATCGAGTACTCGTCGAGACTGGCTCAACGGTTGGAGTCACTAATCATCTCCGAAGGCCCTGAAACAATCGCTGCATTCTTTGCTGAGCCGGTCATGGGCGCAGCGGGTGGCGTCGTTCCTCCCGACGGATACTTTGAAAAAGTTCAATCAGTGCTGCGAAAATATGACATTCTTTTTGTAGTCGACGAAGTCGTCTGTGGATACGGTCGAACCGGCCGAATGTGGGGAAGCGAAACCTATAACATCCAGCCCGACATTCTCACAACAGCAAAGGCGCTGTCCGCCGCTGCACTGCCGATATCGGCTGTTATGGTGAATGACAAGATCTATCAGGCCATGTTGGATGAGAGCGAAAAATTAGGCAGCTTCGCACACGGATTCACCTATGCTGGACACCCCGTTAGTGCAGCGGTCGCTGTCGAAACTCTTAAAATATACGAAGAAATAGATGTCGTTAAGCTGGCCCAAGAGAACGGAGAAATTCTATCCCAAGCACTCATGCCAGCCAAGGATCACCCGCTGGTCGGCGATGTCAGTCAGGTGGGACTGCTTGCGGGCATTGAGTTGGTTTGCGATAAAGCGACACGCAAACTATTTGGACCCGAGGTCGGCATCGGTGCACGCGTCGTTGCCGCATCCCAACGCCACGGCCTGATACACCGCGGCATGGGTGACCGGGTCGCGTTTGCTCCACCGTTCATCATCAATGAGGCCGAGATTCAGAGTATCGGACAACGCTTCATCCAGGCACTGGACGATGTCTGGGCGCAAACCAGATCGCATTAACACGCTGTCGAATTGCTCTCAGTATCTGCCAACGGCGTGTTGTCGTCCGAATGCCGACCCGCCATGACCATCGCGCCTGCGCCATGAAAAGCATCGTTCATGTTGATTGAATTATTACCCCTGTTGATGTTTTTTACACTGATGGCCCTGGTTTTTACCAGCTACCCTATCGGCTTTGTCCTGGCCGGCGTTGCGATACTCTTTGGTTTGATCGGCTCACTGGCTGGCGTATTTTCCCTCGTTGAATTTTTTCTCTTCACGAGCCGAATCTGGTTTATCGCAGACAATCTACAGATCATCGCTGTACCACTTTTCGTTTTCATGGGCGTGATGTTGGAACGCGCTGAGATCGCGAAGGATTTGTTGGAGACGCTGCAAATCTTATTACGCCGGGTTCCCGGTGGCATGGCCATGGCAGTGACGGTGATGGGTACTGTATTTGCAGCTATTACGGGCATCATCGGCGCTACCGTTGTCATCATGACCCTGATTGCGCTCCCGCCGATGCTGAAGGCAGGTTATCGCCCCGAACTGGCTCTGGGAACCATTGCCGCCTCTTCCACCCTGGGCATTCTGATTCCACCGAGCATCCTGTTGGTTTTCCTGGCCGAATTACTGCCTATGTCCATTGGCACTCTGTTCGCTGCTGCGCTTTATCCCGGCCTGCTTCTTTCCGCGCTTTACCTTATCTATATTGGAGGCTATAGCTTCGCCGTGCCCGCAGCGGTGCCCAAGCTAACTCGAACAACAACCACCATGAGCGTCACACAAATCATCGCGATTATTGTTCGCGGCGTGTTGCCGCCTGTGGCTTTAATTGGAATGGTCATGGGATCGATCCTCACGGGGTTTGTCACCATCACTGAGTCGGCATCTGTTGGTGCAGCCGGCGCACTCTTGCTCGCTGCCACCCGCGGAAAACTCACCTGGCACAACCTGCAAGAAAGTTTGCATCGCAGTGCAATGATGATCGGTATGATCTTTTTCCTATTTATTGGTGCGACCTGCTTCTCCTACGTATTTCGGGTTCTCGGTGGTGATGATCTCATTCTGGCGCTGGTCAATAACAGCGGCGTCGGCAGTTGGGGTGTTTTGCTCATTGCCATCGGTCTAATTTTTGTAATGGGCTTCTTCTTCGATGTGCTAGAAATCCTACTCGTGGTCGTCCCGGTATTTGCACCGCTGGTTGCCAGTCTTGATTTCGGCAATCATCTGTCACAAGGTGACATCGTCTACTGGTTTGCGATTCTCGTCGCGATCACGCTACAAACGTCGTTCCTGACGCCGCCGATGGGTCTTGCGCTGTTCTACATCAAGGGTGTTGCGCCAACGACCATCTCGATGAATCAAATCTACCGGGGTATCATTCCGTTCGTGATGCTTCAAATGCTATGCGTCGCTCTCGTTATGATCTGGCCGCAAATCGCAATGTGGTTACCGCATCAATTATTCGACTGACGCATGACCATGCCCGCAAGTACCGTTCGCGTATCCTCCCTATGCACCCGTCTGCTGTGGTTGGCGGACACCCTTGAACGCCCTGTCGTGTGGCTGGGGCGGGCAGGCAGCTGGCTGATCTTACCCATGATCGGTGTGATCCTGTTCGACGCAGTGTGTCGACGCTTCCTGCGCAAACTGCCATTCGTTATCGACAATGGCCTTTACGCCATCATGAATTCGCCCGTGCTTCAGGACTCAGAATGGCATCTTCACACAATCATCTTTTGCACCTCGATGGCCTACGCCTATATCTATAACGCGCATGTCCGATTGGACTTGTTTCGTCCCCGCTTTAGCGTCAATGGTCGTTTGTGGATCGAAACACTGGGAGGTCTGATACTGTTGATCCCGTTCCTTACCTTAATGATCTATCACTGCTGGTCGTTTTTTCAAATTGCCTGGGACACAAACGAAGGAACCTCCGTCCTGATCGGCATCGGTCATCGATGGTTCATTAAGTTTTTCCTTGTGATTGGCTTTGTATTAATGCTGAACTCTGCGATTTCCATTGTCATTCGACTCATCATTCGACTTTACGGACCGAACGACCTTCATGATGCAACACAACTGAAAAAGATTACTGAACCAACCCATTCGGCTTTCAGCTAAGAGCCGCATTCCCGTGGTGTTAAACTCAAGCCGATGAACGCTCCTTTTTCTCGCCAAATTATCGACACACTCAAGGAAAAGCAGGTGACTTTCTTCACCTCTGTTCCGTGCAAATTGCTGGCCAACATGATCACCCTGCTTGAGCAGGACACCGCAGTGGCCTATCACCCCGCGACGCGAGAAGATGAGGGACTGGGTATGTGTGCCGGCGCCAGCCTGGCTGGAAAAACTACCTGCATACTGATGCAGGATTCAGGCCTTGGCACCATCATCAATGCCCTGGCTGCACTCGTACAGTTTTATCAGTTACCGATCGTCATGCTGATGAGTTACCGCGGCTCCCCGGGAGAACCGGTACCCGCACAGGCTCCGATGGGTATGCTGACACCGGAACTCCTTAAACTCATGCAGATTCCGATGCTGCACTGCCACGAGGCCAAAGATCTGAATGAGATCGCCTCTTACGTAGATTTTGCTCGTGTCAAACAAGGCCCAGTGGTTATCCTCCTTGACTTTCATCTGATGGCCGGCGATCAATGAAACGCTACGCACTGTTAAAAACACTCGTGCCCGTCATGCGCGACTCACTGGTGGTATGCAATATCGGGATCCCTTCGCAAGAACTCTTCGCTATAGAGGACAGAGACAATCATTTCTATATGCTCGGCAGCATGGGCCTATGCACGTCAATCGCACTCGGTCTTTCCCTTAACACGACCAAGAAGGTTATCGCCCTTGAAGGCGATGGCAGTATGTTAATGAACCTGAGCACCTTAGCGACCATCGGCAACCGGGGCCCCAATAACCTCTTTGCCGTGATCATTGACAATGGCAGTTACGGATCGACCGGCGACCAGGCCAGTTACACCAGCGCAGCGACATCGCTTGCTGGCATTGCTCGCGCGGCGGGTTGTGAACGCGTTATCGAGTGCAATGGGGACGCAGCGGCGAAGCACCTCGAAGAGGCACTCAATGAGGGTCAATCGACCCTCATTGTCGCCAAAGTAGAGTCCGGTAATGAGCCTGTACCAGTTGTACCGTTGCATCCTGTCGTTTTACGAGAACGATTCAGAGCCTGCGTCTCTCACTAACAGGAACCACGGGCCGTGGCTTCCCAAACTAACAACACCCCACACCTACACGTTGCAATCATTGGAAGCGGGCCTGCGGGCTTTTATACCGCTCAGGCGTTGTTTCGAGCACGCCCAGACATTCAAATTGATCTTTACGAACGCCTGCCCTCTCCTTTTGGCCTGGTTCGCAGCGGTGTCGCTCCCGATCATCAGAAACTTAAACGTCCCATCCAGTTGTACGAACAAATTGCCAGTCACACGAATTTTAATCTGATTGCGAACGTCACCGTTGGGGTAGACCTGCCAATCGCTGCCCTCAGTCAGCACTATCACGCGGTCGTATTGGCTAAGGGCACTGAAAGCGGGCGACTGATGAATATTCCCGGCGAACACCTCAGTGGCTGTCATAGCGCCACTGCCTTCGTTGGCTGGTACAACGGCCATCCTGATTTCCGCGACCATGTGTTCGACCTATCACATGAAAATGCCATCATTGTTGGTCAGGGAAACGTCGCGATCGACGTTTGCCGTATTCTCACGAAGACAGTAGATGAACTTCGCCACACAGATATCGCTGAACACGCGCTCGACGCCTTGGCCGAAAGCCGTATCCGACAAGTCTATCTTGTAGGACGCCGTGGCCCGGTGCAGGCCAAGTTCACTTATCAAGAGCTCAAAGAACTGACCGAGCTTTCAGCGTGTATCCTCCAAACCTCCGCAGAGGAACTGATACTCAATCCAGCCAGCGAGGCTGAACTGGCCAAAAGGGATAGCGCTACCCGTGGCCGAGTACGCAATTACGAGACACTGACAAAGTTTGCGATCGAATCTCTCTCCACCAAACCACGCCGGTGCACCCTACGCTTTTTGCTGAGCCCCATTAAACTAATGGGTAACCAACAGCTACAACAGGTTGTGTTCGAACGTAACCATCTGACTGGTCCCGTCAGTCAACAAACTGCACTGGGTACCGGCGAATACGAAACCATTGACTGCGGATTGCTGCTCAGCAGCATTGGTTACCATGGCACACCCATGACGGGTGTGCCTTTTGACTCCGCTCAAGGAATTATTCCAAATCAGCAGGGCCGAGTACTCGATCATGACAA
>DUBL01000283.1 GCA_012960345.1 Gammaproteobacteria bacterium | reverse complement strand
GATATTGTCAGTTGGGAGTTGGCGCCGGGTGACGTTTATGCATTTCACGCCTTAACAGTGCACGGTGCAGGTGGTAACTTGATGGAGCGAGTGCGTCGCCGCGGCTATGCTGTTCGCTATACCGGGGATGATGCTGTCTATGACACTCGAGCAGGCACACATGCCGATTTGAGGTCCGACCACCATATCGATGGTCAGCGTTTAGATAGTGGTCGATTCCCTTTGGTGTGGCCTCAGTCCGAGAGGCTAGGTGATTGAAATGATTCAAACACCACAGTTTGCCTGTTGGTCGTACGTTACTTTTGTGCAGCACGCTCGCGCAGGACGAATTTCTGTATCTTGCCGGTCGAGGTTTTGGGTAACGGACCAAAGACGATTGTTGTAGGGCTCTTGAAGTGAGCCATGTGGTCTCGACAAAAGGCAATAATGTCACTGGCGTCAGCCGTAACGCCCTCACGTAGTGTGACAAAAGCACAAGGTGTTTCACCCCATTTCGAATCAGGACAAGCGACGACGGCGGCTTCCAGAATCTTGGGGTGCCGGTACAGGGTTTCTTCGACTTCCAGACTCGAGATATTTTCGCCTCCAGAAATAATAATGTCCTTGGAGCGATCACGAACCTCAATATAGTTATCCGCATGTTGGGTTGCGAGGTCACCCGTATGTAGCCATCCCCCAGCAAAGGCTTCGTTAGTCGCGGTTACGTTTTTGAGGTAGCCCTTCATGACGGTGTTGCCTCGTATCATGATTTCCCCCATGGTCTGTCCATTCCGGGCGACGTCTTGCATGTTGTTCGGGTCCTTCACGCTTGCAGCCTCGAGCGTAAAGTTGTGTACGCCTTGGCGGGCAATGCGTGCCGACCGCTGGTTCAGTGCTAAGGTTGGCCAGTCATCCTGCGGCAGGCAAACGGTGGCCGGTCCATAGGTCTCTGTCAGGCCGTAGAGATGGACCACATTAAATCCTGCGGCTTCCATCGCTTCGATCACGGCTGAGGGTGGGGCGGCGCCGCCGGTAGCGATTTCAACCGTATGATCGAACAGCGATCGATCATCTTGCGGCGCGTTGGCCAGCGCTGTCAGGACAACCGGGGCGCCGCACATATGGGTCACCGCATGCTCGGCAATGGCCCGGTAAATTGGTTTGGGCTCTACTTTGCGCAGGCAGACATGCGTCGCCATGGCCGCGGTTACCCCCCAGGTGAAGGTCCAGCCATCGCAATGGAACATCGGTAAGGTCCATAAGTAGATAGAGTCTCGCCTTACGTCCATGTTGGTCATGTTCGCAATGGCATTAAGGTAGGCACCGCGGTGATGGTAAACACAACCTTTTGGGTTGCCAGTTGTACCAGAGGTATAGAGTAGAGACAGTGCTTGCCACTCGCTGGTCGGTTGGGTGGCGTTGAAATGATCTGATCCTTCAGTCAGAAAGGTCTCATAATCGAGACTGCCAATCAGGTCGCCCTCGTCTGCAAGGGGGTCATCGATGTCAATAACCAGGATGTCCCGCTCCAGCTGGGCCAGTGCAGCACTGATGGTCGAGGAGAAAGCGCGGTCGGTCAGGAGAACTTTGGCCTCACCATGTTCTAGTATGAAGGCCAGTGTGTCGGCGTCGAGGCGGATGTTAAGTGAGTTGAGTATTGCCCCGATCATCGGTACGCCGTTGTGGGCTTCTAGCATCTCCGGCGTGTTGGCACCCATGATGGCAACGCAGTCACCGGCTTGTATTCCGCGGGCAGATAGCGCCGACGCTAGCCTGCAAGAGCGCTGCCAGAATTCCAGATAACTGTAGCGGCGCGCACCGTGGATAACGGCTGTTTTGTCTGGACAGATACTGGCGGCACGTTTAAGAAAGCTCACCGGTGATAACGGAACATAGTTCGCAGGATTCGGCTCAAGATTGGTCTCAAAAATCGACATGTTGCGTTAGGTCATAGTTAAAGGAGGTGTTATTAAGGTGAGCGATTAATCGCCACTGGGTGACCAGGGTTTCAGGTTTGCTTTGTAATAACGCGTATTGGCTACATAGTGGTCCGTAGCCCTCCGAATTGCTGCTATATCTTCATCGGTGAGCGGCCGCACAACTCGTGCCGGTGATCCTAATATTAAAGATCGGCCAGGGAATTCCTTACCTTCCGTGACCAGGCTGTTCGCTCCAACCAATGACTCTTCCCCAATCCGTGCGTGATCAAGGATGATCGCACCGATGCCAATCAAGCATCCACGTTCAATAGTGCAACCATGGATCATAGTGCTATGACCAATAGTGACATCTTCTCCAATGGTGGTCGGAATGCCGGGATCGACATGGATCACAGTTGCATCCTGTACGTTGCTTCTTGCCCCGATTCGGATAACATCATTGTCACCTCGCAATACGGTCCCAAACCAAATGCTCGCTTCCGGACCAATCTCAACCGATCCAATAATGGTGGTGTTATCTGCCACATAAGCGCTGTCATCAATACGTGGAATCCGATCGCCCAGCGTGTAGATCATGCAGTCTCTCCTAAGATGGAATCAGGTCAGGTTGGGTATCCGGTCGTTGTCGTTTAGCGATAGGCCCTGGTGTCCAAGTTTTCCAAACATCGCCGTGATACGCTCAAGCATCTTTTGTTTTACGCTGTAGTGAAGCTCAAAAATGTCAGCGTTGTCTCGTTCGTTAAGCAGATAGTCATCACTCGTACCAAGCGCATCCACTAAATTGAGCTCGTGTGCGCGTTTGCCGAGCCAATATTCTCCTGTCGCAATCTCGCTGAGTTCAACGACGGGTCGTTGTTGCTTGACGAAGTCTTTGAAGAGGGTATGGGTGTCTTCTACTTCCTGCTTCAGTTTTTCCCGGGCTTTGTCGGTTGATTCACCAAACATGGTGATTGTCCGCTTGAATTCACCTGCCGTCACCTGTTCGAAATCGACATCATGTTTTTTCAGTAAACGATGAAAGTTCGGAATCTGTGTAATGACACCGATCGAGCCAATGATGGAAAACGGAGCCGCGATAATTTTGTCAGCAACGCACGCCATTAAGTACCCACCGCTTGCCGCTACTTTGTCGACTGCTACAGTCAGGGGAATATTCCGGTCCTTGATGCGAGCCAACTGTGAGGCGGCAAGTCCATAGGCGTGTACCAGGCCGCCACCACTTTCAAGACGAATTAGGACTTCGTCCTGGGTTGTCGCCACGGTGAGTAATGCCGTGATTTCCTCACGAAGCCCACTAACTTCGGTGCCCCGAATATCCCCATCAAAATCGAGCACAAAAAGTCGTTTGCGCTTAGGTCCATCGCCACGTTTGAGTGCTTTTTCCTTTGCTTTGTTGATTTTCTTGTCTGCTTTGCGCCGAATCTTTAACGCAGGTTTCGACAGCATGGCGTGATCTAGCGTATCACTCATATCACGATAGTGATCATTGATATTCTTGACCTCGATGCTTTCTGCCGGTGACTGCCGTTGGCGCATTGCCGCAGTTAGAACAAATCCGACTATTGCGACAATGGCGACGGTCAGAGTGACCGTTTTGGCGAGAAATAGCCCGTACTCACTGAGAAACTCCATCATGCTCTACCGTTCCGATAAAGCGGACAGTTTACCTTGAGCGACAGACAGTCAGCGAAATCGAGCACCGTCAAACGGCGTGAGATCGACAGATGGGGGCGCACCCGTTGCAATCTCGCTCACCAACCGACCGGTGATCCCCCCTAGTGTGAGGCCTAGGTGGTGGTGTCCAAAGGCAAAAATGACGTTGCGCAAATGCCGCGAGCGGCCAATTACCGGTAGGCTGTCAGGCAGGGTAGGGCGGAAGCCGAGCCAGGTATCAGACGATCGTCCGAGCGTGGGAAGCGCCAGTCGTGCCTGGCCTTCAATATAGTGAATGCGTTCTGGATTAGAGGGTGCGTTGAGTCCAGCGAGTTCGACGGTGCCTGCGGCTCGCAGGCCATGGGCCATTGGTACCAAGAAGAACCCCGCATCGGGTAGCCCGATCACGTGACTGATCATCTGGCCGTCATCAGGGAAAAGCACGTGGTACCCGCGTTCGGTTTCTAATGGCAGTGACTCGAGTGTGTCACCAAGAAAATGTCCTGACCAGGCGCCTGCCGCAATCACGACTTGACTTGCAGTGTAACTCGCCTGTTCTCCAGACACCTTTAGCTGGTCTTTCGACTCGTGTTCGATCCGATGCAGATCGTCGCGAATCAATGTGCCGCCGTCGCGACAGAATTGCTCTACCATTTGCTGGGTCATTTGTTGTGGCTCCATCAGGTGAAAACCCTGACTGTAGACATAGCCATGTGGAAAACGATCGGCAAGCGCTGGCTCCAGTTCGTCGATCTCACCCTGATCGAGTTCGACCAGATCGTTACCCAGTAGTTGCTGACGAAGTTGTCGGTTGGTCTGATCGTTTTGGTAACTGAGTGTTGTGGAATAAACGGATAGGAAGCCCTGTCGTGCCAGCAGATGCTCGGCGCGGGCAGCCCGGAATAATTCCAGTGCTTCATCTTCCGCGTGTCTTAGCAAACTGGCGAGTGCCTGCGAGATTGCACGGGAGTGGTGCGGCTGACAGTGGCGCAGAAACTGCCATAACCAAGGGATCATTTTGGGAAGGTAAGACCAGGAAACAGAAAGTGGTTGACGTCGTCCCAAGAGCAGTCTGGGTAGATGGCGCAAAAGCTGCGGTTGATTGATGGGAATGCAGCCAAAGCGGGCGATGGTGCATGCATTGCCATAGGTCGTCCCAGAGCCTGGTGTGTCGCGTTCGATCAAAATGACACGACAACCCGTGCGCTGTAGGTGCAGGGCGCAGGATGCGCCGACCATCCCGGCGCCGATGACGACAATAGGGGCTGAGTGTTCCATCTAGGATGTCAGTGGGTCTGGCCCAAACGGGCGGTGGGGCAAAGTATACGTCCACGGGACGCGCAAGTTAGGCACCGCGGGCCTGCCGCAGAGTGGGTGGCTATAATCACACCACCTTGCTGCTGGCGTGACGGTTTATGAACATAAGACAACGAGTGGATCGCTTATGCGAGCGGCTGTATGTCACAGCGCAGTATCCAAGTCAGGGTGCAGTGGTCTTCGTCGACCTTGAGCGGCAGGAAATTCGTGAAGCCTACTTGTCCAGGGCAATGCTTCGAGATTTTCTAGGCGGTCGCGGTGGCAATATGGTGTTGCTATACAACTTACTAGAAGACGGTCTTGATGCGCTGAACCCTGGTGTCCCGCTTATTTTTGGCGCCGGAGTTTTGACTGGACACGTGCCGGGTGGCCCACGGGGTAACGTGACAAGCCTTGCACCGGACAGCGAGGCGATATTGGATTCAAACGCGGGAGATTATTTCCCAGCGTATCTTAGACGGCACGGTATCGACCACCTCGTGGTTTATGGTCAGGCGCTGCGTTGGACGTTACTTAAATTTGAGCACGGGCGACTCGAATTCTGTGACGCGAGCCGCTATCGCGGTATGAATAACATTGAACTGACGGGTGCTATTGAGCAGGACTTCGACTGTCACGAGGGCCGCAACATGGCCTTGGCGCGTATTACCCGAGCGGGCGAGAAGCAGGTATTGTGTAGCGGCATTATGGCGGGTCCCAAGTCGATATTTGCTCGTGGCGGGAGTGGTGCGAAGATGGGGTCGCTGCGACTCAAGGCGGTACTGGTCAGAGGGCGGCCCCCCGAATTTCCGATTGATAAATCCCATCGCGAGGACAACAAACGGATTGGCCGCAAGATCCTCAGCACCGGAGTCGCGAAGAAAGTCTTAAAGACAGTGGGTACACCCTTTTTATACAAGCCGAGTCGCTTACTTGGGGCATTGGGTACCTACAACAACCAGAAAACCAGTTGGCACGACTCGCTTGATGCGGAGAACTTTGATCAGTTCCGCGACGGAATGGCCGGTTGTTACAAGTGTCCAGTGCATTGCCGTGCACTGAATCGGATTCCTGATGCAGATGAAACTGATCCGTATCGCCACGGTGATGGCCCGGAATACGTGACTTTAGGGAAATTCGGCCCGAATCTGGGAATAGATCGCCCCGAGCACGTGCTCAGATTCAATAACATTCTTAACGATCTAGGGCTCGACTCTGCTAGCACAGGCAGTGCTATCGCGTGGGCAATGGAGCTTTATCAACGCGGTATTATTTCCGATGCGGACTGCAGTGGACTGGCCCCCAACTGGGGCGATCCTGTGTTGATAGAAACGTTGTTGTTTCAAACAGCCGAACGTGAGGGTTTTGGTGACACTATTGCCGACTCGGCGCAGGCGGTCGAGCGCGGTAAGTATCCGACTGAGGCTTTGCGCTATCGCATGGCCTCTAAAGGGTTATTCCAATCAGATCCACATGACTCCAGGATCATCAAGGCTTTTGCCCTCGGACTTGCTGTCGCAACGCGTGGAATGGATCATCTTAGAAATCGGGTGACCCTTGAGATCAATCCGCGCATTAACGATGATCCAGATTACAAGCGAGAGTTGTATGGCGCTGCAGTGTCTGCTGAGCCGAATAGTTATATCGGTAAGGAACACAGTGTGGCACGGTGTGAGGATCAGTATGCGAGTGGCGATGCGGTTGGGATGTGTCGTTTCAATACTAAATTATTCAATTCTCCAAGCCTGCCTGACAGTAATGACTTCGCAGGCCAGCTGACGCGTTTGACGGGCATTCAATTCAGCCCCGATGAAGTCTTGTTAGCAGGAAGTAACATCACGGCTCTTGAGCGAATGATTAATTATCGAATTGGACTTCGAGTCACCGACGATACCTTACCGCAGCGTTGGTTCGACGAACCCATCGATGAAGGCCCATTTCAGGGCGAATTGATAGACCGCGATGAATTCGAAGCGCTCAAGAAGCGTTATTACCATGTGGCCGGTCTGACAGAGCATGGAATTCCAGGACCAGAACGTCATGAGAGGTTAGCGCGAACGGTGACTGGCTTTTCTGTTCGCGTCGAGTTGCCACACGATCTACCGGGAGAAGCCGAAAGGATGGTGATCGTTGACGAGGTGGTTAACAACGTCGCAGGCCTTCGTCAAACGGTCTGTCGGCGCTATCCCGAATTGGTCGATCGTATGGATGATGAGTTAACGCTTGCCGTGCTAAATGGGCAAACGATTTTGTCAGGCGAGGGTGAGGCGAAGATTAGCGATGGTGATCAAATAAGTTTCATGCGGGCGATCGCTGGTGGTTAAGTGAGTCGAGACTTGTCCTCTCTACGTGTCGATGTGCCTCGGAAATATAATGCGGCACAACATTTTGTAGATCGACATTTGGACGTGGGTCATGGCGAACGAATTGCGTTCGTCGATCATGCAGGTCAGCATACCTATGCTGATTTCGTGAACCGTGTCGGGCGAACCAGCGCTGCGTTGGCTACACTGGGTGTGAACAGAGAGCAGCGTGTTCTCGTGTGCATGCTTGACACCCTTGAATTTGCGGCTGTGTTCTGGGGTGCCATCCGTATCGGGGCGGTACCCGTGCCAGTTAACACGCTGCTGACGGAGTCTGACTACGATTACATGTTGCGCGATAGCCGCGCGGTTGCTTTGGTGGTCAGCGACGTGTTGTATGACCGTTTTACTGGTTGCATAGAGGGCCAGCCGTTTCTGAAGCAGGTAGTGGTCAGTGGCATTCACCCCAGCGGTGGCCTGGAATTGGATACCTTAGTCAAGAGTGAGGCGGCGGCAGTACCAGTAGCTGAAACCTGTTGTGATGATGCGGCTTTCTGGCTTTACACCTCGGGTTCGACAGGCACCCCCAAAGGGGTGATCCATCATCAGTCTGACCTGATTCAAACGGCTGCTTTGTATGGTGATCAGGTGCTAGGTATTCGACCAGATGATCGAGTGTTTTCTGCCGCTAAGTTATTCTTTGCCTATGGTCTGGGTAACGCAATGACGTTTCCATTGCATGTGGGTGCCGGCGCTGCATTATTGGCCGAACGACCGACGCCGGATGCTGTGCTCACCGTGTTAAAGAGCCAGGAAAGTTCGATTTTCTTTGGGGTGCCGACGCTTTTCAATGCGATTTTGTCAAATCCGGACAACGATCGATCGCGAGTGTCTGACGCGTTGCGCTTGTGTATTTCTGCCGGTGAAGCGTTGCCGTCTGAGGTGGGGAAAGAGTGGGAGCGCAGATTCGGCGTACCAGTTTTAGATGGTCTCGGCAGTACTGAGATGTTACATATATTTCTTAGTAACCGACCCGGTGATATTCGTTACGGCACTTCAGGCAGAGCGGTACCGGGTTATCGATTGCGGATTGTTGATGAGGATAACCAGGGGGTATCAACCGGGGAAATGGGAGAGCTGCTGGTTAGCGGACCATCTGGCGCCTCGTCCTATTGGAATCAGCGAGACAAGACTGCACACACGTTTGAAGGGGAGTGGATCCGTTCTGGTGATAAGTATGTTGTCGATGAGGACGGTTATTATCATTATTTGGGTCGAACTGATGACATGCTCAAAGTGGGCGGGATCTGGGTGTCACCTTTTGAAGTCGAAAGTGCACTGTTAGCTGAACCCCGAGTGTTGGAAGTGGCTGTGGTGGCTCAAGAAGATGAAGCGGGTCTCATAAAACCAAAAGCCTATGTAGTGCTAAAGAAAGATATTGCGGTAACGGTTGAGCTTGAAACGGAGCTTCAGGCTTTCGTTAAGACACGCTTGGCACCATTCAAGTATCCGCGATGGATCGAATTTGTCGACGATCTCCCGAAAACAGCAACTGGAAAAATTCGAAGATTCAAATTGCGTGAGACCGCGCCTGTAGAGTCCTGAATGACATCGCTCCTTACTACAGGTCATCGCCTATTATCGGTTCATCCGTTTTCGTAGTTTGTTGGCAATGCAGCTAAGGAAGCAGCGCTGTGATCACGTGTGATTACGCGTCTGTTGATGACACACAGTGGCCACTATCTATAGGATTACCGTCGACCTATAACGCGGCACTGGAGTTTGTTGATCACAACGTTAAACGAGGCTGGGGCGAGCGGGTGGCGCTCATTGATGATAGGGGTCTCTACAGTTACCAGGCGCTTTCGCAGCGTGTCAATCGTTGCGGTAATGTGCTGCGTGACATAGGAATTGGGGCCGGAGATAGAATCCTCATTTGTCTGCCTGATGGAATTGAGTTCGTTACTGTCTTTTGGGCTGCGGTCAAGATTGGGGCGGTAGCGGTGCCGCTTAACACCCGCCTGACCGAAGAGGACTACCGGGCACTCGTGTCTGATAGTGGAGCCAGATTGGTGGTCACTGATACGCATTTGGCGGTGCCTTTTCAGCACCTAGCCAAGTCAGTGTCGTTCGTCTGTGAGGTGATTGTCGTCGATGAGCGCAGCGCGCTCAGCACGTCACTGTCTGGTCGCATGGCCGAGGCATCGAATGAACTTAGGGCGTGGCCCACCGACCCCGAGGATATTGCTTTTTGGCTTTACACCTCGGGTTCGACGGGAAGGCCCAAAGGTGTCATGCATCGTCATCAAGCGTTGATTCATACCGCCGTATTGTTTGGGCAGAGTGTGCTTAGGGTATCCCCTGAGGATGTCACCTTTTCCGCCGCCAAGATGCATTTTGCCTACGGCTTGGGTAATGCAATGACTTTCCCATTTTATGCGGGAGCGACATCCATTGTGACGAGTCATAGGCCTACTGCTGAACACATTGTTGCCTGTTTATGTGAACATCAGCCGACGCTCTTTTTTGCTGTGCCGACGCTCTATGCACAACTTTTGACGACGTTTGAGAAAATACCGAAAGCGGCATTGGGACGTCTGAGGTTATGTGTTTCTGCCGGCGAAGCATTGCCGGCAGACGTGGCCCGAAGATGGGTCGATCGGTGTGGGGTAGATATTATCGACGGGTTAGGTACGACCGAAATGTTGCAGACCTTCCTTAGTAACCGACCTGGGGAAATCCGATTTGGGACTTCGGGAAAGCCGGTGCCAGGCTATACCTTGCGTTTGGTCGATCGCACCGGTGCCAAAGTGTCGCCAGGTAATGTGGGTGCGCTTGAGGTCAAGGGGATGTCAGCAGCGGTGGGTTACTGGAATCAGCCTACGAAAACCCAAGAGACCTTTGTTGGCGAGTGGGTTCGGACCGGCGATCAGTATGTTGAAGATGATGAGGGGTTTTACCATTACCGGGGTCGTCGTGATGACATGCTGAAGGTGGGGGGTATCTGGGTGTCTCCCACGGAAGTGGAATCGGTATTGTTGCGCCACCCCCTGGTTGCTGATGTCGCAGTGGTGGGTCGGCGTACTAAAGAGGGTTTAGAGAAACCCTGCGCATTTGTTGTTGTCAAAGATGATGTCCAGGTCTCGACAAAGCTGAAAGATGATCTTAAAGCACTGACACGTTCACAGTTGGCGATCTATAAGTACCCGCGCTGGATAAAGTTCATCGATCAATTACCTCGTACTTCAACTGGCAAAATTCAGCGCTACCGATTGCATGATATGTTTCCGGAATGATCAGGATAGAGTACGGTTTGGGTGTTTATTTTCGATCAACGATCTCGATAGTGGTATGGTCGT
>DUBL01000282.1 GCA_012960345.1 Gammaproteobacteria bacterium | reverse complement strand
ATGCCCAGGTCAATTTCACTGTCCTCCACCATATGGATGACACCAACCGTATTGGCAACAAATAGACGCAGCGCCACCTCCGGAAACTGCACCCGATATTGACCGAGTAGCGGCGGCACAACGTACTGACCGATCGTCATGCTCGCGCCAAGAACGAGCTGGCCGCCCGCGCTGCCAGTGAGCTCACTGACCGCATCGTCCATCTCGATCTGCAATCCCATGATCTGGTCCGCATACCCCCTCACCATCTCACCAGCTACGGTCAGGCTGATCCGGTTGTGCGTGCGATTAAACAATCGAGTATTAAAGTGCTCCTCAAGTTGACGAATCTGAAACGTGACGGCAGGCTGCGTCATGTGCAGTGCATCTGCAGCCTTAGTAAAACTAAGCAACCGAGCCACTGTAGAGAAAACCTGCAACCTACGATCCGCCATGATTCGTCATTCCGCGCTACTACTGCTGGGTCGCCCTTTGAAAACGCGCCAAGCCTTCGCCACTATCCAATGCCTTTGTTGCACACACTCGCGCCGTTGCCCAATCAGGAGCCCGCCCCAGATGTAACAAACACAACGATGCACTATACAAAAGCCCCTCCCTAAACGGGCCTGCCTCTCCGCCCAGCGCACTGAGCCCTTGTTCAACACAATAATTGATAAGTCCATCATGGCTTTCTAAACGCTCCTTATCCACTGGCCAAGGCACCGTGCGCGTCACGGATATTACGCCAGCTGCCTTTGGATCAAGGCGCATCTCCTCGTCCGGCATCTCATCCTGATAGGAAAAGTATTTGGATACCTGATTCAGTGATGGGATGACGCCCCCTTCGATTCCCCTGACCACCATCGCCGATGAGTAACCCGCCACCCGGGCAAGCTCAGTGTAAATCGGAGGATACGGCTTGTGTACATAGCCTGTCATCAGGTGAGTCCGCTTTGCCCGCATCGGTCCGAGCAACACTTCAAGCGTCGTCAGACAGGGTCTTTTGACGATCCGGGTACGTAGCTCCAGCAGACCATACAAAGCAGGGCAAGCCTGACTCTGATCGACATAGCTCCAGCCAATATCGTTATCGGCTATCAGACTAGCGGCTAACTCGGGCGTCAAGTCAACCGGGCAACCCGCAGCGCCCAGCACCCGGTGCGCAGTAATGCCGTATTTGGGGCCCATCGAACTCACTCCGTTACTAACGGTAGGCACGCCACATGCAGCAAGTAATGGCGGCAAAAAAGGCGCGATGGGAACACCTCGAACGTAACCATCAAACGGATCCGCTATATCGATCAGATCTGGCACGTCAACCTCGATCGTCTTCGTTCTTGCGAGCAAAGCCTGCAACACCCCATGCAATTCCTCGATTGTCTCGCGTTTCATCCGCAGAGCAATTAGAAAAATAGCCGCCTGCACCTCGTCAGCCCGACCATCAAGGATGTACTCCATCCCTGAACGCGCGTCCGTCGCGCTCAGGTCCTTACTAAGGGCCGGGCCCGTTGCAATCTGCTGCAGGAATTGACGCATATCACGGCTAACGGTCTTCGCGTCTCGGTCATAACTATTGTTATCGAATTTATCGATCATAAAACCTTCTATCAAATGATTCTCCCAATCGCGCGTGGCCCACACGAGGGCCGCCACTCGATGATGCCAGATTACTGTCAGCAAGTGCCCTGACTCAACTGCGAGGCAGCCTCTGGCCACAGGGCCCATTATCAACTTATGCTCTAGACTGGATTATCTCACTGTGGTGTCCCGGTGTTATCGACTTCCATTTTGCGTGACAGATCATTATGAAAATCGTAGTCGACCAGATTGACTGTTTTGAGCGCCCGTTCAACCTGCGCCTGCCGTTTCGCTACGGCATTGTCACCCTCGAAAAGGCCATTCAAGCCTTTGTGCGTGTTCGAGTGTCAAACACCGCCGGCCGATACCAAACTGGCTGGTCGGCTGAGGTCATGGCACCTAAATGGTTCGACAAGACGCCTCAACTCAGTAATCAGGCCAACGAACAGCAATTACGGGAATCGATTCGCATCGCCGCATCGACTTATGTCAAGGGCGATCCCCTGACACCGTTTGCCCTGCATGCATCCAGATATCAGGCCATCGTCGACACTGCCGGTCAAATGGGTCTTAACCCACTGGTTGCGTCCTATGGACCGGCCCTGCTCGACAGAGCGATTCTCGATGCGTGTTGCCAAATGAAAGAGATTAATTTTTTCGATGCCATCAATACCAACCTACCAGACATCAAACCCAGCGCACTCACCGCTGATTTTTCTCATTTTGATATGGATCGACACTTATCCACTCTAGTACCGCGTGAACAACTTTGGCTACGCCATACCATCGGTATGGCCGATGCGCTGGACGATACGGATCTCATCGGTCGAACAGTCCCTGACGATAGGCTTCCGGTAACCCTGCAACAGGTCATCTCTGTGCACAAACCCCGCTACTTTAAGATCAAACTTAGCGGCAACACCCTATTTGACCGCGACCGTCTGAACCGCATAGCGAAGGCACTTAGTTCGGCATCACAGCGCTATGGCTTCAGCCTCGATGGGAACGAGCAATACGAATCATT
The DNA here is from genome assembly GCA_012960345.1 of Gammaproteobacteria bacterium. GTDB lineage: Bacteria > Pseudomonadota > Gammaproteobacteria > Arenicellales > UBA868 > UBA11791. The sequence continues at coordinate 8,058 of DUBL01000282.1, read as the reverse complement.
TGAAGAATTTCATGAGGCTTTTTTACAGTTTCGAGATGATCCTTCTATCTCATCTTTCATGAGCCAATGTCTTTTTATCGAACAACCGGTGAAGCGAGAAAACACGTTCTGCCGAACGACACGAATACCACCAAACTTGCCACCGGTCATTATCGACGAGGCGGATTCGGGCCCAGACTCGTTCGTTGAAGCACTCCAACTAGGGTATCGGGGTGTCTCCTCTAAACAATGCAAGGGGATTTACCGAAGCCTGATCAATCACGCCCGTGTGCATATCCACGGTCCGAGTTTCCTGATTACCGCTGAAGATCTGACCACGCAAGCCGGCATCAATGTGCAACAGGATCTTGCCCTCGCAGCATTACTCGGTATCAAACATGTCGAAAAAAATGGACATTTTTATGTCAACGGTATGGCCGGGGCCGAAGCTGACGAACAGCGTCGATTCCTTCAAGCACACCCGACCCTTTACCAGGGTATAGATCAAACCACCCACCTTCGTATTATCGAGGGGAAAATCAATCTCCGGGACCTCAGCGGGCCAGGCTTTGCCACCCACACCTACCCCGACTTCAAGCTGAGTGCGCCCGTTTTTCAAATTAACTAAGCGATCGTTTAGTTAATGGAAAAGAGGCTATGGCATGGGCACTAACAGCGAGTGATCTCATAGGAGAGTCTCACTTTATCGCTCTTATGATATTGATAAACCAAAAAAAACCACCAGGTTTAACCGGTGGTTTAATAAAACGGAGGAGGTCAGAAATCAGTTTTACAGTCAATTCTTGGTATACAGTATACCCTTTAGTCATCGTGATAACAATACACCACAGGTTGGTCTCCAGTGCTGGACGCCGAGAACCGCTTAGGGATCTGACGATAGCCCCTCATCAGACTCGACGCACTCCTATATGATCAGACGCGATGAACGAGACCGAAGAAATTGATCTTGCCAGCGGCCTTGCTGCCTTTGAATCCAAACACTTCTCGCGCGCTATGCAATATCTATCGCCCCTCGCTACGGCAGGGAATGCAGAAGCTCAATACCGCGTCGCGATCATGTTTCAAAATGGCTTGGGCCTCATTGCCAACGAAACACAGGCTTTTACCTGGCTGCAACAAGCAGCTGAACAAAATCACGGACTTGCACAGCACGGACTCGGCTGCTGCTACCTTATCGGCCAAGGTACCGTCAGTGATGACGAAGCTGCCGTTTACTGGCTTCAGCGTGCAGCCGAACACGAACTGGCCGGCGCTCAACTCGCCCTCGCGGAGCTCTACGAGCAAGGCCGTGGTGTGCCCGTTGACCTTGCCAAAGCCAACCGGTTGTATCGCCAGGCCGGCTTTTAGCCCCTGCCAACACTACTCACTCGCAACATGACGTGACACTTTCGTCGGTGACATTAATTTGATCAATCTACTGTACGCAACGCCATGGATTTCTTTCCCGTTTATCTAAAACTAACCGATGCATCCTGTCTTGTAGTGGGTGGCGGTAAGATTGCCGAAAGAAAAATTGATCTCTTACGGCGCGCTGGTGCCCGAGTGACGGTCGTATCACCAACACTAATCCCAGCATTACGCATTGCAAAAGAAGAGGGACAAATCACTCATCAGGCGATGTTGTTCTCTACCGATGCATTAGATGGACACTCACTGATCATTGCCGCAACTAATGAGGAGGACATCAATCGGCGGGTCGCACTGGCGGCAAAACAAAGAAATATCCCTGTGAACGTTGTTGACCGTCCAGACCTGTGTAGTTTTATTGTCCCCTCTATCGTTGACCGCTCGCCTGTGATTATTGCCATCAGTACTGGCGGGGCATCACCCATACTGGCCCGGCTGCTCAAATCCCGGCTTGAAACGCTTATCCCTGCCACCTATGGACGTCTCGCGGCACTGGCCCGGGCTTTCCGAGCAGACGTGCACGCACGATTTAGCAACGCCCGTGACCGTCGAATCTTCTGGGAAGAAATTTTGCAAGGGCCAACTGCCGAACTGGTGTTCGCCCGCAGAGAATCCGAAGCCCGCGAATCGCTGAAACAGGCATTGAGCACGGTCGACCCCACACCGCCGCCGCGCGGTGAGGTGTATCTCGTCGGCGCAGGCCCCGGAGACCCTGATTTGCTGACTTTTCGCGCACTCCGCCTAATGCAGCAAGCAGACATTGTCCTTTACGATCGGCTAGTCGCGCCAGCTATCGTCGATCTGGTCCGCCGCGATGCGGAACGACTGTATGTCGGAAAGAAAAAATCCGATCACTCAGTACCCCAACCTGACATCAATCAGCTGTTGGTCGAGTTAGCCACCAGTGGCAAACGAGTACTTCGTCTCAAAGGTGGCGATCCTTTTGTGTTCGGCCGTGGCGGAGAAGAGATCGCTGACCTAGTCAACGCGAAGATTCCATTCCAAGTCATCCCTGGCATCACCGCAGCTTCCGGCTGTGCCGCCTATGCTGGCATTCCTCTTACCCACCGTGACTTTGCCCAGTCCTGCACATTTGTCACTGGCCACTTAAAGGATGGTGCTATCGACCTGAATTTCAAATCACTGGCTCAACCTGATCAAACCGTTATTGTCTATATGAGCCTGACTGGACTCGAGGTGATTTGCCAAGAGATGTGCGCTCACGGTGCGCCACCAGACCTGCCTGCCGCCCTGATCGAACAAGGCACCACCGCGCAACAGCGTGTGATTGTGGGTACGCTCGCCTCACTTCCTGAACAAGTGGCAGCTGCGAATGTCCAGGCTCCAACCTTATTGATCATCGGCAAAGTGGTAACGCTACATGACAGTCTAGGATGGTTTCGACCAGACACTGAAAATGATGCGGTCCTATTGCCCAGACCAGAGTCATCTGGTCAAAATATGACCTGAAAGGCGCCATCTTTCGGCTAACATTCTATGGCTAACTTTCAGGACATCGGGCCCAATAACCTCAAACCAGACTCGATGAAACGAATCGAGTTGAATGGCCTGTGCATCTTGATCGCTAACATCCAGGGAGCGCTCTACGCCGTACAAGACACCTGCACTCATGAAGATGCCTCGCTCTACCAAGGGGCCTTAGAGGGCGACTGCGTCCGCTGCCCGTTGCACGGCAGTCGATTCTGTCTCACTAATGGTCGAGCCATCGATGATCCAGCAGAAATTGATCTCGCCGTTTTTTCGGTCTTCACTCGAGATGGACGAATCTTCGTCTCAACTTCAGCATAATACCCATCGTATGTTAATGGGCGGCACAGCCCGCTAACCCAACTGGGAGACCTACTCTATTGACTTCTTTACCCCCGCGAGAGGGTAGCCTTGACGCACCGATCCGTCACCCCATCGATTGGCAGAACCCGGCGTTTTTCGACGAGCAACAGCTTAATGAGGAACTCGAAAGGGTTTTCGATATTTGCCATGGCTGTCGGCGGTGCGTCAGCCTGTGCCAAGCATTTCCGACTCTTTTCGATTTAGTTGACGAGTCCAGCACCATGGAAGTCGATGGCGTCGACAAAGCCGACTATAAGAATGTAGTAGAACACTGCTATCTGTGTGATCTGTGTTACATGACAAAGTGTCCTTACGTGCCACCTCATGAGTGGAACGTGGATTTCCCTCATCTGATGTTGAGAGCCAAAGCTGTGCGTTTCAAACAATCAGGCGCTCGCTTTCGTGATCGCCTGCTCACCAACACGGATCAGGTAGGCCGTCTGGCCAGTCTTCCAGTCGTTGTCAATGCGGTTAATGCAGCCAATCGATCTGCACCTCTGCGGGGAGTCCTGGAGAAAACACTCAAGATACACGCGAAGGCCAAACTGCCGCCCTACCATAACCCAACCCTCAGACAACAGTTACGTAACCACGAACCAAGCACCACCGAGGACATCGAAACAACTGATCGGACTCAAGGCAAAGTGGCCCTGTTCGCAACCTGCTACGGTAACTACAACGCCCCGGATCTTGCCCTCGATCTGGTGCGGGTGTTTGAGCACAACCACATCCCCATGACATTAGTCAGGACTGAGCAATGCTGCGGCATGCCTAAATTCGAACTGGGTGACCTTGATGCCGTTGCGCGCGCCAGTGAACACAATCGAGCCTCGCTAATAGAAATGATTGATGCCGGCTGGGACATCGTTGCTCCCGTTCCTTCCTGTGTTTTGATGTTCAAGCAGGAGCTGCCTCTGATGTTTCCCAATAATGCCGACCTCCAGCGTATTCGAAAACGAATTTTTGACCCCTTCGAGTACCTCTATCTTCGACACCGAGCTGGACTTTTGAATATCAAGTTCAAACACCCCCTGGGAACGGTCGCCTATCACGCCGCCTGCCATCAACGCGTACAAAACTTTGGTTCGAGAACAAAGCAGATTCTTGAATTGGTCCCCGAGACGAAATTGGTCACGATCGAGCGCTGTTCAGGACATGATGGGACTTACGCTGTTAAGTTAGAAACACACAACGCGTCGATGAAAATTGTGAGGCCAATCGTTAAACGTATACTAGCAATTGCGCCCGATCACTACGGTAGTGATTGTCCGATTGCCGCCACACAACTTTGGAATGGACTGGGCGGCGACACTCCCCCACGGCATCCTATCAGCCTACTGCGAATCGCTTACGGTCTCTAACCATAGTGCCCCGCGACAACAGTCAGTTCCTTCCTAATGGGTTCGATGACTCGCTCCACTGTCGAGCGCGCTGGAAAATTCGCACAACGCGGTAACCAAGTTGAGTCGATCCTGGAGCACCTTGGTTTCGACCAACCCCTGTTTTTCCTGGGGCGAGAAGGGCAAACTCGATCCCAGTGTATCGATAAGTTCAGGAGTGCCCAATTCATCTAGGGCTTCCCACTCCACCGTCATCGACCGATGCTCCAGGAGATGCTTAGCAGCAGCCAACAAACGACCGCTTTCTAGTTCTGTTTGCTCTTCTTTCAGGTCATGACAGAACCGACCCCAAGATATCTCGGCCAAGCGGTACCCCCGCTCGACCGTTCGTTCACTCACCACATCAAACCGGCACAGTCCCCCAAGCACAATCAACAAACGCCCATCGCGGGTTTCACTGAAACTAACGATACGCCCAGCACAACCTGTCTGATGCAGCGCCGGCTCAGGAATCGATGAATCTGGTAGCGGCTGAATCATGCCAATCAATCGAGCATCTGCCAGGGCATCAAAAACCATATTCAGGTACCGCGGTTCAAAGATGTTTAACGGAAGTTGCCCATGCGGCAACACCACTGCTCCCTCTAAAGGGAAAAGCGGGAGCGTAGCGGGCAACTCACCAAATTTTGGTGAAAAAGCGTTTCTCATTGTGGTTGGAATCCTAGCACACAGCTGTGGACTAAGAATAAAGAACCTATTAGGAATAACAAAGTGATCTATCTATTCCACGCACGAGTACTTCGCCTAACGTGAACAGAATAGAATCCCGCTATTGCCACATTGACGAGACGAATACCATTGTCAGCAATTGCCATCATTGGCTGGGGTTCCTTGTTGTGGGATCTAGATAATCTATCGCCTTTTGTTCAAGGTGACTGGGCTATTAATGCTGGTCCTCGTTTGCCGCTTGAGTTTTCCCTTGTCTCTCGCAAACGCCTTGGTGCGCTGGCACTCGCTATCGACGAGAAACACGGAGCGTATTCCCCCTCATCCATAATCCTTAGCATGCACTCGGACATTGTCGAAGCACGATCAAATCTTGCGGCTCGTGAACGCACCGCCCTCGACGGTATTGGCTTCATTGATCTCGCACAACAATCGGACTACTCCATATCCCTAACGACCAAGACATTAATCTCTCCATGGCTCAAGCAGAGCGGTTTCCAAGGAGCCGTCTGGACCGACTCACCACCTAACTTTGAAAACCACACCAGTCAACCCTTCAGTGTGGAAAATGCCAAACGCTATCTTCATTCTCTCAGCGAATCTTCTCTGCGCGAAGCCAAACGGTACATGACCAAGGCCCCGATCGGAGTCCAGTCACCGCTACGGCTTTCGCTCGCACAGGAGACATGGTGGCAGGACATCATTTCGCTGTGACACCCGACACCCCTTCAACAACAAACCGAAGACCCATTGGTGATGGGAAAACGTTCTACCGGGGACGATTTGCGCCCTCACCCACGGGGCCACTGCACTTCGGTTCCATCGTGGCAGCGGTAGGGAGTTACGCTGATGCCCGTGCACACCATGGACAATGGCACCTTCGAATTGATGACATTGATGAAACACGCACAGTGCCCGGGGCAGAATCAGTCATACTCCAGACCCTCGAAGTTTTAGGGTTTGAGTGGACCGGCTTACCCACCCGGCAAATCCATAAACAAAGCCGTTATCTGGACATCATCAACACACTCCTCGATCAGAACTACGCGTTTCCCTGTGGCTGCTCGCGGCGCGACGTGCAAAGACACGCTCAGTCACAAAACACGGCAATGATCTATCCCGGAACCTGTCGCGAAGGACTGCCATCAGGGCGTACCGGCAGAACCATACGGCTTCATGTGCCCGATACAACATGCGTGATAACGGATCGCTTCTTAGGCCTCTTTGAACAGAATCTCGCCAAAGAGGTGGGTGACTTTGTGGTCCGCCGCGCGGATGGATTTGCCGCCTACCAACTCGCTGTGGTAGTTGATGATGAAGACGAAGGGATCACCCATGTGGTGCGCGGAGCTGACTTATTGTCTTCCACTCCGCGCCAGCAACTGCTTCAAACCTACCTCGGATTTGCAATGCCGACTTATGCGCACCTTCCGGTGGTCATCGACTCCGCGGGTCACAAACTGTCGAAGCAAAATGCGGCTCACCCAATCCCAGACACGAATCCCCTGCTCATTTTGATCCACGCATGGAAATTTCTCGGTCAGGTAGCGCCAAGTCAGGTCGGCAATGTCGATGAATTCTGGGAAGCGGCAACTTGTCTTTGGTCTCCTGAGCGGATTCCGCAACTGAAGTCCTACCCGATGCCACGCCTCGATGCGGGGGTTTGATCTCCGTCGATGCGCTCAGCATTGAGCCCAAGGCAAACCATCGTATCGCCACCCAGAAATTCGACTACGGTGATCATGCTTATTCAAAGGACCTTCGAAGCCGTCGATGATTGAAAAAACGTTGTCCACTCCAGCTTCAAGCAACACTTGGCCAGCAGTTTTCGAACGCTCACCCGAACGACAAATCAGAAGAATCGGATCTTCCCGCTTCACTCTTATCTCGGCCACCACTGGCAATACAGCGCGTACCTGATTGGTAAAACAGGGGTTCGGTATCCAATCCGGCTCATCGATGTACGGCACATGCGCGGCACCCACCGGGTGCCCAACAAAAAGAAATTCCTGCGTCGATCTGATATCAATTAAACGAATTGCCGCATCAGACTGCAACCAGCGCCACGCGATACTCGCGGTAATAGATGCAACATCCGATTCCAGCTTGCCGGTGTCTGATCGGGGTAGTAAATGGTTGGGGGCCACAATTTAATCGGTAGTGTGAGATGAATTCACGGGTCAGCGGCTCATACCACTTAGCCGATAAGACTATTTTCTGCACAGTGAAACTAGCCGACCACTCACCCTCAGTCAACAGAGAAATAGAAAAAACATCTATTTTTCTTCGTTATTTATACTTATATATGTTATTTTCCTACTTAAGATAATATTTTGAGTAAAATTTTATGGATGACATCGATCGCAAAATACTGCAACTCCTGCAGAACGATGCCAGTCTTGCCATCAGTGAAATCGCTTCACAGGTCCACCTGTCAACCACTCCCTGCTGGAAACGCATTCGACGAATGGAACAGGAGGGCGTAATCCGGAAACGGGTTGCCCTTTTAGATGCAGAAAAAGTGGGTGCAGGGTTTACGGTTTTTGTCTCGATTCGAACGAATCAACATACCAAAGCTTGGTTCGATGAGCTATCCAGCGCCGTTAGCGATATGCCGGAGATACTTGAATTTTATCGTATGGCTGGGGAAGTGGACTACCTGCTTCGTGTGGTGGTGCAAGATATGGGAGGCTACAACGACTTCTATACTCGACTAATCGGTCGTCTACCCCTT
>DUBL01000281.1 GCA_012960345.1 Gammaproteobacteria bacterium | reverse complement strand
CAGGAGACCCACGCCAGCCGAGGCATTGAATATCGAGCCTAATAGCGATGTACGCCGAGTCGTTGATCGAACCACGCTGATTAGAACCACACCGGTGACCGATATGACGATGGCCAGCCAGCCCCACAGACCGATCGATTCGGAGAACACCACGCTTCCCAGCACGGCAGCGATAATCGCTTCCGTGCGCACGAAGGTAGAGCCAATGGCGAAATTTCGAAGACGGAAAAGCCGAATCAGAAACACGGTGCCGGCAATCTGCATCAGGGCGGCCACTAATGCGGGCACCAGGAATTTGCCCGTGAGTGGCGGAAACGGAAGATCAAAGCCAGCCAAAACAATGACCAGATAAATTAACGCAATCGGCAATCCAAATCCGAAACGGACCCACGCCGCCAGCCACGGCGACACCTGGGTGCTCAGGTGTTTTTGGCCAGCGTTACGGGCCGTCTGCAGCGCCGCGGAAACAAGCACGATAGGAATCCAGAGATCTTCCACGCTCTCGTGCAAGGCGCGCTAACCGCCGATATCCCTCAATTTCGCTTAATCGGTTTGTATTGCAGACGCTGCGGCTGATCCGCGTCAGATCCGATGCGCCTCCGACGGTCGGCCTCGTATTCTTCGAAATTTCCGGAAAACCAAACGACCTCACTGTCACCTTCAAAGGCCAAAATGTGCGTCGCGATCCGATCCAGGAACCAACGGTCGTGAGAAATGACTACTGCACAACCAGGAAAACTGACCAGGGCCTGCTCCAATGCACGCAGCGTCTCTACATCGAGATCGTTCGTCGGCTCATCCAACAACAACAGGTTGCCACCCTGCCTCAGAACCTTGGCAAGGTGAACTCGGTTTCGTTCTCCACCCGACAGATCCCCGATCCGCTTCTGTTGATCAGAACCTTTGAAATTGAACCGGCCTACGTAGACCCGCGAGGGTGTCTGGTATTGACCAACCTGTATCACATCCAACCCATCGGATATTTCCTCCCACACAGTGCGGCTGTCATCGAGTGCATCACGACTCTGGTCAACATACGCGATCTTGACCGTTTCTCCGACTTCGATGTTTCCCCCATCGATTGTCTCGCTACCGACCAGCATTCGAAACAACGTCGTTTTACCCGCGCCGTTTGGGCCAATAATTCCGACGATACCGCCAGGGGGCAGACTGAAGGAAAGCTCATCGATCAGCAATCGGGCATCAAAACCTTTGGTCAATTCGCTGACCTCGATCACTTTGTCACCCAAGCGTGGGCCGGGCGGTATATAAATCTCGTTCGTTTCGTTGCGCGCTTGGAAATCTGTATCAACCAATTCACTAAATCGCTGAAGCCGTGCCTTACTCTTCGCCTGCCTGGCCCGCGGATTGGCTCGGACCCATTCCAATTCGACCGCAATGGATTTTCGCCGGGCCGACTGCGTCTTCTCTTCAATTTCGAGTCGCTTATCCTTTTGTTCCAGCCACGAGGAATAATTTCCCTCCCACGGAATACCGTACCCACGATCCAATTCGAGTATCCAACCTGCGACATTGTCCAGAAAATAACGATCATGGGTGACCGCAACAACAGTGCCGGCATACTGTTCAAGGTAACGTTCAAGCCATGCGACAGACTCCGCGTCCAGATGGTTGGTTGGCTCATCCAACAGCAACATTTCAGGCTCAGCCAACAACAGTTGACACAACGCCACGCGACGGCGTTCACCGCCGGAAAGGTGTTGAACCGACGCCTCCCATGAAGGCAGGCGCAAGGCATCGGCTGCGATATCGAGTTTTCTATCTAATTCCCACGCCCCAAGCGCATCGATACGGGTCTGCAGGTCTCCTTGTTCCTCAATGAGAGCATTCATTTCTTCGTCATTCAATTCATCTCCAAATCGAAGACTCACCTCGTTAAATCGATCCAGCAGTGCTTTTGCTTCGCTAACGCCCTGCTCTACGTTGCCGCGCACATCAAGCGTGTCGTCAAGCTGCGGCTCCTGAGGCAGATAACCAATTTTGAGATTTTTCTGGGGAATGGCTTCCCCATCGATCTCCGAATCGATACCCGCCATGATCCTAAGCAGGGTTGATTTTCCTGAACCATTCAAGCCCAAAACACCAATTTTGGCGCCTGGAAAAAAACTAAGAGAGATATCGCGGAGGATTTTCTTACCCGGTGGAACGGTTTTACCCACTCCGATCATGCTATAGACATATTGGGCCATGGTGGTGTTTTAACCTGTACTGAAGAATGCATCGAACTCGACAACTGATCGAGTGCAAGGCGTGATGAAGGTCTATGGTAAACCAGTTGGGCTGGTTAACTCTTGATCATTAACGACTCGCAGTGACCTCCGCACGAGTTACCAAGGCGGTGGCAACAAAAATAACGATGCCGCCGACCCACGTCCATAGGGTCGGCACTTCGGCAAACACGACGAAGGCAAACAAACCCGCAATCGGCAAGCGAATAAATTCAAGTGGCTGTAGCTGGGTGACTTCGGCCATGCGCACCGCTCTCGTCCAGAAAATATGACCCAACGTGGCAACCCCTGCGAGACACCACAGCCACACCCAGGTCATCAACGTCGGCCATTGCCAAACAAACAAGGCCGGAATCAGCGCCAACGGCGCTTGCATCAGCACCATGTAAGCGACGATCGCTGCCGGTCGTTCAGTCCCGGTCAAGCGCTTCACAATGAGCGTCGTGCCGGCAATAAAACTGGCATGAAGCAACGCCAGTGCCGATCCCATCGAGATCGCACTAAACCCGGGTTGAAGAACCACCATCACGCCAACAAATCCCACCGCTACAGCAACGATGCGACGACCCTGAACCCTTTCGCTCAAGAAAAACCAAGCCCCCAATGTGGTCCACAACGGTGCCGTGAAGCCCAGCGCGGTGAATTCTGCCAGGGGAATCATTGTAATAGCAGTAAACCCAGCGGCCATTCCAATGAGATTGATCAGTGCTCGAAACGAATAAAGGCCAAGGCGACGGGTATACATCACACCGATTCCCTGGCGCAGTATCCACGGTGCCATCAAAAGCAACGCGAGAAAATTGCGGAAAAAAACGATTTCTAAGGCGTGCAATTCCTCTGCTGCCAGGCGAATAAAGATGCCCATCGATGTAAAAAACAACATCGCGAGCGCCATGAAAACAGTTGCCTGTAAGGACCGCGGTAAGGCTTTCAACGTATAAGGCAATGGCAATTAAATTTATCCAGCGTGTATGTACCGCGCAATCAACATGAACTAACGGCCGATGACTCCAGCCTACGCCACCTATCCTTACAAGTCCGCTTCAGTCCGGTGAACTCGTCATCGATTCAGCCACGGTATTCTCTGTAGCGAAGACCACCAGGTGATCAACATTCAGTCGTACTCGAACATGATCACCCACGGCGAAATTGTCGTGGCTGGGAAATAGCGACAACAAGGTGGTACCGCTTGGCAAGGTTAACGTATACATGATATCTGCGCCCTTGAATGCTTTTCTCGATACGCGGGCGCTGATCGGCCCATCGGGGTCTGGCAAAACATCGTCTGGACGGATTAGAACATGGACTACCGCAGACGTCAGCGCGGGACGATCGAGTGTCCCTTCGATATCGCCGAGTTCGGTATTAACGGTACGGTCACCTGTTCTTGTACCACGCACAAACACACCGTTCCCAATAAAGTCAGCCACAAATCGTGAGGTAGGTTCATGATAAACATTGTAAGGCGTATCCCACTGCAGGATGTTACCTTGGGACATAATGCCAACTTCATCGCCCAGGACAAACGCGTCGTATTGGTCATGGGTCACCATCACGGCGGTTATCCCGTGTTCTTTCAGTAAATCGTGCACCTCAACGCCAAGACGTTCGCGAAGATCGAGATCAAGGTTTGAGAAAGGTTCGTCCATCAATAACAGTCGCGGGCGCGGCGCCAAGGCACGAGCCAACGCAACGCGCTGCTGCTGCCCACCGGACAATTCGTGCGGGAAACGCTCGCCGAGCGCACTCAAGCCCATCCGTTCGAGCAAACTGCTTACCGTCTGGCGACGCAGATTCTCGTGTTGGTGCCGAAGCCCAGCTGCCACATTGTCGGTCACCTTAAGGTGTGGAAATAACGCGTGATCCTGAAACACCATGCCCACTTGGCGTCGCTCTGGTGGCAACAAGTATCCAGGCCTAGAAACGCATAGGCTTTCAATCCGAATCTCCCCTTTTTCCAAATCTTGAAATCCTGCAATGGCCCGTAGCGCGGTTGTCTTGCCACAACCACTTGGACCGAGCAGGCAGGTGAGCGAACCGGGCCGCGCACGGAAACTGAGGCCATCCACCGCACGATCCCGACCGTAGCGACAGGTAATGTCATCGACCTCCAGGAGGTATTCGGCATTCATGCTACAGATGCCACCGACGCGGGACGGGTGGGTTGGTCCGGGCCGCCGTTTCGGGACTTGCCAATCATTCGAGTCAATAATAAAACCGGTAACAACCCAACAATGACAATCGTCAACGACCCCAACGCAGCTTCCCCAAGCATCTCGTCAGATGCGAATTCATAGACATGTGTCGCCAAGGTGTCGAAATTGAACGGCCTTAGGATCAGTGTGGCCGGAAGCTCTTTCATGCAATCAACAAACACAATCATGAGCGCCGTAAAAAGACCGCCCCGAATCAGCGGGGCATGATAACGAACAAAGGTTTCGCCGGCACGATAGCCGAGCGTCCTCGCAGCCATATCCATCGATGGCGATATTTTTTCGAGACTCGCCTCTACCTGACCCAACGCGATCGCCAGAAATCGCACGACATACGCGAACACCACCGCGGTGACTGTCCCGCTCAGCAATAGCCCGGTGGAAATCCCCAGCTGCGCCCGCATCCACGCATCGAGCGCATTATCAAAAGCAGCAAACGGCACGATAATGCCAACCGCCAGAACGGCGCCCGGTAAGGCATAACCCAAAGAGGCAATACGAGTTGTAACTTTGAGTACCTGTCCACCCTGAAGGCGGCGGGCATAGGCAATAACAATCGCCACTAACAAAGCTATCAAAGCCGCCGCCGCCGATAGAAGACAGCTATTCAATACATAGGTGCGAAAAGCTGGCGTCCATGACTCGTCAAAATAAACCCAAGTCAATTCGCTCAACACCAAAACTGGCACGAAAAAACCGAACAGCACCGGCACAAGGCAGACCCCGGTCGCCGCCATTCCTTTATAGCCAACCAATGGGTATGTTGGCAGTGTTTTCAAGCGACTCGAAGCGGGCTGATAATAGCGTTGATGTCGACGACTAATGTGCTCTAACGTTATAAGGCCAAAAACAAAACACATCATGACAACCGCAATCTGTGCACCACCGGCCAGGTTACCCATACCTAACCAGACGTCAAAAATTCCAACCGTAAGCGTCTCGACCGCAAAATAATCCACAGTACCAAAATCATTGAGTGTTTCCATTAACGCAAGTGCAAGGCCAACTGCAATTGCGGGACGAGCCGAGGGTAATGAAACCCTAAAGAAGGTACTCCATGCACCCCGTCCTAATACCCGACTGGCTTCAATCATGCTGACGGACTGCTCAAGGAATGCGGCGCGCGTGAGCAAATAAACATAGGGGTACAGCACAAAGCCCATGAACACGATCGCACCGCCCAAACTACGCACTTCAGGAAACCAGTAGTCTTGAGCGCTTTGCCAACCAAAAAGACCGCGTAAACCCCCCTGAACGACCCCAGCGTATTCGAGGAAATCTGTGTAAGCGTAGGCGATGACATAGGCCGGCATAGCCAAAGGCAACAACAACAACCACTCAAACATTTTTCGCCCTGGAAAATGACACATGGTCACCAGCCAGGCGGTAGAAATTCCCAACAAACAGACAGCGACTCCGACTCCTAACATTAGGCACAGGGTGTTTCGTAAGTAGTGCGGTAAAGATGTCGATAACAAATGCTGCCAAATATCGCTGGTTGATCCGAATGCTAAGCCGATGACGGTCAAAACCGGCAACACGACCAGCCCCGAAAGCAAAATACTGCTTAGGGTCCAGCGATCAATCGCATGCGAAAGTCGACGCATCTTGGAAGATGACTCGACAGCTATTGCCCTCATGGCGTCCATTATCTCAAGTGCTACTGCAAATCATTCTTATTATCAATTAGTTGTCTTAAGACATTCAAGCGCTGTGATATCAGTCCACGGCCCCTGTCCAACAGCTAGGCAGCAGAACGCATTTGTCATTATCGTTATCTCTTAATAGTATTGCGAATCATTCTTATTCGTATTATTATTATTAACCACTCACCACATAAATTCATTAAAGAATCCAAAGCAATGAAACGCAGTAATGTTTTCTCACTAATCGCGATCACGCTGGGACTGTCGGTACTCGCGACTACCGTCTCGGCGGGAGATGTGAATGTCTACAGCTATCGAAAGCCTAAGCTGATCGACCCGATGTTCGCCGTGTTTACTCAGAAAACCGGCATCAAGGTGAACTCAGTTTATGCCAAGAATGGAATGCTGGAACGACTTCAACAAGAAGGCCGCAATAGTCCTGCTGACCTGGTGTTCACGGTAGATATTGGACGTCTCACTGATATCCAGAATGCGGGACTCACGCAAGCAGTAAAGTCTAACGCGCTCGAGCGGAGTATTCCCGCACAGTTTAGAGAGCCTAACGGCCACTGGTTCGGCCTCACCTCCCGGGCACGCATTATTGTTAGCTCGGTAGATCGGGTCGGGGTAAACGATATCAAGAGTTATGAAGATCTGGCTCATTCCCGATGGGCAGGCCGTATCTGTACCCGCTCAGGCAAACATCCTTACATGGCAGCACTGACGGCAAGCATGATTGCGCATCACGGCACAGCAAAGGCAAAAGACTGGTTCAGTGGGTTGAAAGCCAATCTGGCCCGGAAACCACAAGGCAACGATCGGGCACAGGTAAAAGCCATCAAGGAAGGCGTTTGCGATGTCGCGATCATTAATCACTATTACATGGCCAAAATGTTTAAAGATCCAAAGCAGGTGCCATGGGCCAAAGCTGTTCGCGTGATCTTCCCCAACCAGAAAGACATGCGCCCCCTCTACCATCGCGGGACTCACATGAACATCAGCGGTGTCGCGTTGACTAAACATGCTCCAAACCGTGAAGGCGCTATTGCTTTAATGGAATTTCTTGCAAGTGCAGAAGGCCAGGCCATGTATGCCCAGAAAAACGGCGAATACCCAGTCACTCCAGGCATCGCTTGGAATGGCCTTCAGACATCCTGGGGACCGTTCAAACAAGATGATTTAGCGCTTGCGGAAATCGCAAAAAACAGAACCGCTGCAATCCGCATGGCGGATGAGATCGGCTACAACAAATAACCAAGCAAATGGTGCCCCGAAGGAGCACCGTCTGTCCTCTTGCCTCCCAGGTGGAGGGAAATCGTGCAGCGTTTTCTCGCCACCCGGTGCCATCGCAGACAATCAGGTAGCAGAATCTGACAACAGCCAAATAACTTCGCCCACGACGCCCGTTCACTGTCTATCTACTGTGTTGAACGCTTGATTCCCGTCCAAACGCGGAGTTTCCTGCTGCAGGGCCGGCCCAGTCCTGGCCAGGGCTAAGTTGACATTGGTTTTCGTTCGAATATGTTATGTTCGATACATCGCTGACCCAATGGTTCCTGCCCCTATGACAACACCAGCGCCCCAGGTGACCGCCTTTGCACCCGTTCACGAATTGACTCGCCAGTTACGCGATGGTGAGCTGACCGCACTGCAACTGACGAATCTTTACCTTGAGAGAATCGACCGCTTTGATTCGAAGTTGAATGCTTATGTCAGTGTCCTAACTGATCATGCCCGCGCAGCGGCGCAAAGCGCTGACCGTGATGCCAAGGCAGGTCGTTGGCGTGGACCACTCCACGGCATTCCTTTCGGAGTCAAAGACATCATCGAATACGATGGCCACCAAACAACTTGGGGTTCGATGGCATTGGAAGGCCGAATGTCTGACCACTCTGCAACGGTGGTGTCAAAGCTCGAGGCAGCTGGCGCGATCGTGATTGGGAAAACTCAGACAGTGGAATTCGCCTTAGGTGGTTGGGGGACAAACCAGCATCGAGGCACACCCTGGAACCCGTGGGACCTGGTAACCCATCGCATTCCGGGTGGCTCAAGCAGTGGCTCCGGTGTAGCAAGTGCCGCGGGGCTCGCTGGCTTTACGTTGGGTACTGATACCGGCGGTTCGGTTCGCTTGCCCTCCGGATTCTGTGGACTGGTTGGGCTTAAGCCCACCTTCGGGCGAGTCTCGAACCACGGGGTGATGCCCCTATCTACCACCCTGGATAGCGTCGGACCTCTAGCCCGCTGCGTCGAAGATGCCGCACTGATCTACAACCTGATGCAAGGTGCTGACCCGAACGATCCGGTGACCACACTCCATGCGAGTGTCGACCCGCTGCCCACATTGAGAAACGGCATTGATGGGATGCGCCTTGCCATCATGCCGGAAGCCGAACGCGCCCATGCGACCGCGCCGGTGCTAGCGGCTTACGATGAATCACTCGCTGTGCTGGAGTCCCTTGGTGCCGTACTGGTCAACATTGAACTTCCCTGCTCGTTCGGGGATTTTCGAAATGCCGTGTCTGCTGTTGCCAGCGCAGAAGGCTATGCCACCACCTGCGAACTGATGGATCAAGCACATCTTCCCCTGGATCAACATGTGCGTCGACGCATGCTCGCGGGGCGCGACGTTAGCGCCAAAGATTACCTGCATGGCATGCGGGAGATGAACGCATGGCGGAGCACTTTTCGCGAACTCATGAAAGAGTTTGATGCTTTGCTGACGCCGACCGGGTTTACCACCGCTATTCCGGCATCGGAGGTGGATGAAATGGTCATCCCGGCTTACTACACCCGAGCCACTAATATTCTTGAACTTTGCGCGCTCGCCCTACCCAACGGTTACGGACCAGATGGCCTGCCCACGTCGCTGTGTATTCATGGTCATCCTTTCGCCGAGGCGACTGTCCTCAGAATTGGCTGGGCACTTGAACAGGCAACAATAGAAAACAAACGGCAACCCAGGGGTCTGATTTAGTACTGGCCATCTATTTAGCCAAAGACACGGGGGGATCAACGGCCAAGCACCTGACAGACCATCATGGCAATCACTACCTATGAATTAACGCTTGATTACACCCCACCATACGACTGGGAACGGGTCCGCACATTCATCAAAAAGCGACTAATCGTCGGTGTTGAATGGCTGGATGAATGCAGTTATGGACGCACCTTGACCACCAGGGGGATACCAGGTTGGTTTACTGCCACCCATCGCCCCCGGGAGAACACCTTTCACGTGCGGATTGAAACCAAAACTGGTCCCTCATGCTCGGATGATCTCATTGCCACTATCCGACGAGTCCTCGATCTCGATGCCAACAGCGCTGCAATTGATGAACACTTACGGTCAAACTATCGCTTCGCTAACCGCTTTATTCCAGGACTTCGAATTCCGCGGTGTTGGGACGTGTTCGAAGCCGGAGTACGCGCAGTCCTCGGACAACAGATCAGCGTCAGCGCCGCGACCCACCTCACGCGAGAACTCGTTCAACACTACGGTGCACGCTATCGCAATGCGCGACTGTTTCCCTCTCCAGACCAATTGTCGGGACAATTGTTCGATGAACTACGAATGCCACACCAACGCAAAGCCACGCTAGCGCGTCTTGCCGCCTTCTGCCTGGACCAGCCCCAAGCAAAGCCGGAACAATGGCTAAAGTTAAAGGGTATTGGGCCATGGACGATCGACTACGCGAGACTTCGCGGCGAGGGTGCCGCAGATATTTTCCTGTCCGGCGACCTGGGTGTAAAACGCAAACTGGCAGCACTCGGACTGAACATTGATTCGACACTGCGACATCCCTGGGGAAGTTACCTGACATTTCAGTTGTGGCACGTGGACTAAACTATCACCATAATCGCCTCATCATGCACTATCAAAACTACCAGTCCCCGTTAGGGCGCATCCTGCTTGTCGGTCATAACGGGCAACTGCATTCACTGACTTTGCCAACACAGCGACCGACTGACTGGCCACTGCCTCAATGGACAGACAGCAAAACCGGATACAACGACTGCGCACGACAGCTGGACGAGTACTTTGAAGGCAAACGCCAATCGTTTTCCCTCGACCTCGCTCCCCAAGGCACGCCGTTCCAGCGCCGCGTCTGGGACGCGCTGCTTAAGATTCCTTACGGTGAAACCAGAAGTTACCGCGACATCGCTACAGTGCTTGGCAACGCGAAAGCCGTTCGCGCCGTGGGTGGTGCCAACGGGAAAAACCCCATTGCCATCGTGATTCCGTGTCACCGCGTGATCGGCGCCAACGGCCAACTCACAGGCTACGCCGGTGGTTTGCACTACAAAAGGTCCTTGCTCGACTTAGAACACCATCACGTTCGACCCTGATAATCTCGCCGCTGCGGCTAGTCAGTTAACCACCCCAAAGGGCAACCAACTGCAAGAATCAACTGCGTTTATAAGCAACTGTATCGATCTTCATCCGCTCACGCACCGGTAGCGCCGACACCGCGACACACGTTCGAGCTGGCTTATGCGGTGCAAATGCTTTTTCATAAACCGCGTTGACCCGAGAATAATCAGCCATATCTGTCAGATAGAGAGTGGCCCGGACAACGTCAGACAACCCCGCACCGGCCGCTGCAAGAATCTGCTC
>DUBL01000280.1 GCA_012960345.1 Gammaproteobacteria bacterium | reverse complement strand
CAAAAACCTGCGGAAGGAGCATGTGGTTGTAAACCGAATACGCCTTGACTCCGGCCTGCTCAACTCGACGCGAAAACGGAGTTCGCCTTACTCGAATAGATGGCGTCAAAGAAACATCTGGCATCAGGGTTAAATCCCAAGTCAGACAGGCCGCTTCAACCCACCGCCTGAATCAATCGTTTCATGTCCCGGACGGCGCCTGACAGGCCGGAAAAAACAGCGCGCGCGATAATTGAGTGCCCGATATTCAACTCGCTAATTGTCTTGATCGATGCGATTGCCTGAACATTGTGATAGTGCAGTCCGTGACCTGCATTAACTCTCAAACCTAATCGTTTCCCTTCATCCGCCGCATGGACAATTCGTTCTCGTTCGGTGCGAACCGCCGCCGGATCAACTGATTCTGCGAACACTCCTGTGTGAAGTTCAACAGCGTTCGCCCCCACTGCCTGGCAGGCTCTAATCTGTTCTACGTCAGGATCAACAAACAGAGAAACACGAATTCCGGCAGTAGTGAGGCGCGACACTGTCGCCTTAAGCGTCTCTTCTTGGGAGGCAACGTCAAGCCCACCTTCCGTGGTTAACTCCTCGCGTTTTTCTGGGACCAGGCATACATCGTGCGGTCGAATGTTGATCGCAATCATGGTCATCTCTTCGGTAGCAGCCATTTCGAGATTCATTCGAGTCTGTAACACTCCCACCAACAGTTCGATGTCCCGATCAACAATATGCCGACGGTCTTCCCTGAGATGAACAGTAATTAAATCGGCACCGGATTGTTCAGCGATCAAGGCCGCGTGCACTGGCTCTGGGTATCGCGTACCACGCGCCTGACGCAGTGTTGCGACATGATCAATGTTAACGCCTAGATCCATATTCTATTCAAAACCTGGTTCGTCGTTATTAACTGCCAGTGAGTCGATTCCGTCCAGACTCAGGGGGAAACATCTGGCCGTAAACTATTCGTGTACGCAATGCTTGTCCACCGAGATGATAATCCAATACCGACCGAATGAGTCGTTTCGATTCCCGGCGAGTTCGTTCGTCGAATTCTACCTCTTCCTCAAGCGCCAGCAAGGTGGCCCCATGCACCGAAACCCCGTGGTGATCGGTGTCTGAATATGGCAGCGGACCGGCATCGGGCCTATACCGATAACGCTCCCCAGGATCAATTGGGTTTCCGCGATCAGCATCCCGGACCAAATGCATACCGTAACCCAGGTCTCGCAACAACTGTTTTTCAAAGATTCGGAGCACTCGTTCCTGATCCTCTTCGGTAGACAAGAGCGCCAGTGCGTTCGCGTAGTTGTCGAACACATCCTCGTGCGGATCGAACCGATGCAGTAGACGCAATACGAGTTCGTTCATGTAATAACCACAATATAGCGCCTTGCCTCGTAACCCACAGGACGGTCCCTCGCCTTCTATACCGGTCACCGTCTTAACCTCGCCTCGCCCACTCCAAGCGGCTATCAGCGGTTGAAAGGGTAATAACGATCCTCGCCAGCGGGATTTCAGTTTTCGGGCACCTTTGGCGATCAATACAATCCTGCCATGATGACGTGAGAATAGATCGATCAAGACACTGCTTTCCGTATACGGTCTGCGGTGCAGAAGAAATGCCGGCTCGTTAGCAACTCTTCTTTTCTCCATCCCCTGGCCCTACTGCTCCGGTCCGTAGCCAAGTTTCTCCAGGCTCTGGCTATGATTAGTCCACCCTTTGCGAATTTTGATCCAAATATCAAGGGACACCGGTAAACCGAACGCTTTGCTCAATTCACGCCGTGCTTTGCTACCAATTGTTTTGAGGCGACTTCCGCCGGGGCCCAAAACAATCGCTTTTTGTCCTTTGCTTTCCACCCAAACTTCGGCGCTAAAGACCTCGCCATCGCCTTGAGTTTTCCTGCCGCCGGTTACATCGACCGCAATTGAATACGGAACCTCGAGACCTACGGCGTGGAAAATTTGCTCACGAATGAATTCCCCAATAATGAATTCACGCTGACTGACCCTAACCTGCTCGATTGGAAAACCAAACGGGCCTTCGGGCAACTGCTTTTCTACTAAACTCAACAGTCGACTCAGATTGTGCCCACGCTTCACGGAAACAGGCAGAATCTCGGTGAAGGAATGCTTTCGACTAACGCTCGCGATCAATGGCAATACTAGAGCAGCGGAATGCAATAGATCTGTCTTGTTGATCAGCAAATACGTGGGTAATTCGAGATGACGGATATAGTCCAGCACCTGATCATCTTTGTCGTGCCAACCCCTCGCGTCAACCATCATGCCGATAATATCCGCACTTCTTGCACTCGATTTAGCGGTTTCATTAATTGAATAATCGAGTCCCTGTTGCCCGGCTTGCATGCCCGGGGTGTCCACAAACACGATCTGCGTCATGCCTTGGGTCCGAATGCCTAAAATGCGATTTCGAGTCGTTTGCGGACGCCGCGAAGTGATGCTGACTTTTTCTCCGATTAAACGATTGACCAAGCTGGATTTCCCCACGTTGGGTCGCCCAACCACCGCGAAGAACCCGAATCGTTCAGCCATGTCTAGCGATTATGCGCATGCGTTCAAGGCTCTTTGTGCCGCTTCCTGCTCTGCTTTTCTGCGGCTGGCTCCCTGCCCTGAAAAACGAGCCTTGGTCGCTGGCAGATAACATTCGACATCAAACTGCCTCAAGTGAGGTTCTCCCCGCATCAGCACCACTCGATAAACCGGAAGCGACAACCCTTGCTTATGGAGTAATTCCTGCAACGCAGTTTTCGCATCTTTGCTAATCGATTCCGGTGCTATCTCAGTCAACAGTTCCGCAAAAATGCCCTCCACCACTGAGACGACTTTAGCGTACCCGCCATCGACAAAAACTGCGCCAATGAGTGCCTCCAGGGCGTCGGCCAACACCCCCGGGTGATCGGCACTACCTCTTGTCCCCATGGCCTGGCCCACTGTTAGAACATCCGCCAAGCCCAGTTTCTGCGCAACAAACGCCAAAGTTTCCTGTCGCACCAGTCGCGCGCGACAACGGGTCAACTCACCCTCCGTTGCTTCAGGATGGCGTCGGTAGAGATTGTCAGAAATGACAATGCTAAGAACACTGTCCCCGAGAAACTCCAGTCGTTCATTATGCGCTGGGCCCGCACTCCGATGTGTTAAGGCACGGGCCAACACCATCGGATCGACAAACCGATACCCCAATTCCCCCTGCAGTCCTTTCGCCACATCCGTCATGTTTAGCACCGCCCGCCTTGACCCAAAACGCGACGTAATCCGGTCACTGAATTACGTGACCAATACGACCCCAGTTAACCTTGAACCGACTGCCTGAATCCCAACTGAACCAGACAAAAAACGCGCGACCCACGATATGGTTTTCAGGAACAAATCCCCAATAGCGACTGTCGTTGCTGTGGTCCCGATTATCACCCATCACGAGGTACTGTCCTGAGGGCACGGTCCACTTCTGTTCTCGCTCCCTCTGATTCCTCCCCCGATCAATAACCACACGATGGGTGGATCGATCAATAGTTTCCGCATATTCAGCGAACCGAAGCGTTCGGCCTTTGGATTCTCGTTCCTGTTGCCCGACCTCATTGAATCCAGTCAATTTGCCATTGACCCGTAACCGCTTCTGCTCATAACCAACCGTGTCACCGGGTAGACCAATGACGCGTTTAATGTAATTTTGGGTAGGATCATGAGGATACCGAAAGACCATCACGTCGCCCCTCGCGGGATGATCCACCTCAACCAGCTTGAAGTTCACTATTGGCAATCGAATACCGTATTTAAACTTATTGACCAGGATGAAATCGCCAATGAAGAGACTCGGCAACATAGAGCCCGAAGGAATACGAAAGGGCTCAACCACAAAGGATCGGAGCACAAAAACAATCAGTATGACTGGGAAAAATGCCCGGGAGTAATCCACCACAACCATCGCGATGCGCCCGAGTAGGCCGCTTGCTACGTGGCCGGGATCCACCGGACGCCCAACGATCAGCCGATTCCCCAGAACAATCGCCCCGGTAACCATTAACGCCTGGAATAAAATGAAAGAAAAATCCATCTTAAATGTTCACCACAAAATCATAGAATGTCACGGGTTTCAATGCCGAGATGCCACCACCTCGACTATCTTTCCAGCACTATTCTAACCGCTTCCCTCGCGTGACTCAGGAGGCTTACGACCCATTCGGTGCGCTTTCCTATCGATGCCTTATTCGACATCGCTGGGCTCACGGACACCCTGGCCTCTGCAACGACCCCACCATCGCGTGTCCGGTATCGTGCCACCCTATTCTTTCGTCGGGGCGCAACGCGAAACCATGAACGAATGCAAGAATCCAGTAAAGCCGGCTAATCATAACAATATCTCTTATAATGAGGCTGTAATACATTGTTTTAACGATTGTTTTAGACAAATTCTAGAAAGTCCCTTAAGATATGGTCCCGCGTCGGTCTGAGGCCCTTCTGCAAGGCACATTGCCACGCGATGCTGCGAACTCCGCTCTTAACATCAATACAACATCCCAGAATGTCCTCACGACTAACTAGACCCATTTCGTGCGAATGACGATGCCACCCAAACTGTCGATTGTCTTGCTCGCAATCGCCTTACTCCTTGCCTGCGATGCGCGGCCACGAACCTCATCGGGCGTCGCCCAGAATTCAGACACGCTAAGCACGTACTGCGGTGATGGGGTTCTTGCTGTGGGAATAGAGACCTGTGATGACGGTAACACTGTGGATAGCGATGACTGCACCAATCTGTGCGGCGCCCCGAACCCCACCGATACTCTTATCCATCTCGCCCGCGCAGCATTGACAGCTGGTTCTATTGGGTTCTGCGGCGATGGTATCCGTAACGGGTTTGAATCCTGCGATGACGGCAATTTCGATGACACCGACCATTGTTCTACCTCCTGCAGGTTGACCGCCTCCGAGACACCATCTTGGTATGTTCGGGATGACCCCACCTCTGGCCTGCCCTATTGTGGTGACGGTCTAGTTAATCAGTCTAGCGAGGACTGTGATGACGGAAACGGGGACGATACTGATCATTGCACCAATCGCTGCTTAATTCAGGAGTCCTCTGACCAACCCAACTCAATAGTGAGCATAAACAACAACCAAGATCAGCAAGAAGATAATTTCCAAAACCAGCAAGAAGATAATTCCCAAAATCAAGAAGAAGATAACTTGTGCTTCATCATACACACCGAGCTTGGGCTACCGACCGAGTGGTGTGACTAGAAGCATCTTAAGACAATATCAGCGCTCACGCCTGTTAAATTGACTTATATCGTTAACCAGGACCGCCAGGCTCGGGCTCTCGGGTTGCGTCCGATTCAAAAACCAATCCAGCAGATCAGGATCAGGACAGGCAAGCAATTGGTTGAGCGTGACCCGTTGCGCAACAGAGAATTCTTCGTAATACGCCTTCACATAAGGGTGCAACAAGGCATCCAGCTCCCTGGCCCCACGGCGACAGCGCCACAAGGTTTTCCCAAGGGTCACTAGTTTCCCTTTTGCCGTGATACCAGCATTTTCTTAATCTTACTGATCGCTCTCGCTGGGTTAAGTCCTTTCGGACACGCACTCGTGCAGTTCATGATGGTGTGACATCGAAAAAGCGCGAAGGCGTCATCTAGCTGCTTTAATCTTTCCAATCGTGCCCCATCTCGATTATCAGCCAACCACCGATACGACTGTAGCAAGGCCGCCGGGCCAAGATAGGCATCGGAATTCCACCAATAACTCGGACAACTTGTCGAACAACAGGCACACAAAATGCACTCATCACTTCCATCGAGCGCCGCTCGCGCTGCCGGTGACTGAAGACGTTCTTCGTCAGGCGCCTCCCCGCTTTGTTTCAGCCAAGGTTCGACTATCGCGTGCTGTTTGTAAAATTGCTCAAGATCCGGGACCAAATCTTTAATCACCGGTAAATGCGGTAGCGGATAAATTTTGATGGTCTCTGGCAAGTCGGCAACGGGCGTGGTACAGGCCAGCGTATTGACACCATCGATATTCATGGCGCAGGACCCGCAAATCCCCTCGCGGCAAGAGCGTCGGAAAGTCAGCGTTGAATCAATCGAATCCTTGATCTTAATCAGCACATCAAGAACCATCGGGCCGGCTATTTCACCACCAATCTCAAAAGTATCGATTTGCGGTTGCTTACCGCTCTCTTGGTTCCAGCGGTAAACCTGGACCCGCCTCATGCTTTCCCCAGCGCCGTTGTAGTTGAAATAGCGCCCCTCAGCAATACGCGAACCCACTGGCAGTCGAAATTGAGCCATCGATTAAATAAACCTCAGTAGTTGCGAGCTTTGGGTGGTATGGGTTGTACATCGTAATCGCCCGTCGTCAGCACGACCGGTCGAGTATCCATACTCACTTCCAACGTATCACCAACCCAGGAAAGGGAATGCTTAAGCCACCGTGTGTCATCACGATCGGGGAAATCCTCCCGCGCGTGCGCACCCCGGCTTTCCGTTCGGTAAAGTGCCGAGGCCAAAGTTGTCGCGCTCTGCCGCAACATGTTATCGAGTTCAAGCGCTTCCACCACATCGGTGTTCCAGACCAATGAGCGATCCGTTATTGACAAGTCCTGAAACATTTCCCAAGCGTCCACGACTTCCTCCAAGCCAGCCGAAAGCAGCGCCTCAGTTCGAAATACCGAACAATGCTTCTGCATCGCGCGTTGCATGCGTTGACGAATCACGGACGTTGGGCTCCCTCCACTGGCCCCACGAACTTGATCGAATCGTGCGATGGCTTCCTCGCCTTGTGCACCATTAAATGAAGGCGCCCGCGCTTGTCCTTTTAGAAGCGTGGCTGCCCGGCGGGACGAAGATCGGCCAAAAACGATCAGATCAAGCAATGAATTAGAGCCCAAGCGATTGGCTCCATGCACCGATACACAGGCCGCCTCACCAATAGCCATTAAACCTTCAACGGTTGTTAAGACCCCTCCCGTTTGAGTCAACACTTCACCATCGAAGTTGGTCGGAATACCACCCATGTTGTAGTGCACCGTCGGAATGACCGGAATCGGTTCACGCGTCAAGTCGACGCCTGCAAATACTCGAGCAGTTTCGGTGATTCCTGGCAAGCGTTCGTCGAGCACCGAACGCCCCAGGTGATTGAGGTGAAGATACAGGTGATCCTTATCAACACCGACTCCCCGCCCCTCTATGATTTCTTGAGTCATTGATCGACTGACGACATCCCGCGAAGCAAGGTCTTTTGCATTGGGTGCGTAACGCTCCATAAACCGTTCCCCGTCAGCGTTGGTCAGAAACCCGCCCTCACCGCGTGCGCCTTCCGTAATGAGGCAGCCGGATCCATAGATCCCTGTTGGATGAAATTGAACAAACTCCATGTCCTGCAAAGGCAAGCCCGAACGCAAAACCATCGCATTCCCATCTCCGGTGCATGTGTGTGCAGAAGTCGCTGAAAAATAGGCTCTGCCATAACCACCGGTCGCCAAAATAACCAATTTACTCCGAAAACGATGCATCGTGCCATCCTCAAGACACCACGCCATTAGTCCGAGACACTCCCCCCCTTCCATGATCAAATCAAGCGCAAAGTATTCAACAAAAAATTCAACTTTGTTTTTAAGCGCTTGCTGGTACAGCGTGTGAAGAATAGCGTGGCCCGTACGATCTGCCGCAGCGCAGGTCCGCACAGCAATCTCCTCACCGTAATGCGTTGTCATCCCCCCGAAGGGGCGTTGATAGATTTTCCCTTCCGTCGTCCGTGAAAAGGGAACCCCATAATGCTCCAATTCAATCACCGCTGAAGGCGCCTGCTCGCACATGCCTGCGACCGCATCCTGATCAGACAGCCAGTCAGAACCTTTGACCGTGTCATACATGTGCCAACGCCAATCGTCCTCGCCCATGTTACCCAGCGCCGCACTGATGCCCCCTTGTGCCGCAACGGTGTGTGATCGCGTTGGGAACACTTTAGTCACACACGCGGTCTTAAGACCTGCCTCCGCCAACCCAAGGCACGCCCTGAGACCCGAGCCACCTGCCCCAACAACGATAACATCGTAGACATGATCGATTACATCGTAACTTTGCAACTTCATACTAAAATCTCATTATTGCGCAGACCGCCACGGCTGCCGTAACGATCCAAACCAACAAAATGCCGTTAACGCCCAACAGCAACCGGCGGCGGCTGATGGCGCTAGACACATAATCCTCTACTACGACCTGCAAGCCTAACCGCGCGTGCCAATACAGAACAAACAAGGACACGATCATTAGGCCACCGTTTAACGGTTGACCTAACCACACACGGGCCCCTTCGTAATCCGCTGACATTCGACTCAAAACAAAGATGGCAATCCACCCAATGAGTGGAATCAACACGACTGCGCTAACGCGCTGTAACCACCAGTGTCGGGATGCACTTTTCATTAAAGCATAGCCTCACCCGTTACCTGGATTCGTCAAACACCCGATTCTTCATGCAAAGATAAATAAAAGACCGGTCAACACACCGGCACCGATCACCGCGGCATAGCCAGAACCGTAAACTTGAGGCAAGTCGAGTCCCCAACCGATATCCCAGCAAAGATGGCGCACGCCATTCAGCAGGTGATAGAAAAGTGAAAATACCCACGCGACGCTGCATACTTGCCCCAATAAACTTGAACGGGCCGCATCAAACCACCCGAACCATATCTCGCCAAGCGCCAGGGAGATGATCCATCCCGAAAGGCAAACCACACCCAGCACCAGAAAAATTCCTGATATTCTGTGGCTGATCGATAGGATCGAAGTCAGTTGCGGTCGATAAATCTGAAGGTGTGGAGAGGTGGGTCGATCAATGTCTACCATGGTCTAATGGGGAGTTCCAATCTGAAGATGTGGAGAAGTAGGTCGATCTTTGTCGGTGACTCGAGGATTCCCGGCACGAATTTCAAAAATGTCTACCATGGTCTAATGGGGAGTTCCAATATCAGCTGTTCTATAGCTAAGTTTACACCGCTGGCTATAGAATCCGAACGTGGAGTAGATGCAATCTCGGGACAGATAATGGAAACTAGCTGGCGTGACTATCTCGCTCACCAGGCGGCCGTACAGGCGTCTGATGGAACGATGGCCTTTGGAGTATCGAGTTCTCAAAACACCGCGCTTGGCAATGACGCTGCTCGTCTCTATTCCTGCGCCCATCTGGCCGTGGCCCGCTGTTCCGGCGCCCAGTCCAGCGATTTCCTGCAGAACCAACTTACCTGTGATTTACAGGCAATTGAGAAAGACCAGTGGACTATGGGGGCCTATTGCACACCCAAGGGCCGCGTATTATCAATTCTACGCATTGTTCCCGATGGAGCGGACTATCTCCTGATCGGTGAAATCTCTCTCCTGGCAAACATGCTGGATCGACTACGTATCTATGTGATGCGGGCAGATGTAACATTTACCTTCGAGAACGATACGGCCGTGTTGGGCCTCAGCGGCGTGGGCTTTGATAGCCCCATTGGCCCTGTTCCTGCATTGTCTAACTTTCCTGAGCAATCACTTCACGAACTCATACCTGGCTATGTTCTTCGCGAGCGCGGTGATCCGGCGTATGGCCTCATTCTTGTGCCTACGGACACCGCTATCAGGCTATGGGAGGACACATCCAGCGATGTTATGCGGTGCGATACCGATCAATGGATCTTATTAGAAATTCGTGCCGGGAATCCTCGAGTCACCGACAAAACCAGTGAGCGATTTATCCCCCAAACTCTGAATCTTGATCTAATCAGTGCGGTAAGTTTCAACAAAGGCTGTTACCCAGGGCAAGAAATCGTGGCCCGCGTCCGCTACCGCAGCCGTCCTAAACATCGCATGATTCGTGTCGGGGTATCGCACCGCGTTGCGGTACAGGTAGGCGATCCGGTGTTTCTGCCCAACAAGGAGCAACGCGTGGGCGAAGTCGTTGCGCAAGCCCACACAATGGACCACACACAAGGCGAGATGCTCATCTCTATGGCGGTGGCTGCATTAGACGCGCCGCACTACCATTTAGGCAACGAAACCAGTCCGCTGACCCGTTTGTCGCTCCCTTACGATCTCACTGACGCTGAGCCCACGAAACCAGGCCAACACCAACATCGATCTACTGCGGGACAATCCGTATAAACGTTTCCCCAGGTTTGATCAAACCCAGTTCCGAGCGAGCTTTTTCCTCGATTGCGCCAAGGCGGCTTTTGATGTCGATCACATCGGCGTGTAACCGATTATTGCGTTCGCGCAATTGTTCGTTGTCTTGCTCCAGATGTGTCAGTTGATCTTGGAGAAAAAATAGATCGAACACATTATGCCGACCCGCCCACAAGGCATACTGAAGAACTACCAACAATAAAGTCAAAATAAGGATGATCATTCGCCCACCCATTGTGACACTTACTCGCCCGTGGCCCGAGTCAAACCTGATACACCTCTTCTGAGATCTTCATTCACTGGCGGGCGCGCCCCCACTACCTGCCAATGCGGCAATCCCCGGGTAACTTCCATGCCCACCCAGTTCACGCTCTATTTCGAGAAGCCGATTGTATTTCGCTACCCGTTCGGAACGACATAGTGATCCCGTCTTAATCTGACCAGCCCCAGTTGCCACGGCGAGGTCCGCAATAGTCGTATCCTCTGTCTCGCCCGAGCGATGGGATATCGTAATGCCAAAACCTGCCTCTTGCGCCATCTCGATCGCGTCCAGTGTTTCGCTCAGCGTCCCAATCTGGTTGGGTTTAATCAAGATTGCGTTGGCGGCATTTGTCTTAATACCTTTGCCCAAGCGCTCTTTATTCGTAACGAATAAATCGTCACCGGTCAATTGAACTCGACCACCCAAACGCGAAGTCAAAGCAACCCAACCCGCCCAATCATTCTCCGCCATGCCATCTTCGATGGTCACCAGCGGAAAT
>DUBL01000279.1 GCA_012960345.1 Gammaproteobacteria bacterium | reverse complement strand
CAGCCGTCAGATGGTGAGGTTCGTTACCAGGGTGAGCCGATGGCTGACATGACAGGTCAGAGGGCGAGAGAGGCCGCGCTGTCCATTCAGATGATTTTTCAAGACCCCATGAGTTCGCTTAATCCTCGTCTGCGCGTTTTTGACATCGTTGGCGAAGCGCCGTTATATCACCGTGTTGTCGATCGTAATGGTCTCGAGGATTATGTCAGGGAGGTCATGTTGCGGGTCGGTTTGGATCCGGAATTCATGCGCCGTTATCCCCACCAGTTTTCAGGCGGTCAACGTCAGCGTATCGGTATAGCGCGGGCCTTGGCGGTGAATCCCCAATTTCTGGTGTGTGATGAATCGGTGGCCGCACTGGATGTATCGATTCAGGCACAGGTGCTAAATCTGTTTATGGATCTGCGCGCACAGTTAAGTCTGACCTATCTTTTTATCAGTCATGATCTGAGTGTCGTGGAACACCTGAGTGATCGGGTTGTTATCATGTATTTGGGACGTGTGGTGGAGATTGCAACCACTGATGCATTGTTTCAGGAGCCGGCGCATCCGTATACACAGGCGTTGTTGGCAGAAGTGCCAAGGATTGAAACGCGCCGTCGTCGTTTTGAGCCGGTGCGGGGCGAGATTCCCTCCCCCCTGGAACCCCCGAGCGGTTGCCATTTTCACCCGCGGTGTCCGCACGCCATGAAACGTTGTGCGGAAGAGATACCGGTTTTAAAAATGACCAACAGTGGCCGTCACGTTGCCTGCCACCTGAGTGAGGTCTGATATCACTTTGTGTGTTGGTGGTATGGCGCTATTTTGACGCCGGGGTGTTATTGGGAAATAGGATGCGCTAGGCGAACCGCGGTCTTGCCTGGATGGAGTCGTTTTGAGGGCATGATCAGGACAGTGGTGTCGAACGGAGCGGTGATTAAGCGGGATCCGTCACGCGCAATCAGCGTATCTTTGGCGAGGTGCTCGAAACCTTTCCAGGGTCGATCGAAGATGAACGCATCGGATTCGACCGTCACAATCTCACCGACCTTGTAGAACGCTTGTGCCGGTGCTGCGGGCATCGTCTTCAGCCAGTCGTGTCCGAAATCATTCTCGACGATCTTGCTGGCGCGCAGAAATCGGACCATTGTGGCTTTGGCTACGTCTGCCGCAGAACGCTCCCAATGTTGCCCGCACTCGATCAGGAGGGCGTTACGAGTGCTGTCGGGGTCTCGAAAAGCAGCGTAGTCGCGCATGCGCATGCCTTCTGTGTGACCCGAATCGGTAATCACGGCACTGGGGATGCCGACTTGGGCGGCGAGGTCGCGACCTTTGGCTACCATGCCGGCCATCATTAAGGGTACACAGGGTTGTTGCATCGAATGAATGTCGAGCAACAGGTCCACTGTCGCAAGAAACGGCTGAACGGCGCGCGCTCGCCGGAGTTCGCTGGTGATTCTGCGTTTGGGGTCAGCGAGAACGCCGGGCCCCCACAAGCGATTGAAGTCTTCGTCCACCCAGCGCGAGCGATTGGGATGATTCGAGTCATAACTTAAATAGGCCTCGACGTTCATGAAGCCGACGCTCAAACGGCCTGCCACGGGTTCGACGGCTTGTTGCAGTAACCAGTCTGCCGCGATAGCCCCACACAATTCGTTGCCATGGACCACCGCAGAAATCAGGACATGGGGTCCCGGTGTGCCCGAGTCCATGGTCTGGACGTATTCCACTCCGCTGTTGCCCTCACGGTATTCCGTGATGTCTGGCGGTGAGAGCTCGACCGGCAGGTCGTTGTGGTAATCAAGTAGGGGATCAGTCACGCTGTGGCTCGATTATGGATTAGCCGTTGATCGACGGTAGAGACGATATGGTTGATGATGGGGTGGTGGAGGTGTTGTTGAGCG
>DUBL01000278.1 GCA_012960345.1 Gammaproteobacteria bacterium | reverse complement strand
CAGGTAGTCTCGTATCGCCCTGACGATAAGGTTGCTTTCCTGGTACACAAGTAATGGAGCGGCCTGCTCCTTCGCTGCCGTATCAATGGCTTTCCACAATTGCAGTAAGAAATCCAAGTCCCATTGCAATTCTTCCGCCGACTTTCCAATACCCGCTGTGCGCGCGATCAAGGCATGTTCACTGGGTACGGCTAGGGAATCCATTGCCTCGCGAAGCGAAGAGCGTTCATCGCCGGCGATACGCCGAGAGATCCCGCCGCCTTTCGGGTTGTCCGGCATCAACACCAAGTAACGCCCTGCGAGACTGATAAAAGTAGTTAGTGCGGCGCCCTTATTACCGCGTTCGTCTTTTTCTACCTGGACCAATAACTGCTGGCCTTCATGTATTACATCTTGAATTCGGACCTGCGCCATCGGCTTGTCCGCTGGGTGATTTTTAAACTGCGAACGAGAAATCTCTTTAAGCGGCAGAAATCCCTGACGTTCTGTCCCATAATCGACGAAAGCAGCTTCCAAACTGGGTTCCACTTTGGTGACGATACAGGTGTAAATGTTTCCTTTGCGTTCATTGCGAATTGCAGACTCAACATCCAGGTCAAGTAACCGTTGGCCATCGACAATCGCCACTCGAAGCTCCTCCGAGTGAGTGGCATTAAACAACATTCTTTTCATTTGAATTCTTCCCAGAACCCGTCACCTATCCGGCGAGGACTCTATTTGCGTTGGGTCAAACCTTGAGGTTTGACCCAACAACCGTTCATTGAGTCTTCATCTACGTCGAAGACGTTTTGCGATACACAGGAAGAGGGATGTAATGAAGGCCGAGGCGCGACGAGCAATAAGACTGGCCTGACAACGTGTCGGCCCAGTTACCGATTCCCGTTTAGCGCCTACTTCGTCGGCGTGTAACCCATCAGCTAACGCTGTATTAATCGTTACCTTAGTGCCGCCAACTATGGAACCCCCGCCGACCGCTCGACGGCAATTCCAGATAATCCTTGTACTTCACATCCTTCTTCACTTGAGGGCTACCATTGTGCCCATCACTGTGTGATGCCGACCTGGACGTGGTTGGGGTCGCGTGTTCGGTACAGCGGCCAAAAGCAGGACTCCTGGCTTCAGCTGAGCCTGATACGCGTTCCCACGAACCGCTGGATCACTACCGCTCTCAGCGGCACAATCCCCGCCCACGGTGGGCCGGAGTCGCTGACTCCGTACAACAATCTACCAGAAGTAGGGGCTATATTCCATCTCGTTATGATTCCAAACCACACCAACTCAGCAAAGGTGCGTCATTTACTCGTGGAGACCCACTCAGAAGGACAGCGCTTGGATAACTGGCTGGTTAAACAACTCAAGCGCGTACCACGCAGTCATTTGTACAAGATCATCAGAGACGGACAAGTGCGCGTCAACGGCGGGCGGGTGAAACCCACTTACCGATTGGAGGAGGGTGATAGGGTGCGCATTCCGCCCGTTCGCATCGATACTCCCCAAGGGATGCCTGATGCTATGACGCTGCCTGTATTAGATCTCGATATTCTCTATGAAGACAGCGCTTTACTGGTATTAAACAAAATCGCCGGAATGTCGGTCCATGGTGGAACCGGTATTCGACTCGGCTTGATTGAATCGCTCCGCCTGGATAGACCGAAATCACCATTCCTTGAATTGGTCCATCGAATAGATCGGCCGACCTCGGGGTGTTTGATTGTTGCTAAATCATCAACGATTTTGCGGCATCTGCATGCCCAATTTCGCTCAGGGGTCAGCGTCAAGAAGAATTATCAGGCCTTGGTGCATGGCGACTGGAACTCGGGACCGCGGACGATCGATTTAAAATTATCCACTCGAACGCTCACCGTCGATCGAGTGCGCCGTTCCGTGCCGGATCCAACCGGCCAAAGTGCCATCTCTCATTTTCGGCCGGTCCAGTGGTTTTCTGGTTATACATTGGTCGACATCACTCTTGGCACCGGGCGCATGCATCAGATTCGCGCACATGCCGCCGCCGTAGGCCATCCAGTCGTTGGGGACCACTACTATGGGGATAAAGCCGCAGACAAAATCTTGCGTCAAAAAGGTTTCAGACGAATGTGGTTACATTCCCAAAGCATTGGCGTAATCCATCCGGACACGGGGATACCCTTGCTGGTCAATGCCCCAGTGCCGGAGGAACTGATGGGATT
Organism: Gammaproteobacteria bacterium; assembly: GCA_012960345.1. Classification (GTDB taxonomy): domain Bacteria; phylum Pseudomonadota; class Gammaproteobacteria; order Arenicellales; family UBA868; genus UBA11791. The sequence continues at coordinate 8,919 of DUBL01000278.1, read as the reverse complement.
ACTGGACGGCCTCGACTTGAAACGGTAAACCAAACGGCCGCTAGGCGCGGTTATAAAATGGGATAGTTCTCCTGTGCAAGCAGATCAATCACGGTAATCAGTGGCAGGCCGATTAATGCGCTCGGATCGTCTCCTGAAATACGAGCTAGCAAGGCCACTCCCAGACCATCTGCCTGCAATGAACCACAGCAACCATAGGGCTCTTCGCGTTCGAGGTAACCCTCGATCATCGCTAGAGTGATATCCCTGAACACCACTTCGTAGGGGATTACCCGTGATCGGATGACCCCGGAGTTGGAGTTGAGGAGCGCAACCCCAGTATATAAACGGACCGTTTGGCCAGATGCGCCCAATAATTGTTCGATCGCGGTAGCACGATCACCCGGTTTCCCAACGATTTCCCCGTCGTACGATGCCACCTGGTCTGAGCCAATAATCAAGGAGTCGGGAAGATTCACCCCGACCACCTGAGCTTTTTCAATGGCTAATCTCTCCACTAACCCTTGCGGCTCCTCTTGCGCCCGTGGTGTTTCATCGATATCGGGAATAACGACCTTAAAAGGTACTTGGAGCTGCGCCAACAATTGGCGCCGAAAAGGCGAAGAAGATGCCAATACTAACTCCGGTTTTTTCTCATTTTTTGACACTCAATGACTCTCCGAATATAGTGCGACCGCTACCGGGGCAACTTTAAACGCTGTTGTAGCTCGAGGTACCCGATTTATCTATTTTAAGGTAAGCAAATCATCATGGCCGTACAGAAAAATAGGAAAACCCCCTCTAAAAGGAACATGCGCCGGTCACACGATGCGCTCCCAACGACCGCCCTATCTACTGATCCGGTTTCCGGAGAGCTTCATCGGCGCCACCACGTAGGCTCTGACGGGTATTATCGCGGACATCGCGTTGTTCCTGAAAAAGAAACTTCCGAATAATCAGCGACTTCACCGTATTCAGCGGCTGTCCGCCGAGCGACCAACTGGGGCGGGTTAGTGGAAACAATCATCGCGCTGGACCTAATGGGCGGCGATATGGGTGCGGCTGCGACCGTGCCGGGAGCGGTGGCTGCACTAGATCAGTTCGCCTCTTTGGGCTTAGTAGTCGTCGGTCGACGAGCAGACATCTATCCTGAATACGCCGCGCTGTTAGATCATCCGCGTTTGCGGTTTCACGATGCCTCAGAAGTCGTTGACATGCATGAGGCACCCACCGTTGCACTGAAGGCCAAACCGAATTCTTCAATGCGTCGTGCGATCGATCTTGTCAACGACGGCAGCGCGGCGGCGTGTGTCAGCGCCGGAAACACCGGCGCCCTGACCGCGATGGGCACGCTATTGATTAAACGATTGCCGGGAATTGAAAGGCCGGCGATCGTGAGAGCCTTGCCAAGAGTCGGTGGACATGTCCACATGCTCGATCTTGGGGCCAGCAATGATGCCAGTCCAAAGCGTTTGTTCCAGTTTGGAATTATGGGTGCGATGCTTTCGCAATATTTTGATGACAATTCTCATCCCACCGTCGGGCTACTTAATATTGGCACTGAGGAGGGTAAAGGCAGTGACAGCTTGAACGAAGCGGCGAACTTATTTCGAAGAAGCCCTTTAAATTATATTGGTTATGTTGAAGGTAATGATATTTACGATGGGCAAGTCGATGTTATTGTCTGCGATGGCTTCAGTGGAAACGTGGCATTAAAAACAAGTGAAGGTCTAAGTGTGATGCTGCACGCGATCCTTAAAGAGGAATACAGCAGAGACTTTATGAGTCGTATGGCTGGGTTATGCTCGTTGTCAGTTCTTCGACGGATTAAAGCCCGCACTGATCGAAGGCAATTTAATGGCGCTATGCTTCTTGGTCTACGAAGACCTGTCATTAAGAGTCATGGCAGTGCTGATCCTGTTGGGATCACACAAGCTATTAAAGTTGCGCTGGAAGCCGTCGAAAAAAATATTGTTACTCATATTGCGGACCAAATGGAGCAACTTCAGGGCTAGGACAGATGGCATTCGCGAGAATTATGGGTACCGGCAGTTATCTGCCAGATCGTGTACTGACCAATGAAGAGTTAAGCCAGTCTCTTGATACGACCGATGACTGGATTCGCTCGCGCAGTGGCATTCTCGAACGCCGCATTGCAGCTGATGATGAATTTACCTGTGATTTGGCCGAACACGCAGCTCGACGCGCCCTAGAAAATGCGGGCCGATCATCCGCTGATATTGATCTTATTGTCGTGGCAACAACAACACCTGACCAGGTCTTTCCGAGCACGGCATGCTTGCTTCAAGCACGCCTGCAGGCAAAGGACTGCCCCGCGTTTGATATCCAGGCAGTTTGCGCCGGGTTTGTTTATGCCTTGGACGTGGTCAGCAAATATATTGAAAGTGGGGCTGCCAAATGCGCATTGGTTGTCGGTGCGGAGACTTTTTCTAGAATCCTTGATTGGAGCGACCGGTCGACGTGTGTTCTGTTTGGTGATGGCGCCGGGGCGATGGTGGTGGAAGCTTCCGAAACGCCAGGGATTCGTTCAACCCATCTCCATGCAGACGGCACTTATGCCCATCTGTTGCAGGTGCCGGTGGGTGTATCGACCGCTCATTCCGCATTAGCCCAAGGCAAAGCATATACCGAGATGCACGGGTCTGAAGTGTTTCGATGGGCAGTCAAGGGGTTGAGCGAGGTGGTTAAAGAGGCCCTGGAACATAACAACATGGATCAGTCCGATATCGATTGGCTGATCCCGCATCAAGCCAACGTGCGTATTATTACGGCAACAGCAAAACGGGCAGGTCTCAGCATGGAACGGGTGGTGGTGACGCTCGACCGTCACGGAAATACGTCAGCCGCCTCAATACCGTTGGCGTTTGATGAGGCAGTGCGAGATGGTCGTATCCAGCGAGACCAGAATATTTTGCTAGAAGGTTTTGGGGGCGGCTTCACTTGGGGCAGTGTGCTCCTGACGTTTTAAACTCAAGGGATATTAAAAATGGCTAAGGGACTCCAAGGGGAGATAGCACTGGTAACCGGGGCGAGTCGGGGTATTGGGCTTGCAGTTGCTAACGAGCTAGCGGTTTGTGGCGCCATTGTCATTGGCACGGCCACGACCCTGGAAGGAGCAAGCGCTATCACCGCGCGACTTCGCCAAGCGGGGCATAGTGGAGAGGGCTGTCTGCTTGACGTTACCCAAGATGACTCTGTTGAACAAGTGACTACGGAGATAAGGGAGCGCCACGGGGCGGTCAGCATTCTTGTCAACAATGCTGGCATCACTCGTGACACTCTTTTGGCGAGGATGAAATCGGCGGATTGGGATCTTGTTCTTGATACGGATCTGAAGTCGGTGTATCGCATGAGCAAGGCGTGCCTTCGGCCCATGATGAAGGCGCGCGCAGGTCGTATCATCAGTATCACATCAATCGTGGGTGCCACAGGAAACGCGGGCCAGGCGAATTATGCCGCGGCTAAAGCGGGCATTGAAGGCTTTACTCGTGCTTTGGCGCTCGAAGTCGCGAGTCGGCACATCACAGTTAATGCGGTTGCCCCGGGGTTCATCGAGACTGATATGACCGACGCGCTTGACTCCGCGACCCGGTCCCGGTTGTTGGACAGGATTCCTCTGGGAATTCTGGGTCAGACTAGGGACATTGCTGAGGCTGTATCGTTTTTGGCATCCCCCAATGCTAGCTACATCACAGGCCATACGCTGCATGTTAATGGCGGCATGTATATGCATTAAAACCAAAGGGTTATACAGCATATCTAAGGTTCGTTTTATACTAATTGATCACCTATTCGTGAAGCATAATATGGACTTGTTGCGGGGAATATTGTTTAATCCGTGCCACTCAGTGGTGGCATGGGGGGCACGCATGCTCCCCAGTTGAAGGCTTTCCTGATAAGAGTGATAAACAAAAGACACAAACTGAGTGGGTAACCTACGGAGGCTGGAATACTGATGAGTAGCATCGAAGAACGCGTAAGAAAGATTGTAATCGAGCAACTCGGTGTAGCCGAGGATCAGGTGACGTTAGAAGCCTCATTTGTCGATGATCTTGGTGCCGATTCTCTCGATACTGTAGAGCTGGTAATGGCATTAGAAGAGGAATTTGATGCTGAGATCCCAGATGATCAGGCCGAGGCTATCACGACGGTCAAGCAGGCTGTCGCCTTTATAGAGGCCAGCGAAAAAGGTTAAACACCGTTGGCGCAATCGTTAGCGTTACTGGCGATAGCGGCCGTGTGGCACCAAAAACGGGGTTTCCAATTGTGATGAGGCGGCGAGTCGTTGTGACTGGCATCGGCTGTGTTTCCCCGGTCGGGTTATCCGTCAAGGAGACTTGGGCAGGCTTGATCGCGGGGGTGGCAGGCATTTGACCTATCAGCCTTTTTGATGCCACCGATCTACCCTGCACGATAGCCGGAGAAGCCACTGGCTTTGATCCCGAGCCAATCATTTCGGCGAAAGACGCGCGCAAGATGGATCGATTTATTCAACTTGGCCTGGTGGCCAGCGTCGAGGCATTTGCTGACTCTGGCATCGTGGTTTCTGACTCCCTGGCGCCGCGTTTCGGTGTGGCGGTTGGTGCAGGAATTGGCGGTTTACAGACTATCGAAGACACCACTGCGCTGTATTCCACGCGTGGACATCGGCGCGTATCTCCATTTTATATTCCCGGGAGCATCATCAATATGATCTCTGGGAATGTGTCCATCCGCTTGGGGTTGAAAGGGCCTAACATCGCCATTGCGACTGCTTGCAGTACGGGGACCCACAGCATCGGGCAAGCAGCGCGCATGATTCAATATGGTGATGCGGACGCCATGTTAGCGGGCGGCGCAGAAGCCGGTGTTACCCCAACGGCAGTGGCCGGATTCAGCATGGCGCGTGCACTTACTCGCCACAATGCAGTCCCGAGGGAAGCCAGCCGACCATGGGATGTAGATCGCGATGGGTTTGTGATTGGGGAAGGAGCGGGCGTCGTGTTGTTGGAAGAGTTCGAACACGCACGACAAAGAGGCGCCCGCATCTACGCGGAGTTAGCAGGTTTCGGACTCAACGCAGACGCTAATCACATGACACAGCCGTTGCCTGATGGTGATGGAGCCGCGCAGTGTATGGTCAACGCGGTGCGCGACGCTGGAGTCTCTGCGGAATCTATTAGTTATATTAATGCCCATGGCACTTCCACACCGCTTGGTGACATCGCGGAGACAAAGGCAATCAAGTTGGCTTTCGGCGATCACGCCTATGACATGATGATCAGTTCGAACAAGTCAATGATCGGTCATTTGCTTGGCGCCGCTGGCGGAGTCGAGGCGATATCGACCATCCTATCCGTGCATCATCAAATTATTCCTCCGACGATTAATTTGGACAGCCAAGATCCGGAATGCGACCTCGATTACGTCCCTCATACTGCCCGCGACGTTTCGATAGAAGCGGCAATATCTAACTCATTTGGATTTGGTGGAACGAACGGTAGCTTGGTGTTTCGACGCTTGCAGTGAAATCTGCAACCAATCGGTGGTGGGTTCGCCTAACGGTCGGTGCGGTCGTGATCATGATTGGGTTTATCGCGAGTTTTTCCTTTGTGTATTGGGACGTTCATCGCTTAGTTCGACCTGGTGCCGAGGTTTACCGAATAAACGTAGGCAGTGGACTGTCCGCATTTGCCGCGAGCCTTGCCGAGCGTCAAGTTATCGAACGACGCTGGACTTTCGTTGCCTGGGCCGGGGCCATTGGCCAATTGGGAAAGGTCAAGGCGGGTGCCTATCGATTTCAAGAGCCCACCACATTACACGCCATGCTGGGTCAACTCATTCGGGGAGAGGTGGTCACGTACCGAGTGACTTTGTTCGAGGGATGGACGACAGCGAGTATGCGAAATGCCTTGGGCGTTGCCCCGGCGTTGGTTCGATTACTGCCCAAGATTGACGATGCGCATTTACGTGAAATACTCGCTATTGCGGAGCAACGATCCGAAGGCTGGTTTTTCCCCGATACCTATCATTACAACCACGGCGACACGGACATTTCGATATTGCAACGGGCTCACCATAGAATGCAACGGATGCTGGCTGACGCCTGGTCGACTCGGAATCCAACCCTCCCATTGAATAGTGCCTATGACGCACTAATCTTGGCATCGATTGTTGAAAAAGAAACTGCGGTTAATTCAGAAAAGCCGTTAATCGCGAGTGTCTTCACCTCTCGGCTAGCTCGCGGGATGCGTCTACAGGCTGACCCGACAGTCGCTTATGGATTGGGGCCGAAATTTAAGGGCCAGTTAAGGCGAGCACACCTGGCGTCCGATACTCCTTACAATACCTATACGCGCAAAGGGTTACCACCAAGCCCAATATCAAATCCAGGCAGGGCAGCTCTCGCTGCCGCGACGCAACCTGCTGAAACGAATTTTTTGTATTTTGTTGCACGCGGCAACGGGGCGCATCAGTTCTCTGCGACATACCCAGAACACCAGAAAGCCGTCTTGGCCTATCGCCAGACAAGACGGCGCCAGTCCTCCACGAGTAAGCAAGATTGAATGACGGGATAGGAAAATTTATTTCGCTTGAAGGCGTTGATGGTGCGGGCAAGACGACCCACCTCGAGTATCTCTCTGACTATTTAGTGCAACGACAACTTACGGTTCTAGTCACCCGTGAACCGGGTGGAACCAACGCAGGAGAGCAGTTGCGGTCGATCCTGCTTGATGCCACTGAACCTATCGCGCCCCTCACGGAACTGTTGTTGATGTTTGCCGCACGAGCGGAGCACGTCCAGAAAGTCATTCGGCCTGCTCTACTCGCGGGGACATGGGTGTTGTGTGATCGATTCACCGATGCGACCTACGCGTACCAGGGCGGCGGTCGAGGCATCGATCCACGGAAGATTGAAGTGCTTGAACGCATGACTCAGGGTGACCTTAGACCGGACCTGACGTTTTTGTTAGACCTGCCGGTGGAGATTGGCCTAAGGCGACGTCGTGGGTTAGATCGAGCTCGGGATCGCTTCGAAAGCCTGGATCTTGAGTTTAAGCAGCGGGTTCGATTGGTTTATTTGGCGCGCAATGAGGCTGAGCCGCGAATGCATTGCATGGATGGCACGCTTTCCATCGAAATGATTCAAAACGAAATGGGGAAGAAACTTGAACAATTGTTCGAGGAATCAACACTATGAAGTCGCTGTTTCCCTGGCACCGTGCCGCGTTCAATACCATCGTATCTCGGACAGATCGACTACCGCCGGGGTTGCTGCTGGTTGGCGGGCGAGGTGCCGGAAAACTCCGTTTTGCTAACCACTTGGCGCGGGCGCTGTTATGCACCCGTGAGCCACAAGGCTGTGGTACCTGCCCGCAATGCGTCCAATTTATGTTGGGTCATCACCCTGACTTTCATGTATTGACGACTCGAGGGACCCTGGACACTCATGGTGATTCACCCATCAAAGGGGGGGAACGTTATTTGGCAGGCACAGGCCGAGCCGTCAGCGGGCGCACCATCACTGTCGATCAGATTCGCGCCCTCACGGGAGCGCTGGCCCTTACAGCACACGGCCCGGGTTCGAAAGTAGTGCTGATCATGACGGCAGATGACATGAATTCGAACGCGGCTAACGCGCTCTTAAAAGCATTAGAAGAGCCGGCCGATAATACGTTTTTTCTGATGGCATGCCGGGAACCAACCCAAATTGCAGCGACTATCCGTAGTCGCTGCATGGTCGTCCCGCTTGGTGCGCCGCCGGCTTCAGTGGTTAGGAAACACCTGACAGACCTTAAATCTTCAACTCAAACCCTGCTGGATAGAGCAATGACAGTCGGACTGGACTGCCCAGAGATCGCTGAAACGATAATCCTGGCGGAAGCGGAAGCAGGGGAGGGTGGTGGATTGGGAATGGAATGGGCGTGCGCTATCACGCCCGAAGGCAATATTAGGGCTGAAGCGTTAACCCACCTAGATAGCGAGCAACTTGGACTCGTTTTGCCACGGGTCCAACAGGCAATCTGTCGCCAGATACGTTTTCAGTTAATGACGATCAAGGACGCGGAATTGGGAGAGCTTAGCCGTTCGTCGGCTCGGAGTTTCACAGCGTACCGAGAGATAGGGCGATTTCTGGCTGCGACACCGGGAACAGTCGATGACACACTTTTTGTAGAACACATCCTGACGGCGCTAGAATAGAACCCATTAGACTATCACTCACACAGGAGATAGCGAACGTATGGCAAGTACAAAACCCACCAAGAAAGAGGCGGGAGCAGTTAAGACCGCGAAACCGAAGGTTATGACAGTGGCCATTAGCGACGAGAAAGCGCTGTACTTGTCCTACATGCCGTTTCTGGCCAATGGAGGTGTTTTTGTACCAACAGATGCAACCTATACGGTGGGTGACCCGGTCTTCTTGATACTCAAGTTGCCTGATAACGACCAACAAGCGGTTCCCGGTACCGTCGCTTGGATTACCCCGGTAGGCGCGCAATCTGGACGGACGGCAGGCGTGGGGATTCATTTCGATTCCCCGGACGGCGAGCCGATACGAAAACGCATTGAAGCCCTCCTTACGGGCACGTCAAATAGCGATCGCGCCACCTACTCGATGTAAGCGGGGCGTCGGAAACGACGCCGACCGCGGGCGAGCGGAAGGAATGATGGCCGGTTGATTCTCGTAGATTCACATTGTCACATCGATTTTGAAGAATTCGATGTTGACCGCGATGGCGTCCTCGAACGCCAGGTCGAGAACAATGTGGCGTATTGCCTGGTAGTGTCAGTAGAGGCCGCTCGGTTTGAATCATTGTTACAGCTGGTACAAAGCAAAGATTACTTGTTCGCTAGCGCGGGTATTCATCCCAATAGTGTGTCTATCGGGAGCGAAACAGAACGGCAGTGGGTGTCCGAAGCGGGTCGTGGGGCGGAAGT
>DUBL01000277.1 GCA_012960345.1 Gammaproteobacteria bacterium | reverse complement strand
GCGATTCTCGGTCCGATCATGGCGGTTTGGGCATATGATTCACCCACAGCGGTTGAAATTGGGGTGTGCCCTAAGGGGTCGGTGCCGTTCCAGACGAATGCCTATGTTATGGCTTATGTTAATGTGGTGGATGATTCCGCTGTTGATATTCGAAGCCCAGACATCCGTCACCGGGATTTTCTTCGCACCTTCCCGCGTAGCCAGGGAGTTAACGCACAGGAACAGGTCACCGAGATGTCCGCGCCTTTCGCCCTGGTTTCTGGCTTAAATCTCAGCACACGATCACGCCAGAAGATTTGGATAAAGGGCAGATTAGAACTAGTACCGCGAGAAGGGGTATCGTTTTGTGTCTATACCGACAACCCTCCCGGTTACCCAAAAGGACAAATAAATTCAGTGCGAGATTGGTAAGATTCTCCGTGCGGGCTTTGTTCACCGCATAGCTTACCTTGGCGTGGGCTTTAGTACGGGAGTAGTTTCAAAGTCGAAAGCCTCGTAATATGGGTTTCATAATGAGCGTTAAAGTGAATTCAGAAAATTACAGAATATGGATAGAGTGAGCGAGGACCAAATCGTCATCACAGTAGTAGTGCCGACCTACAATGAAGAGTGGGCAATATTTCCTTTGTGGCAAAAACTTTCTCGTGTCGCTGCTATAGAGAGTCAATTTGAGTGGCACTTTCTATTTGTTAACGATGGCTCCACCGACCGCACTGGTGAGAGACTATCTGAATTGGCTGCTGAGCATGACGCGGTTTCGTGGGTGCAATTGCGACGCAACTACGGCCTTACTCAGGCGCTACAGGCGGGGTTTGACCACGCCAGTGGTGATTACATCGTCACTATCAGCGCCAACCTGCAAAATGATCCTGCTGATATCCCCAAGATGATTGCGAGACTGGAGGAAGGTGCTGATGTATGCGCAGGCTGGCGTCGTGACTTGGATGGTGGACGGTTGACCCGTCAAGGACCACGCTGGTTGATCAATTGGATAATCTCGAAAGTCTCTGGGGTTAAACTGCATGATTACGACTGTTCGCTACGGGCATACCGGCTAACGGCAGTACAGGATCTGCAATTGTCGGGCAATCTGGATCGATACATACCCGTATACGTAGCATGGCGCGGCGGACGGGTTGTCGAGGCGCCAGTTACGCAGCTTCCGCGAAGCCACGGCCTGGCGCGACGGGAAAGTGCTGCCCGGCGTAGCCTGAAAACTTTGCTCGACCTGGTTTTCTTGAAATTTCTGCAGCGTTATTCCTCCAAGCCCTTTTATGTTTTTGGCGGCTTGGGCGTAGCGAGCATTATGGCAGCTCTATTAGCTTTCGCTTTGGCACTGTTCTACAAGTTTACCGGTCAGGCAACTTTTATCGAAACTCCGCTGCCGCTATTGACCGCGTTGTTCTTTCTGTCTGGGGTGCTACTGCTGAGCTTGGGAATTATCGCGGAGTTTCTTATCCGCGTTTACCGATTGCAAGCGGGAAGAGAGTTTTATCAGGTTGAGCGCGGCAACGGTTCGGGTGACTGACCGGAGTTTTTGTAATGTGTGGTATTTGTGGTTTTACCGGAAACGGAGATCAAAGCATTCTTGAGGCCATGATGGAGGCCATGGTTTACCGGGGCCCTGATGCTGCTGGTAGTTGGAACGATGAGAAGGGTGTGTATCTAGGTCATCGGCGGTTGTCGATCGTAGATATTGCCGATGGGCATCAGCCAATGTTGACTGAAGACGCTTCACTGGTGCTGGTGTTCAACGGTGAAATTTACAATCATCGTGAGCTTCGCCGCGATCTGGAGTCCCACGGCGTTATTTTTCGAACTGACCACTCAGATACTGAAGTGCTACTCCATGGTTACCGAAAATGGGGACGTTCTGTTGTTGATCGATTGAACGGAATGTGGGCATTT
>DUBL01000276.1 GCA_012960345.1 Gammaproteobacteria bacterium | reverse complement strand
TCTGATTTTCGGGCTGTATGGTGACCCCTTCCTTTGCTTCGACCGCTTGGTGTAATCCCTCAGACCAGCGGCGCCCGGGCATCATTCGACCTGTGAATTCATCGACGATCACAATACTATCGTCCTGAACGATGTAATCCACATTGCGTTGAAAAAGCGAATGGGCCCGCAGTGCGGCATAGACATGATGCATCAGCGTAATGCTCCCGACATCATAAAGACTGGTGTTGTCTGGGAGCAGTCCGGCACCTGATAAAAGTTCCTCTGAGCGCTCAAAGCCCTCATCAGTCAAAAATACCTGCCTTGCCTTTTCGTCAACAGAAAAATCACCAGGCCCATCCTCTATCTCCTGCCGCGTTAGTTGCGGAACTACCTGGTCAATCTGAAGGTACAGATCAGTGCTGTCGTCCGCTGGGCCTGAAATAATCAGTGGGGTACGCGCTTCATCAATCAGAATCGAATCAACCTCGTCGACGATCGCAAAATCGAGCGGTCCCTGGACACGATCTTCATCACTAAAAGCCATGTTGTCACGTAGGTAATCGAATCCAAACTCGTTGTTGGTTCCATACACCACATCACTGTCATAGGCTTCCTTTTTCGTAGCGGAGTCTTGGCCGGAAACCACCACGCCAACGCTTAAACCCAGGAATCGGTAGATCGGGGCCATCCACTGTGCATCGCGGCGAGCCAAGTAATCGTTGACCGTGACCACATGAACCCGCTTGCCATCGACAGCCGCCAGGTAGACAGGCAATGTTGCTGCCAGGGTTTTTCCTTCCCCAGTCCGCATTTCAGCAATTTTTCCATCGTACAACACCATCCCACCAACCAACTGCACATCGAAATGACGCATATCGAGTGTTCTTCGAGAAACCTCCCGAACCACGGCGAAGGCTTCCGGTAAAATGCTGCCGATACTCTCGCCATCGCGCAGCCGACCTTTGAATTTCGTAGTTTTTGTAGCGAGAGCGTCGTCGCCAAGCTCAATCAAACCCTCCTCAAAGGCGTTGATCGCCGTCACGGTCTTGTCCAAACGCTTAAGCAGTCGCTGATTGCGACTGCCGAATACTCGAGTTAATGTGGTGCTGAACATGAAATAGAAATGCAATTGATCGTGATTGGTATTCTGGCCCAAACATCAACACCCAAGTCAAAAGTCTGCCGTTTATTCACAAAATTAAATATTCTTCCTTGGCCAGACGACAGGGCAACCGATATGATAGGCCTGACTCGCACCGTGTCCACCCGTTCTATGTTGGCCAGTTCTTGAATTTTATCATGACCGATTCTACCTTCCGTCCCGCAAAACACTTTGTCCACTCAATTAGCGCAACACAGTCGTTGAAAACTGATGAAAACGAGGCCAATGTCTGGCAGCGCGCCGTTGGTGAAAACCTAGCCCGCCATACGTCAGCCCAAATCAAAGATAACGAGCTCCTGGTGCTTGCCGACTCTCCTGTCTTCGCACACGCCGTTCGCAGTAAGACCGTCTCGATTTTGGAATACTTTGGCCGAACAGGGTTACCAATGAAACGATTGCGAATCCGCACACGCCCGCCACGGGTTCCACCACCTCCTACAACTCGCCATCGTCGCCTCAGCCCTTTAACCTCGACCGTGGGGAATCTTCTACAGAAAAGCGCTGCCAGCCTACGAGATGACGGACTGCGCGCTGCACTCCTGCGCCTTGCTCGTCACGCTCAAAGCAAAAGCACTGATTGAGGGACCAGAGGGCACATCCACACGACGAGCAAGATCGGTCGACCCGGAACGTCTTGCGAAACAAGCGAGCCCCACGAAGACGAGCGCTCCGGCGAGCCTCTCTGACTTAGCAAACGATTTCAGTGAGCAACGAGTGGTTGCAAGTACCGTACTGGCGCGCTGTCGACATCATCGAAAGAAACGTACTCC
>DUBL01000275.1 GCA_012960345.1 Gammaproteobacteria bacterium | reverse complement strand
GCCGGTGATGATCGCACCCATGAGCTATGGAGCGCTCAGTCGTTCGACTAAGCAGGCCATTGCGATGGCCTCTGGTTTGGCAGGCATCGCTGAAAATACCGGCGAAGGGGGTATGAGTGATGCGCAGCGAGATGCAGCCGGTCAGTTGATCTTTCAGTGTCTTGGTGGGCGCCTGGGATGGAATATCCATGACATGCAGCGGGCCGATGGGTTGGAGATTTATATTTCCCAGGGGGCGAAACCTGGGCTCGGCGGCCAATTGATGGCTAAAAAAGTCACCCCTGAACTGGCGGCGATTCGAGGTATTCCTGCGGGCATCGATCTGCGTTCACCATCGAGGCATCCTGACATCCTGGGTGCCGATGACCTGGTGATTAAGGTGGAAGAATTGCGTGAAGCCACAGGTTATCGTTTGCCGGTCAGCGTTAAGCTCGGTGCCGGGCGAATTCGCGACGACATCAAGATCGCAGCCAAGGACGGATTCGACTTTGTAGAGCTCGATGGCATGCAGGGCTCGACCGGAGCGGGGAGTTCGGAGGTGATTGATCACGTGGGGATTCCGACCCTGCCCGCGATCATTGAGGCCCTCGAGGCGTTGGAGGAAATCGGTGCGCGCGAGCGTATTCAGATTGTATTAATGGGCGGCATTCGAGACGGTATCGATGCGGTCAAAGCGCTTTGCCTCGGCGCCGACGCGGCGGCACTGGGTACTTCTGTCATTATTGCCGGAGGCTGCATTGCCTGTATGCAGTGCCATGTGGGTCAGTGTGTCACGGGCATTGCGACGCAAGACCCCGAGCATGAAGATCGTTACAAGCCCTCGATTGAATCCAAGAACATTCATCGATTTCTGGAGACGGTGCGATGGCAGATCGCGGCGTTAACACGTGAGCTCGGCTACCGGGATGTGCGGGACTTAAGCCGTGCTGATCTGGTGGCCACCACGCCCGAGGCAGCCGCGATGACAGGTTTGCCTTATGAGCCACAGTGGCGTGTGCCTGCCGTTGCAGCAGGTGGCTGAAATGAGTATTTATGACATTAATCGAATCTCGGTACCGGTGACGCCGCCCGGCTATCTAGATGACACGCGCGACGCGCATTACGTGCCGGCCCCTTGCCAGGTCGCCTGTCCGATTGGGACTGATGCCCCTTCTTACATTGGCTATATCTGGGAAGGACGTTACGAAGAAGCGTTTGAGGCGATTACTGCCACCAATCCGTTCAGTTCCATCTGCGGAAGGGTGTGTGATGCGCCATGCGAGCCGGCTTGCCGGCGGACGAGCAGTGACGGTCCCGTACAGATTCGTAATCTCAAGCGACATGTCATGGATAAATTAGGTACCGACCCCGTGCCGATGGCCGTGTCTGTTACCCGTAAGGAGAGCGTTGGCATCGTCGGTTCCGGACCGACTGGGTTGACTGCGGCGCACGATCTCGCTGTTGCGGGATTTGAAGTGCATGTTTACGAAATGACGGATCGACTGGGTGGTCTCATGGTGTGGGGCATTCCAGAATTCCGCTTGCCCACGGATGTTATTCAAGAAGATATCGAACGACTTAAGGCAAAGTGCCCTTCGATCCAATTTCATCTCAACACTGGCTTAGGGCAGCACGTGACCTTGGATGAACTCAAGGGTCGTCACGACGCGGTGCTGCTAGCGATCGGTTCGTGGTGGGGCAAGCCCATGAACGTGGCTGGAGAGGATCATGATGCGGTGGTGGATGGCGTCAGTTTTCTTCGCCGAGTCAATGCAGGTGAGCGACCTTCCTTGCCCCACACCGTGGTCGTGATCGGCGGCGGAGATGTCGCGATGGATGCCTGTCGCGTGGCCAAACGCTTGCCAGGTTGTGAGCGCGTGAAAGTGATCTACCGTCGGGGTCCAGATGAGATACCGGCGAGAGAGATCGAGTTACATCACGCGATCAAGGAGGACATAGAGTTTGTCTATAACACGTTGCAGGTGTCGCTTGAAGCAAACTCGGCGGGGTTAGTCCTGAACTGCATGCGAACTGAGCCTGGGGAGCCCGATGCGGATGGTCGGCGACGCCCGGAGGTTGTTGAAGGATCGGAACACGCGATCGATTGCGGAATGGTGATCGCGGCTGTCGGCCAACAGGCCCAATCAGAGGAGCTCGAAAAGCACCACTTGATGGCAGCCGACCGAGTGCAGACTGATTTTGCCTCCATGAGAACCGACGATCCCAAGGTTTTTGCTGCGGGCGATGGAGCATTCGGTGGATCGACACTGGTGATGGCGATGCACCATGGTCAAAGAGTCGCGTACTACCTGCAGGCATTTCTCGATGGGAACGAAGCCCCGGTGTCCTATCGGACGCCTTATCGGACTCGACGGGTACCGGTCGCACAGGATTTGTCGTGGGAACTATTTCCGGTACAGGAACCCGTGTTTCATGGGATCGGTGATCAACCGGTAACGTTTCCAGAGATTGAAGAGACTTACGATACCGAGGTTGCACGTCGTGAAGCAGCACGGTGTTACCGCTGTGACGCGGAGACCGGCTCAGCGGACTATGCGGTTCATCATCGTGAAGATATTTTCTCGATGGCCAGAATCAATCCACTTGATCAGGCAACGCATCGCGCCATGTTGACGCGGCGCTTGCCTGTGCGGGAAAACCCATTTCCTGAAGGTCGCCCGCCGTCATTAGATGACCTTGTTTTTTTGCCGGCCAATTTGTCACGACTGGTGATCGACCCGTATCGGGAGCACTGTCGCACGGATGTTCAAATCGGTGGTGTGCTGTCACTGGACCCACCGTTCCTGGTGAGTGGCTTCGACGAGGCGCCAGAGGAAATACGCACAGCAGCGGCCAAGGCATTGGTTGGTGGCGGGGCATATGTTGGTGGCAAGTCTTTAGGTGTAGAAATTGACTGGCTACAGATGGTGACGCCGGTTAACCCGATTGATGTAACGGCCCGGGGCGTGATCTGCCACTGGTCTGACGCTGATCGGCTGCTGGTGAGTGCGGGGACAAAACAAGCCAGGGGCCTGTTAATTAATGACGTGTCAGAAGTTGATGCGGCGCTCGATGTGGCGCTGGCAAGTAACATCCAGATGCTGTTGTTGGATGCGACGGGGGTGTTTCCGTCACTTGCAGGTGAGTTATCCGGCACACTGGATTTTCGGTTGCTGGATCACACGGTGAAAGCACTTCGAAAGCGTCGTCAGGAAGAAATGCTTGATCTCTTGTATTTTGGAGGCGTGCGATCTGGAACTGATGCCGCAAAACTCATTGCCATGGGCGCCAGTGCGTTGATTTATGGCGTGTCGATTGCGCTTGCCGCAGGTGCAGTTATCGAAGGGGGCAATGTCAATTATGTAGCTGACCGCAAATTAGAAGAGCGTGCCGAGGGGATCAGCGCTATTTTGAGCGCAAACGCCGGTGAAGCGTCGATGATGGCGCGTTGTACTGGTAAGACGAGGTTGCATAATCTCGAACCCGAAGATCTTCGCAGTGTGACGTTGCCAACGGCCGCTGCGATGGGTATACCACTGACCGGACACCGGGCGACGACGGATTACGCTGACGGGTCGAAGGACTGACATGACTGCTGGTGGGCAGTGACGCCAGCGCAACGGGGGGAAAAGAAGATGGCCAAGAACCTTTCTAGAATCGCAAAAGATCAGGGAATTCGTTACTTTCTGATCAGTTTTGTGGACCTGTTCGGCGTGCTGCGTTCAAAATTAGTCCCTGCCCGTGCGATCGACGGAATGCACGCCAACGGCGCTGGGTTTGCAGGTTTCGCGGCGTGGCTCGATATGACGCCCGCCGACCCCGATATGTTTGCTATACCTGATGCGGATTCGCTGGTGCAGTTGCCATGGAAACCGGAAGTAGCCTGGCTTGCCAGTGATCTCTATATGAACGGGGTACCGGTCGAAGCTTCTCCCCGCGTCGCGCTTAAGCAGCAAATTGATCGAGCCGCGGCGAAGGGTTATCGCATGATGACCGGCGTGGAGTGTGAATATTTTTTGATTGATGCGGATGGTGGTGACATTTCTGATGCCAGGGACACACAAGAGAAACCGTGTTATGACCAGTCCGCACTAATGCGGCGCTTTGATGTCATTAGTGAGATCTGTGACGCGATGATCGAATTGGGCTGGGGCCCTTACCAGAACGATCATGAAGATGCGAATGGGCAGTTTGAAATGAACTGGGATTATGCCGATGCGCTCGTGACTGCGGACCGACATGTCTTTTTTAAATACATGGTCAAAGCGATTGCGGAAAAGCATGGGTTGCGGGCGACGTTTATGCCAAAACCATTCCCAAACCTGACGGGTAATGGCTGCCACGCCCATGTCTCAGTTTGGGATAAATCAGGCAAACGAAATTTGTTTCACCATGCGCGGGATGATCTTGGCTTATCAAAACTTGCCTACCAGTTTCTCGGTGGTGTTTTGCACAATGCTGATGCGCTTACCGCGTTGTTCAACCCCACGGTGAACAGTTACAAGAGAATTGATGCGCAAGTGACGTTGTCGGGTGCCACCTGGTCGCCCAATGCCATCACCTACGGGGGGAATAATCGAACCCATATGGTGCGTGTGCCCGAGGCCGGTCGCTTCGAAATGCGGTTGATGGATGGGGCCGCGAACCCCTATCTGCTGCAGGCTGGGGTGCTCATGGCAGGCTTGGATGGAGTGGCGAACAAACGTGACCCGGGTAAGCCGCTCGACATCAATATGTATATCGAGGGCCAGAATCTCCGCGGCCTAAGGCGGCTTCCGTCAAACCTCCTGGATGCGATTCGAGTGTTTGAAAAAAGCAAAGTGATTCGTGATGGCCTGGGTGACGCACTGGTCGACAGTTACGCGAAATTGAAGCACTCGGATTGGCGCCGTTATGCGGCTGCGATTAGTCCGTGGGAGCGAGAGCACACGCTGGACTGTTAAACGGCTGAAGTGTTCCACTCAAGTGGCAGATTATTATTTCTGGCACGTTGTGATTTGAGACGGCTTCAGCTTGCGCGTCGTTCGTCAATCGAGTCGGCGATGATGCACAGCATCTCGAACATCAGATTGGCCACGGTTACACAGGTGATACCGGTCGGATCAAAACACGGCGAAATCTCGCTGATATCAGCGCCAACCACGTGGCGGCCGCGCAGTGCTCGCAGGATGACCTGCGCATCGCGCGGTAAGATCCCGCCGATTTCAGGCACGCCAGTCCCTGGTAGATAGGCTGGATCCAGGCCATCGATATCCAGTGAAATGTAGATTGGCCCCTGGCCGAGCACCTCGTCGATCTGCTCTATTACTGCGGCGCGCCCCATCTCTTCATACTCGTCCATCGTAATGATGGTGTAGCCGACGTCGTAGCCGAATTGAATGTCGTTATCATCGAAACGGCTGCCGCGCATGCCGATTTGAATGACGCGCTTTGGATCGACTAGTCCCTCTTCGTGGGCACGCCGTAGGAACGTGGCGTGGTTGATACGGTCGCCACACAATTCATCGAGTGTGTCCGCATGTGCATCAAAATGCAGTATGCCGACAGGGGTGTCGACGGCTAGCGCGCGAAGGATCGGTAACGGAATCGTGTGATCCCCGCCGATTGCAATGGGCACGATGCTCTTAGATCGAAGATCGCAAAAAAATTCTTCAATCAATTGAATGGACTGATCTTTGTTTAGTGGGTTGACCGGGGCATCACCTAAGTCAGCCACATTGCACAGGTCAAAGGGTTTGATGCCACTGGTTGGGTGAACCCGTCGTATTAATCGAGAGGCTTCTCTCACCCCAGCGGGTCCTTGCCGCGCACCACTGCGGTAATTCAGGCCTATGTCAAATGGCACACCCACTAATCCAACATCCACTTCCTCTGAAGGTTCATACCGCTGGGTTCTTAGAAAAGTGGCGATGTCCGAAAATCGGGGAACCACGGCGGGGTCTATCGGTTGAAAATCTTTTTGAGACACGTGAATAACCCCCATAGGTTTAAGTCGTCACTGCGACGTGAGTGTCTTTATAATCTGGCAGTCTATTGGTGGATCCAACCAGTGTAACGGGTCGCTGATCAAGGACGGAGAGCAGATTGATGAGACTACTCGTTTTTCAGCACATTGCCTGTGAGCATCCGGGAGTTTTTCGATCGCTGCTAGCCGAGACGGGGATCGACTGGACGCCGGTTGAACTCGACGCCGGTGAGCCGATACCGTCGCTCGAAGATTACGATGCGTTATGGGTCATGGGAGGCCCAATGGACGTATGGGACGAGGCGTTTTGCCCCTGGTTGCAGCCGGAGAAGGAAGCGATTCGCCGCTGGGTAGAAGAAATGCGCAAGCCGTTTCTCGGAGTTTGCCTGGGTCACCAGTTGCTGGCCGATGCGTTGGGTGGACGTTGCACTCGCCAGTCGTCCCCGGAGATTGGTATTCTTGAGGTCTCTCTAACGCCGGCTGCTGTCAATGATCCCCTGTTTGCCGGTATTGATTCTCCGGTTCGATGTTTGCAATGGCACTCTGTGGCAGTGACCGAGCTGCCGCCCGATACCACCGTGTTGGCGACCTCCCCGGCTTGCGAATGCCAGGCCATGCGCGTTGGCCAAAACGCTTGGGGCATTCAATTTCATGTTGAACTAGAGCCCACGACCATTCCCGAGTGGGGAGCGGTTCCTGCTTATGCCGAGGCCTTGGAGGCAACACTCGGGTGCGGCGCGATGGCTGGGATGGAAAGCGCCGCTGAGCCGCATTTTTCAGATTTTCGACGAAACGCTGAGCGCTTGTTGGAAAATTTTCTGGCTGTGACTATGTGAGTTCACGGTCTCCACTACAGATAGTGTTTTGCCGCACGCGTTTGCCGTCGTCCGCATAGATAGGAATAACCATATTGAAAGAGAAAAATAAGCCCGGGGGACTTAGCCAGGGACTCACCCATTATGGTGATGCGGGTTTTGCAGGTTATCTGCGTCGATCGTTTGCCAAGTCGATGGGCTATTCGGCGGAGGCCTTGGATCGACCGGTGGTGGGTATCGCATATCCACCCAGCGGTTACAGCAACTGTCATCGACACTTCCCGGAATTACTGGATGCCGTCAAGCGTGGAGTGACTGCAGCGGGTGGATTACCGTTGGAATTTCCGACCATCGCGTTACCCGAGGTCTTTCTTGCACCAACCAGTTTGAAATACCGAAACCTAATGTCGATGGATACGGAGGAGATGATACGGGCACAGCCGATGGACTCGGTTATCCTGATGGGGGGGTGTGATAAGACGGTCCCCGCGCAGTTGATGGGTGCAGCCGCTTGTGATGTGCCGGCCATTCAGTTGGTTGGTGGTCCCATGATGACGGGAACTTACCGCGGCGAGCGCCTGGGCGCGTGTACTGATTGCCGCCGGTTTTGGGCAATGTATCGGGCCGGGACGATCTCCGATGAGGAGATCAACGAAATCGAAGACAATCTTGCGACGACGGCAGGTACGTGCCCGGTCATGGGCACCGCCAGCACCATGGCATGTATTGCCGAGGCCTTGGGAATGGCGCTGCCGGACAGTGCGGGTGCACCCGCTGTCCATGCAGATCGTTTGCGCATCGCTGAGGCCACAGGCTTAGCTGCTTACCGCCTGATTCAAAGCGGCATCACTCCGGCCCGAGTGATTACGGAAAAATCGGTTGAAAATGCGTTGCGTGTGTTGCTTGCGATTGGAGGATCAACCAATGCGGTGATTCATCTGACTGCTATTGCGGGACGCCTCGGAGTATCCGTCAAACTGGAGCGTTTGAATGAACTGAGTGATGACACGCCGGTGATCGTTAATCTTAAGCCGACGGGCGAACACTATATGCAAGATTTTTTTGCCGCCGGGGGCGTAGGTGCCGTGTTGAACGAACTCAAGGGAAAACTGCATCTTGATTGCATAACCGTCACCGGTGAATCGCTCGGTGAGCGGATGACTCGATCGGCTGCGAAGCCTGTGGATCGTCGTGTGATTGCTACCCATGACAATCCCATTGAGGCGGTCGGTGGGCTCATTTCGCTATTTGGCAGCCTTGCGCCACGCGGTGCTGTGCTCAAGCGTTCTGCGGCCGATACCCGATTATTTGAGCGAGAGGGAACGGCAGTCGTATTTTCCTCGCTCGACGATCTAGCTCATCGCATTGATGATCCCGATCTACCGGTGAGCGCGGATTCGTTTCTGATCTTACAGAACGCAGGGCCGACAAGTGAGGCTGCCATGCCTGAGGCCGGTTACCTGCCCATTCCACGTAAGTTGGCGGCCCAGGGTGTGAAGGATATGGTAAGAATCTCGGATGCCCGCATGAGTGGAACAGCCTACGGCACCATTGTTCTTCATGTTGCACCCGATGCCGCTGCAGGGGGCCCCTTGGGATTAGTTCGTAACGGGGATCGAATTCGTCTCAGCGTGCGTGATCGATGTTTGGATCTGCTGGTTGATGAGACAGTTCTCAATCAGCGACGTAAGGAAAGCGCAGATGAATTGAGTGCGCCACGGCCACAGAGAGGTTACGCGCGACTTTACCAAACGTCGATATTGCAAGCTGATGAAGGGTGTGATTTCGATTTTCTGACAGCCACCGAGCGTTAATTGAGCTCATCACTGGCCGTTCAATACATCGAGATCGTCTGCATGATCAATATCATAAAAGATCGCAGGGCTATCAACTTCGACTTCAATCACGGGTGTTGAGCCGGTAGCAATGAGTTCACGACCCCCGATATCGCCGGTCAGGTTGTTGAGTTCTGGAAATAGGCTGGCCGGGAAAAGCGCCGGGTTGCCTCGACGGCCAGCACAGATGGGGACGCTGATGGCGTTTGGCTTGAACGAATGCACGAGAGCATCGAGATGCTGTGAAAGGATCTGTGGCATGTCACCGAGACAGATCAATGCGCCATCAATGCTTTGGGGTAATGCACTCAGTCCGCAGCGAATAGAGCTTGCCTGACCTTCTAAATAGTCAGCGTTGTGTGTGTAGATGAGGTCACGGTTGCCTAGCGCTTCGCGCAGGCGGGTTGCATCGTATCCAGTGACTACGATAACCGGCGTTGCGAGCGAGCCCAAGGCGGCCTCGACCGCGTGTACGATCAAGGCCGCATTAGCCAGCGGCAACAGCAGTTTGTTCATTGAACCGGCGCGTCGAGACAATCCACCAGCGAGCACAATCGCTGCAATCTGGGGTGGATGAGTCACACCCATGGGTTGTGTATGCCTGCCATCGTTTGAGAGGACGCGTCGCGGCGGTTTTCTAAATGCAAGCGCACGCAACAAACATCTCGGTTCGTGATACACATCGTCTGACTAGTATTTGTCACGCTGGTTATTGTTTGCCGGCGGTGCTAGCACCAGACAATGAGTTCCATCACGCATCGCTAAAATCACCGTGGCGGCCCTTGCCATCACGAAATTCCGCGGCACCGGTGAGCCCCCCGGTGAGTAATTCCTTTTTCCCATTTTGCCACTCCTGTACAAGAGCGTCCCGCACAGACAATCCGTGTTGCGCCAAGGTAGACCGTCGGTCAGCGCGCAGGCAACTTTGTGGAAACCGTGCGATGTTTTCAGCCATTTGTTCTGCGCGTTCGCGGGAAGTCTTGTCTTCTACGACATATTCACACAGTCCAATTCGTTCGCATTCCCTCGCGGGCACTTTGCGCCCCGTTAGTATGATTTCAAGAGCACGCCCTTGACCGACAAGGCGAGGTAAACGCACCGTCCCGCCGTCCAGAAGAGGAATGCCCCATCGTCGGCAATAAACGCCTAGGTAGGCACTTTGCTCCATGACACGGAAATCGCACCACAGGGCAAGTTCCAACCCCCCGGCGACCGCCGGTCCAGCAATGGCTCCAATCACAGGTTTGTCGAGTTCCAGTCTACTGGGCCCGAGAGGGCCTCTTGGTGGCTCGTCGTGTCTAGGGAAATCCAACTCACCCAGTGGATTATTGTCGTCCAATGTCGCCGCATATTTCAGATCCCACCCAGCGCAGAACGCCCCGCCTTCACCCCACAGTACGGCAACTGCCGCACTTTCATCGTGGTTAAATGTAATGAAGGCATCGTGTAATGCGTCTGCACTTTCCGGATCCATTGCATTGCGGACTTCCGGACGTGAGTGAATTACTGTCCAGACAGCGCCAGATTTTTCGATGCGAACGGTCATTGCAACCCCCAGTCGATTTGGTGATCAATTCGTGATGTCACAGAGAACCCGATGAGTCTTTGCGACGACAGTCAGGGTTGTCGCCTCAACGATGAGGTCGTACGGGATGCCTCGCAGAAGCGATGCTGACTGTCAAAATGGGGCGAGGCAGTGTTAACGTCTTAGCCAAAAACGGCTGACCACTAGCGCTCAATAGGCTCCGTGCGTCGCTGCGTAGCGCCCGCCGGTATTTTTCTCCGCACCGACATAGAGGATTCGCCGCTTGATCGCCGCATCACGGCGGCATAACTCAAAGTCTTCTTCAGCCAATCGCCCCCGCGGTGATCCGGTCACAGTGAAATGCCCATAGGTGTCTTCGCCACTGACTAGCGTGACGAGAGGACGATCGTCCGTTTCTTGCCGCATTGAAGTCGAAATGAAACGAATAGCAGCACCGACACGGCGATGACCAGTGGTGTTAGGGCCGGAGGCGTGGAAGAGATGCCCATGATGGAGGGATGATTGGCCGGGTTCCAGAATAACGTTAACCCCGTCGCTATCATCAACATCGACAATCTCCTGGCCGCGCGATAACAGGTTATTCTCATCGAAAGTGTCGGTATGTGGCACCAACGATCGTTGATGACTACCGGGCACAAAGCGCATGCAGCCACTGGCAACTGTTGAAGGTGATAACGCGACCCAGGCAGTCACTTCGTTGACTTCATCGAGCCCCCAGTAATTCAGGTCCTGATGCCAGGTCACGACCTTTGATGAATTGGCTTCTTTAATGAATAGGCCGCCGCTCCATACCATGAGGTCTGGGCCGAGCAGGGGCGAAACCGCTGCGATCAGGTTCGAATGACGGACTAGGCGATCAAACGAAGGCAACAGTCGATCAGGATATGCTCTGACCAGGCCCAGTTTTTCCGGGTTGTGCGCTAACTCGGCTTCCGCTTTTTCGAGATCGTTTTGGATGGATGACGCTTCGAAACTGTCCACAACCTCAATCGGGAAGAAAAACCCATCGCGGGTATAAGTTTCAGAGAGGGATTCGACGGCGAGTGTCATTGGCGTCTCCGGTTAAGTGTGATGGAGCCTGAATGCCGGCAACTTATATTCTGTACGACGGTGGTGGCGTCATGCAAACGCTTTCTTATTGCATTGCATTGGAATG